>CAUUCY010000016.1:0-31589 GCA_963543835.1 uncultured Bacteroidales bacterium
GTTCCCCTTGAAATGTTCAGGACCGAATTGGAATACAGTAATCTTGGAGCCGGTAGAAAATTCCATAGTTGCCTTGCGACCCTTACCTGTCGTGTTTTCAGACCAGCTTACAATGCCGTTTTTATAGCTTAGAAAATCCACTGTCTTCTCGTCTTTGCCTCCGAAAATCGCTTTATGACCTGCCTTATTGTCTTTCCATAGATCTTCCGTAGAAGGCTCTGTAGGGATGCGGAGGGTGATAGGAATTTCAATGGAAGCCTTTATCTCAGTTTCATTCTTGCTTACGGCGCTGACTTTCACCGTGCCTTCCTTCAAGCCTTTCAGAACGGCTTTTTTGCTGTCCTTCTTATCAGGAGTTATCTCTGCAACTTTGCTGTCGTCAATGGACCATTCAATATCCTGATATGTGGCGTTTGCAGGAGTAAACTCAACCGTGAGATTGGTGCTTTCATCTTCCGAAAGACTTTCCTTTTCTGCATTTATTTTAATGCTTTGTGCAGGTATAGGATTTACAGTGACGTTGCAGACTGCCTTGATTTTCTTGTCTGCCTGGCTTACGGCGCTGATTACGGCTTTACCCGGATATACGCCCTGTACCCTTCCGAAATTGTCTACTGTTGCAACTTTTGCATTATCTGTTTCCCATAATATATAGTTGCTGCTTGCATTTTCAGGTGCAATTTTCGCATTCAACTCCACAACTTCGCCTACATTGAGCACAACACTCGACTTGTCCAAAGACAAGCCTGTTGTCTGTACTAATTTCTGCTCTTTCTCCTGGCAGGCGATCAAAATGAATGCCGAAGCCAGGGCGATTGATGCTGTAAGTAATTTATGTTTCATATTATAATCTTTTTATCAGTCAGTTATTCGGACCAATTAGTGTTTGGAGAAGTCTCCTCTTTTGCCATATCGAGTACCATGTCGGCAAGAGACAATTTATTGCCTGTGCGGTAGTGATTCTTTGAACCGCTTCTGTCAACCTGTATTCCCCAACGTTTATTGTTATAGAATTCTCTTCCTCCCTCCATCCACATTTCGATGCGGGTCTGGAGCTGAACCATTTGAATAGCGCTCATGCCTCCCATTCCATTATAGCTGTCGCAAGTGAGAGGGGTCTCGCCTTTCTTTGTACGGGCGGTAAGGAGTACATCAAGAGTTTTCTTTGCATTTGCAGCATCGTTCTTCATTGCGTAGGCTTCTGCGAGCATCAGATATGCTTCGGAAGTCCTGAAGATAACGTTGTCGCAATTTTCCTTATGGTCACGTTTGTTAGAGTCCTTGCAGATTGTGGCAGCCCATTTGAGCGTTGCATAAGGAGGGATTTCTCTGACTTCTTTAGTGTTTTGGTTGTCGATGATATAAGTGTATGATACACTCTTGCTGGTGAAAATTGCTTTACGGAAATCCTTTTCATCCATTTTGTCAAAAAGACGGTCATCGATTCTCGGTGCTTCCTGATAGTTGCCTGCCAGAGAAGGCCCGCCGAAAACATTGAAGAAGCTGTAGAAATAAGTATTTGAACCGTTTGTATCAGGGAATCCGAGAATTACTTCAGGGTTAACTGCAGGTTTCACGCTGAGGAACGCGCTGTTCTCCGCCTTTATGTCCTTGCTACCGTTTACATAGTTATCGAGATCAGCATCTTTTCCTCCATAAAATTCCTCCTTAATGAACTCTTTATACTTGCTTGTAAGTGCTTTGCCAGCCTCTATACAGGTATCATAGTCCTTTGCCCACAAGGCTGCGCGTGCAAGAAGAAATTGGGCGACACCAAGATCTATGTCGAAAGGATCTGCCGTATAGCCGTATTCCTGAAGACGGACTACAGCCTCCTTGAGGTCCTCTATTATCATATCATAGGTCTCGGCTGCAGAAGAAATCTTTGCAGGAGGGTTTACTTTATACTCTTTGTAAAGAGGCATACCCTTGCCCTCCTTCCCCTCTGCAGGGCGGAAACGCTCCATGAGCTGGAGGTAGCCGTATGCTCTAAGAGTGAGAGCCTGACCGCGGAACTTGGCAACTTTTCCTCCGAGATCGGCACCTTCCGGTGTCATGTAGTATATGACCTTGTTGGCATTTGTCACCATTGTCGCGCATAGAGCATAGTAAGGGAAGGTGTTGTTGTCGAGCTTGTATGTCGTCACGAGCTGATAGGCAGTCTCGTGCCCGGAATTTGCAGTTTCGATTGTTCCCGGTATGGCATCGTTGCCGCGCATTGACATCAGGAAGTCCTGATCCACCTGAGAATTAAGAGAGTATGAGGAATATCCGGTCCAAGTGCCTCCGACCATATTGAAGTTATTTTGGAGATTCAAGCCCATACCGCTGATGATGATATCCTTTGCGCTTTCATCAGTGCCTTTCAATATTTCCTGTATCTGCTCGTCAGTGAGGTTGTTTGGTGGAGGAACATCAAGACTCTTACAGGAAGGAATTACAACTGCCGCCAAAATAGCGAGTGTACTGTATATAATTTTTTTCATATTGCTCATTTCATTAAGTTCATTAGAAATCGAGGTTGAATCCGAGCGTGAAAGTACGCATCATAGGGAAGCAATACGTGTCTACATCACCATAACCGCCGCCTGCCGTCATAGAAGGATCTATGCCTTTGGCTGCAGTGAGGATGAAGAGGTTGTCTGCCGAAGCAAACAGGCGAAGGCCGCTTACGTACTCTATGCCGATTTTCTTGAAGAATTCTTTAGGCGCTCTGTAACTTACAGTGATGTTTTTGAGTCTCAGGTATGAAGCCGAGAAGAGCGACATGTCTGTGAAGTGCCAGTTCTGTCCGTTTGCGGAAGTTCCCTGGAAGAAAGTGTTGTTACCAGACGGATACCACTGCATAGGGAATCCCGCTCCATTGTTTTCAGGAGTCCAGGTGTTGTGAAGAGCCTCCTTTGAAGCGAACATCTGACCGAAAGACTGGGAGCCTGTTGTAGCGTAGAGAAGTTGTGCATAGTCTGCACTGAAGAACTTTCCTCCGAGCTGGTACGCAAACTGCATGTCGAGAGAGAAATTCTTCCAGCTCAAGCTGGTATTGAAACCTCCCACGAGGTCTGGAATTGCACTTCCGACTTCCCACTTGCTTGACAATGCGTAATTTGTAGTCTTTACACCACCTCCCACAGGAGTGTCCGTAAACTTGCCTGCATCGTGATCCGCCTGTGTGACACGGTGGAGATAGAGAGGAAGACCAGTCTTTTCATCTATACCCATATATCTGTGCAGATACATATTGTACCAGTCTCTGCCTATTCCGCGAAGATAGCAGGTTGCGCTCTGGCTTCCCGCTCCGGCGTTACCCCAAGAATCCGTATTGGCTTCCCAAGTCCCTTCAGGGAGTCCTTCCACATGTGCAGGAATTGCATCTTTAGGAAGATTGGTGAGTTTTGTGGTGTAGTGGCTCGCGTTGAAAGCAATATTCCATATGAAATCACGGGTACGTATGATGTCGGCATTGATGTCGATTTCTATACCTCTGTTGGTGATTTCGGCGCAGTTGCGAGGGAGTTTGCTCTGACCTGTCGCGAGCAGGGAAACAGGCTGCAGGAAGAGAGAGTTTCCCGTCACGCGGTTGTAGAAATCCAAGGTGACATCCACTCTGTCGAATACTGAAAGGTCGAGGCCTATATCGAAGGTAGCGGTCTCCTCCCAGGTAAGGGCATCGTTTACGAAGCCTCCCATAGATAATTTGTAGTCTGTTCCTGTCGGAATACCCGTACCGTTGGTCGCCGATTTATATATGGTGCTATAACCCCAGGTGCGGTATGTCATATAACGCCCTATGCCGTTCTGATTACCTATTAGACCATAACTTGTACGGAGTTTGGCGTTGGTAAGCCAGGATTCGTGAGCCTCGCTCAGGAAAGATTCCTCGGAGATTCTCCAGCCTGCGCCCACTGACCAGAATGTTCCCCAGCGATTGGCGGCGCGGAATTTTGAAGAACCGTCACGGCGTATAGAGCCCGTAAGGTAATACTTGTCTGCGTATACATAATTTGCACGTCCCAGATAAGAACGCATCCTTTCTATATCGTGTCCGTAGTTAGGAGTCCATGTCGAACCTGCGCTCTGATAGCGACCTACGAAGTTACCGTTTGCAAGGAAGCCCGGAATGAACTCGTCCGTTCCTCCCCAGGCAGTGTGCTCGTATTCCCAGTCACTGCTTTCTGTCAGCGCCATTGCGTCCACGTGGTGCTTGCCGAAGTCCTGAATATATGAGATTCTGTTCTGGAGATTCAAGACATTCGTATTGGAATTCCTCTTTCCGAAATAGCCACCTATACCCTTTGCACGACCGGTAGTACCATTGTAATAGCGGTTCTCCATTCTGTTGATGAAGTCGTATGATACATCGAGCCTGTATGTGAAGTGATTGAGGAAATAGACTTCAGCATAAGAGCGGGTATTGAGAATCTGGTATACATCCTCTCGCACGTCATGTTTTATGGCGTAAAGAATGTCTGTTCCGCCATAGTTGCGGGTGGTCTGTCCGAGAGGGGAATAAGTCTCATTGTAAAGGACATTGCGCAACTTCTCTCCATTCTTGTCATAAATGAAATTTCCATCTTTGTCGTGAGCGTGGAATGGAATTATAGGAGTATGACCGTTTACGAATCTCGATACCGAGCCCTGATTGGAACCGGAGTTGCGTGCATTCCAATAACTTCCTATATAATTTGTTCTTGAATAGGTGTAATTGACATTCGTGCCGACTTTGAGCCATTCAAAAAGCTTTGCATTGATTTTTGCACGTCCTGTCAATCTGCTGAAATTGGAGTTCGGAATATAGGAAGGATCTTCCATAAATCCTATAGATATATAATGATCTTCCTTTTCGGAACCGCCGCTTGCAGCTATGTCGTACTGCTGGCGGAAACCAGTCTGGAGCAGAGCGTCCGCATAAGTGTCCTTATACAGAAGTTTTGCTTTAGGGTTGAGCCTTCCTGTGCTCGGATCTATGAGATACTCCCCTGACATGGTGGAAGATGATGACGAATTGCTGCCGTCAGGGGTATATACCGCTCCGGGAACATTATATGCCATATAGTTTCCAAGGCTGTTCCTTGCGAAGGTGTTTTCCTGACCTATGTAGTTGAAAAGGTGCTGGCTTGCAAATTCCGCAGCCTGCTCGTGGGTATAATTAGGGTTATTTACATTGGTCTTGTACTCTCCGGTAGCGGTATCGAGTACCGGACCTCCTGTCTTGTTCACGCCATAGCGGTAAGAGTTGTAGATTGAACGCCATACATATTCGTATATGCCTGCGGCATTGTCAATCTGATTGCTTGCATAAGTGCCCGGAGTGTTCCAGCCGAAACGTGTCTGGAAATTCACCTTGGTCTTTCCGCTTGTGCCGTTCTTCGTGGTTACGAGGATGACACCGTTCGCACCGCGTGAGCCGTAGATTGCAGTCGAAGCCGCATCCTTGAGCACGGTGATTGAAGCGATGTCCTCGGAGTTCATGTTGGAGAGAGGGTTCGCGCCTTGTGCAGGCACACCGTCAATCACAACCAATGCGTCGGAAGAGTTCTGGCTTGTGGAGCCGAGTCCGCGTACACGCAAGCCGGCGTCATTGCCCGGTTGCGCATCCACAGCCGCGTAAATCAATCCCGGCACGGCACCCTCAAGGGCTTTAGTCGCCGAAGACGCATTCTGCGTTGTAAGTAGTTTGTTGTTGATTTGGGTGATAGCTCCGGTGAGGTCTTTTCTTTTTGCGGAGCCGTAACCGATTACGATGACATCTTCGAGGAAGAGTGCGTCGTTTTTGAGGGTTACATTGACTATTTTCTGTGAGCCTAAGCTGACTTCCTGTGAAGCATAGCCTATTGCCGAGAAAACGAGGACATCTCCTGCCTTTGCAGTTATTGTCCAATTACCATCCAGGTCGGCTGAAGTGCCTCGGGTAGTACCTTTAATTACTACTCCCGCTCCGACAACCGGCTCGCCTTGCTCATCTATGACCTTACCGGAGATAGACGACTGAGCAAATGCCTGCGCCCCCATGAGCAGGAGTGCAAACATAACCATCATTAATCGTTTCGTCATAAGACAATTTTTAAATGAAAAGTAATAGTGTTAATAATATTTGTTTGTGTAACAAAAAATTAGCTGTTAAATAGTTTGGTTAGTGACAAGTCTGTAATCGGTTTGTTTGTCAAAATTATAAAATAAATCGATTAAAATCAAGTTATTTAAGGATTATTTTCGGGGAAATTTTCCCTGAATCTGTGTCCGCAAAAACACGGGATTTAATCATATTATACCGATAAATAGGGATTGTTTGATTTTTTCCTCCTATATACCTTTACACTTCAATTCTAATTTCATCAGACGGATGCCGAGACTGTTATTTATCTTCCTACTTTTTTTATGCTCTAACAGCTTGCTGGCGCAACAAAATATTGAACCGTTCAAAAATATAGTTTTCCCGAAATCCGGCAATTATGTCTATGGCTATGTAAAGGATAAAAATACAGGTACAGCCATGGCAGGTGTTGTAATTATGCATAAAACCATCCCCTCAATGGGAACCGCCAGCAATAACGAGGGTCTTTATTTGTTGAAGATTCCCGAAGATGGTGCGGAAATCACTTTTTCCTGTATGGGATATGAATCCAAAACCGTCAGGGTAACATTCAGGGAAAGGCTTGACATGGTAATGGCGGAGTCTTTGGAAAGCATTGATGAAGTGGTGGTAACGGGGTACCATTCCATAAAAAAGGAGAGTTTTACGGGTAATGCAATACGAATAGACAAAGACGCCATCTTAAATGCAAATTCGGGGAACCTTATTTCTGCGATCCAAACATTCGACCCATCTTTTAGATTGATTGAAGATATTTCCTCGGGGGCGGATCCCAATAAGTTACCTAAATTCGTGATGAGAGGATTGACGGGCATAGGGGAGACGGATCTGGAAAAGGCTGCATCTTCCCTAATCTCCAAGGAAGTCCTGAATGGTAACTCGAACCTGCCCATATTTATTTTGGACGGCTTTGAAGTTGATGTGGAAAAAATATATGATTTGGATATAAACAGCATCCATAGCATAAATATATTGAAAGACGCCGCCGCCACGGCAATATATGGCTCTCGTGCCGCAAATGGAGTCATCGTGATTGAACGCCGTTCTCCCGATGCAGGAAAAATCAGAATGCATTATGTAGGAACAGTATCGGTGGAGACTCCCGACCTGTCTTCTTACAATCTTATGAATGCAAGAGAAAAATTGGAGGCGGAAAGACTTGCAGGACTATATGACAGTTCTTTCCCCGAAATCTCGCCATACAATAATGACTATTACAGACGTCTTAATAATATCCTTACCGGAACTGACACTTACTGGCTTTCTCAGGGTTTGCGCACAAGTATGGACAATAGGCATTCTCTGTTTGTCGACGGAGGGGAACACGATGTGAGATGGGGAATCAAACTGGGATATAAAAGTAATGCGGGCGTTATGAAGCATTCTTCGAGAAACAGTACAGACGGTAGCTTTTCGATTGACTGGCGCAGAGGGGGTCTTCAGATACGCAACATGGTGTCGTTTGCCAAGAATAACAGCTCAAATGTACCCTATAATACATTCAGAACCTATTCTCATCTTTTGCCCTATCTCAGACTTTATGATAATGAAGGTCTTTATGTCAGACGTCTTGAAAGATTCAGAGGATATTCCGGAACTCTCGTCAATCCGCTTTATGAAATAGAGTATTATAACAGTTTTGATAAATCCACCTACAACGAAATCTCGGATAATCTCGATTTTAATTGGAATATAATCGGCGGGCTGAAATTGAAAGGGCATTTTTCCGCATTGTTGAGGAATTCTGAGCAGGAACGCTTCAAAGACCCTTCATCAGCCGCATATTCATCATCCCAAGGAGCAAAAAACGGAGAGAAGACCGATGGGCAAAGCCGCAAAAGCATTCTTGACGGGAGCCTGTCATTAATTTTCAACAGAAGAATATCAGGAAGTGACATTAATGTCTGCCTCTCCTCCAATGTGAGACAGACTACGGCAAAAGCCTCTACGATTCATTTTCGGGGTTTCCCCGGGGGTAAACTGATTTCTCCGAACTACTCGGCGGAAGTCTATGGAAAGCCCGTCAGTTCCGACAATATTGTCAGAATGATAGGACAGTTGTTGACTATAAATTATTCCTATAAGGATATATACCTTTTGGATGTCACGGGGCGTGCAGACGGCTCTTCGGAATTCGGTGCGGATAAGAGATGGTCCGTTTTTTGGGCGACAGGCGGAGGACTTAACATACATAATTATTCTTTCCTAAAAGGCAACGAAACCATTTCCTTACTGAAAATAAGGGCATCTTACGGACTGACGGGCAAAACCAACTTCCCTCTATACTCTGCCCGAGACATGTATGACCTTCAGACCGAAGGGTGGTACCCTACGGGCTACGGAGTCTTTCTGTCTCAGAAAGGGAATCCTGATCTGAGATGGGAACGTAAATATTCCTTTGATGCAGGCGCTGAAATAGGGCTTTGGAAGGACAGGCTATACCTTAGACTGACGGGCTACCGCGAAAGGACTGTGGATCTTATTTCGGACTACACCATACCGTCATCTACGGGATTTACTTCCTATAAAGACAATATGGGAAAGGTGAAGAATACCGGGCTTGAACTTGATATGCGCATAAAAATATATTCAGACAGAGACTGGTTCTTTCAGATATTCGGCAATTTTGCGCACAACGAAAACCGAATCATGGAAATTTCGCAGGCAATGAGGGATTACAATAAAAGAATAGAAGACTTATTCTCCAAATTCAGACCGGGAGAGTCAAGTTCGCGCGATTTTGCCAAGACTTACCTGAAATACTATGAAGGGGCGTCCTTGACTTCGATATATGGAATGAAATCTCTGGGAATAAGCCCCTCTAACGGAAAAGAAATATACATCAAAAAAGACGGCACTGTAACCGACAAATGGTCTGCGGAAGAATGGTCTGTAATAGGGGATTCCTCTCCATCCGGACAAGGGTCTTTCGGCTGTACTTTATCTTTCAGAAGATTTTCCCTCTTCTCTTCCTTTATGTATACTTTCGGCGGAGACTCATATAATCATACTCTTGTGTCATACGTTGAAAACGCTGACATAAAAAATTCAAATGTCGATAGAAGAGTCCTTTGGGACAGATGGCAAAAGCCAGGGGACGTGACCACGATGAAGGACATACGGGACAGAAGTAAAACCACCGGAGCTTCGTCCAGATTCGTTCAGAAAGACAACACTCTGAGATTCAGTTCTCTTACATTGAATTATTCGCTCCCGGAAAGCATGCTCAATAAGTATCATATAGCGGGTATAAGGCTTTCCCTATCGGTGAATGATCTGTTTTATCTTTCCACAATACGAAGAGAAAGAGGGCTTGATTATCCTTTTTCGCGATCTTGCAACTTCACTGCAAATGTAACATTCTAAATAAAAGTCGAGATGAATATCAAATCATTGGCAATAGTTGTATTTTTGGCGGTATCCTGTACGAATTGGCTTGACGTGACTCCCGACAACGCCATTTCCGGAAAAGATTTGTTCTCAACCGGATTCGGATTCAGAAATGCGCTCAACGGTATATACCTTAATATGGCTTCCGACGAACTTTTCGGAAAAGAACTGAGTTGGGGCTTTATGAGTGCTATTTCGCAACAGTATCGTCAGGATGATGAAATAGAAAATCCAATCTATCCTGATGCTGGAAAACTGCTATACAACACAATACGGGCTGAACCGATTGTGAGCGCAATCTGGGAGAAAAGCTACAAGGTGATAGCCAATGTCAACAAGCTGCTTGAAGAAATAGAGCATGTTCCTGCTGAAAAGTTCGAATATGGAGAAGATGAAAAGCAGCTGATTGTTGCGGAGTCCCTGGCGATAAGAGCATTGATGCACTTCGAACTTTTCCGTCTTTTTGCCCCGGCTCCCGAATCCTCTCCCACCGGAGCATATCTGCCGTACAGAGACAGTTATAGGGATAATATTAGCGTAAAACTCTCCGTGGATGAATTTCTGCATAGAATAATGTCCGATCTTGATAAAGCGGAGATTTTTCTTCGTCGTTTCGACACAATTACGCATCCCTCCGCCATGTATTCTTCGGGAATGTATGATGTCTCTCCCGTATGGAGCGCCAAATATCGCTTCTCTTCAAGCCTTTATGTGGACAGTATGGGCATTTTTTTCTGGTTCAGAGGTATGCGCCTGAATTATCTTGCCATTAAAGGTCTGCAAGCCATGGTATATCTTTATGCAGGACCGGTTTACTACAATCTGGCAGAAAGTTCCGCCAAAGAATTATACGATACATATTACAAAGAGAAACATTGGATAGGTTTTACCGCGGAAAAGGATATTGTCGGCAAGCCGGATTCAAGATACACGAAGATGTATCACGATGTCCTTTTCGGGCTGTATCGCAGACAGCTTGTGGAGAATTATTCTTCCGAAGTGTGGAGGGCATCTTCCAACACGACAAGACTCCCTTTGGCAAATATAGAAAACCTGTTCGCTTCCGACAATACGGGGGTCTTTTCGGACTATCGTTTGACCTATCTTATAGGCAAAACGAATGAAACCGACTTCAAATATTTCACCCTCAAATACAAAGAGTCCACAGACAAGGATATAACTGAAATAGAGGGGCCTCTCGTCCCGATAATCAGATTTAGTGAAATCTGCCAAATACTTGCCGAACTGTCTGCGCGAAACGGAGATGTATCAAAGGGGATTGAATATTTGGAGGAGCTGCGGAAAGCAAGAGGGGCAAGGCGGAGTCTGAGCCTTTCCGTAAAAACACGAGAGCAGCTGATGGAAGAAATAGTACTTGACATAAGGAAAGAGAGTATAGGTGAGGGGAGGACATTCTTTACCTACAAGAGGCTTATGTTTGATAGAATACCCGGTTCAGATGAGAATGGCGATATTGAAGCAGGAGGCAAATACATTCTGCCGATTCCTGTTAGTGAAACAATGTAATGAGTGATTATGACTAAATTACGCTTTATATATCTTTTGGCCTCTATAATATTCACGGCAGTTTCCTGCCGGGAGGAAAAATTAAAAACATATAACGGAGAGAATTACATTCATTTCTCATATATGAAAGACAGGACTCCTCAAAAAGTGGAGTTCAACTTTGCCTCGGATGCCCCTCTGTCTTTGGAAGGGGAAGTCGGTGTGGAGATGTCGCTTTGGGGGTTTCTTCTCGAAAAGGATGCTCCAGTCACGGTTTCGACTGTGGAATCTGCCACAAATGCCGTAAGGGGCTTGGATTACGATTTGCCGAACAATGCTGTATTTCGCGCAGGAGTTCCGAAAGATATTTACAAAATTCCGGTCAAAAGAAATAAAGAACTGCTGAAAACGGATTTGAAGATAACGCTGCATCTTGATAAAGTCGGGAATTGCAGCTGCGCACCCGAAGAGTATCTTGTCGCAAAAATACATGTAACGGACAAGGTTTCCGAGCCTAAGTGGTGGAAACAGAGCATTGCCTCGAAGCTTGGTCCTTATTCCGACATAAAGTATAGGCTTTTTATAATTTTCATGGGCGGGAAGATTCTGAAAAATCTCGATGAATACAGCGGGATTCAGTTTGCGAAGCTGATTTCGGACTTCAAGGCATGGTGGAAAGAAGAATGGGTTAAGGGGAATTACCGGTATTACTGTGAAGATGGGAAAACGGCTTTATACGAAACAATAGGATAGACGCTTATGAAACTCTTTAATATACTTGCCCTTGCGGGGCTCTCTTCCTCGCTCCTGACTTCCTGCTACAAAGATTTGGGAACTTATGCCTATACCAAGTCTGTACAAGTGGAGTTCGGCAATGCCGCGACCACAAGCTATTCTTTTATTGCAGGAGAAGATTTTGAGATTGACGCTCCCATAAAACTGTCCGAAGAAATTGAAGATGTCGATAAAGAATTCATAATAGAATGGTACATGGACAGAAAACTCATAAACACGGGATATCATCTTAAATACAATATCGAAAACGGAGGGGCTTACGAACTTATTATAAAGGTAAGTAATCGCAGGACAGGGGAGGTCTTTATTATGGACCGTCCGCTTACCATAAATATAAAAAACTCTTTCGAATGGGGCTGGATGATACTTTCGGATATGGGAGACGGAAAATCCTCTTTGTCATTCATAACTCCCGAATTTAAGTGCTTCCATAACATAAGCCGCAGCATAGAGGGGGGATTGGGGACAGGTCCCAAAGGAATATCTTACTATTATGTGTTGGGCTCTATACCCGGCTCATACGTTTCGGGTCTTCCTAAAATAATTATAAACCAGGCGAGCGGCTCTATAACTTTGGACGGTAATTCGTTGAAGAAAGATATGGCTTTGTCCGATGAGTTCGAAAACGGAGAGGAGCCCGAGAAGCTTGAAATCGCTGCATTCGCTTTCAAAATAAAATATTACGCCATCTTTTCCAAAGAGGGGAAAGTGTATATTCGAGGCGTAGGATACGACAATCACAGCATCCCCTACTATGGCAGGTATACTTCTTCGCCCTACGAATTTGACGGAGGGGCAAAGATAAGCTGCGTATCGACATTTCATAACAATACTTTTCATTGCTTCGACGAAAAGAACTGTCTTCTATATGACAGTATGCATGGAAGATTCCTCTGCATAACGGATTCGGGATACGGCAAGCCATATTTCCCAAGTATAGTATATCTGAGAACTTACGACCAAAACCTCACAATTCCATCCGGAGTCCTTCGAGTGGACAATATGGGAGTGAATACGAAATGTCTTGGAATAGGAGCTTTCGAGAACGTCGATGTGGAAGGGGAGTACCATGCTCTGGTGATGTGGTCCAACTACATATCGTTGATAGATGTAAATGGGACCGGAGATTATCAGATATTCGAGTTTTCGGTAAGGAATATGTCGAAAAAAACACATTTGATAACATCCACGCAGCAATACCCGTTCAGCGGGGCTTCCATTATGAGAGATGAGAGCATTGTCTGCATGTCTTCCAATTTCAGCAAAAATCCGTATTTCTATTTTACCGATGGGGATAAAAACCTGTATGCATATAATATGAAATCGCATACCCATGCCCTTGTGTATGAAGCAAAAGGGCGAATTGTCAAGATTAACGGAAGCCCCGTCGTGAGCGAATTTTCCGAATACGGAGGTCATAGCACGTCTGCCAATTTCAGACTGGCTCTCGCGCAGGAAGGCGGAGGCATATCGATAATAGATGTCAGCCCCATCGTTATGGAAAGCATCTTCAGCGGGATTCTAAGAAAAGCGGAACTCCGTTATTTCGACGGATTCGGGGATGTGAAAGGCATTGTATGGTGCACGAACTATCAAGGAGAGTATTGATCAACTTTAAATATAAAATATTATGAGAAGAAAATTAGTTTTAATCAGCGTTGCTGCCATTGCGGCTTTGTCATTTGTATCTTGCAGGAAAGACTGCCCATCGTCACTCCCACAGAGGCAAGTCCTAAGTTTTTCGAGTGTCTTTGATGTGTATTCGCACGGCTCCCAAGGCTGGATAAAAACGGATACAGTAGGTATTTTTTCCATATCAGGGCAACAGGCAAGTCAAAATAACCTGGCTTATCTTCCGACCGGCACAGCAACTTATGAAATAAAAGATCTTAAAGGCAAAAAATACATAATGTATAATTCCCAGGTCACCGGAGAAATAGAATTGAAACCTTTGTTCAAGGACAAATCCATTGTATTCAACGAGGGTGAAAATATTATTTATGCATATACTCCTTTCAATAAAGAATCTTCCGATTACAAGAAAATTTCCGTTCCTGATATTAGAGTTCAAAATCAGAATCCGCAAGAGTTCAAGCCGTTTAGTAAATATGGCTTATACTACGCATCTGCAAAAGTGACAAAGTATTCTGATGCGCCGCTCTCGCTTGGGGCTTTCAAGCCATGCTTTTCCCAAATCACCCTCCCGGGTGTGTCATGTCCCGACGCTCTTGTGGGGAAAACCTGCACAAAGATTATTGTAAAGAGCGAAAGACCGATTGCATACGAAAAGGGAGCAACGATAGACCTGTCCACAATGACAATTACCGGAAAACCTGTCAGACAAATTGAATATGTGCTGTCTGAACCTCTTGAAATCGTCTCAGGATATAAGGGTGCATCTATCGGCAGTACATCATATATTATGGTTGCCGTACCATTTGACAAAGGATTGGAGACAGAATTTGAATTCGTTTTCACCATTGACGGCAAGGACTACAGCATGAAGGCAAAGGCACATCAGAAAATGTCCAAGGAGAACAACTTGAATATGTATGGCAATTCGGGAATATAATAATATCAAAAGATGAAAATAATTATTTCCTTTATTCTGACGTTTTTATCTATATGTCCTGTCTACGCCTATTCTTTGGCGTATTATTCGGGCATTATGTGTGAGGTCAAGACAGAGAAAGGGGAGAAAGACAGCACCGATAAGAAAAAGGAGCTTGTCAAGCCGTTTGAAGAAGTGATTACGGCGAAGGCTAAAACTTTCAAAGGATTTTTCACAATTCATCTGCTTGATGATAGATATTATATGGAAATCCCGGATTCTCTGCTCGGGCGTGACATAATGGTGGTCAATCGTATTGTCAAAGCGCCCGCCGACAAGCAGAAAAGAGCTGTCGGGTATCCGGGAGATCACATAAGTGACGAGGTTCTCAGATTCCAGAAGGGGAAAGGCAATAAGATATTTGTCCGTCAGGTTTCCTATTATGAGCACTCTTCGGACACTCTCGGCTTGTATAGGGCGGTGCTCAATTCCAATGTTCAGCCGATAGTCGCGAGTTTCGCTTTGAAGGCGATAAGAAAAGAGGAGGATAGGTATAATTATCTTATCGACCTCACGGACTTTATCAATAAAGACAACGAGCTTTTCTCCTTTGACAAAGATTCCAAAGATGCGGCAGGTATAGGTACGATGGTGAGCGAAGCGAGTTATATCGATACCTTGAAAGCCTACCCGCTGAATATCGAAATCAAGACGACCAAGACTTTCAATAGAAAAAAATCTACCTCTCCTCTATCGGGAATATTGGCAATGCTTTTCGGAGGCAGCGCTCACACTCCTCTTACTTATGAACTCAACAGTTCTTTGATACTTCTGCCTTCCAAGCCCATGAAAGCGCGTTATTTCGATCCGAGAGTCGGTTACTTCGCGGTATCCCACACCGATTTCGATGCAAATCCTCACGGAGTGCAACGTCAGGCTTTTATAACCAGATGGAGAATGGAGCCTAAACCGGAAGACCGGGAAAAATATCTTGGGGGAGAACTTGTGGAGCCTCAAAAGCCGATAATCATCTATATCGATCCTGCGACTCCCAAGAAATGGGTTCCCTATCTTATTCAAGGTGTGAACGACTGGCAGAGAGCTTTTGAAAAGGCGGGATTCAAGAATGCCATAATTGCAAAAGAAGTTTCTGCGGATGATACGGAGTGGAGTCTTGAAGATGCAAGGCATTCTGCGATTGTGTATAAGCCATCGGACATTCCCAATGCAAGCGGTCCGCATATACATGACCCGAGAAGCGGAGAGATACTGGAAACTCATATCAACTGGTATCACAATGTGATGCAACTTCTTCACAATTGGTATGTGGTCCAGGCAGGGGCAATCGATACAGGGGCAAGAAAACCGCGATTTGATGACGAACTGATGGGGCAGCTGATACGCTTCGTCTCCTCTCACGAGGTCGGACACACCCTCGGTCTGCGTCACAATTTCGGTTCTTCGCATACGGTTCCTGTCGAGAAACTCAGGGATAAAGCCTGGGTTGAGGCGAACGGGCATACCCCTTCCATTATGGATTATGCCAGATTCAATTATGTGGCTCAGCCGGAAGACAGCATTTCACGCCTGGGGATATTCCCCCGTATAGGGATGTATGATACCTGGGCAATAGAATGGGGTTATCGTTGGCTTCCTGAATACAACTCTCCCGATGAGGAAAGACCATATATGAACAAGTGGGTGATAGAAAAACTCAACAGCGATATTCGCTATACTTTCGGAACTGAACTTGACAGGGATGATCCGCGAAATCAGAGTGAAGATTTGGGAGATGATGCGGTGAAAGCAGGCAGTTATGGCATAAGGAATCTTAAAAGAATTGTCCCTGAAATAATTGCATGGACAAGCGAGGCAAATAAAAACCACAATAATGCGGTATTGCTGTACCAAAGCGTAACAGACCAATTTGCGCTTTACATGAAACATGCAGCTACCAATATTGCGGGGATTTACCACAATTCCATAACGGCGGAGCAACTCGATGTGAAAGTGGAAGAGTATGTGCCCAGACACATCCAGAAGGAGTCCATGTCTTTTCTCAACAGAGAACTGTTCTCTTTCCCGGGGTGGCTCGAAGACAGGAATCTCGAAGATAGGACGGGAATAAAAACATTCAATAGTATTGTTGCGGTGCAAGCTTCGATACTGCGAAGATTGCTTAATACCAGAACTCTTGACAAGATGATGGCAAATGAAGCATCCAATGGCAAAGAAGCATATACTGTGGAAGAATTTTTCTCGGACCTTGACGGGGAGATATGGAAAAGCCTGAGAGGCGCCAAAAATCCTCAAACTTCGGAAAGGTTGCTCCAGAAAGTATATTTGAACTCTCTTGCTGCCATGCTGGAAAAACCGCTTGATGCAAGCAATAGGAACAACTTTTCGCTCTCAAGAAACTCCGAAGCTTCGACGCTGGCATTAGCCCGATTGACACGCTTGAGAAAGCTGTTATACAAGGCTGCAAAGCATTCCTCAGGTGTTGTAAAAGCCCACTATGAGAATTTGATATTGATGATAGACAACTCAATACCTTCAAAAATGCGCAAATAGTTGCTTTAACTACTTCATGCGGCGGGGTTTCCTGCTCATTATGAATTTCAGAGTGCCTCCATTCCTGATATCTTCGTATGAAATCTCGGGTTTGTCGAGGCGCTTTCCATTGAATGAAACTGACTTCACGTATACGGCTTCTTTGCTCCAGCCCTCTGTGACAATTTCAAGGCTTGCTCCCGAAGAAAGCTTTACTTTCATGCCCGGCACGCAAGGTGAAGCGAGGGAATAAACTCCGCTTCCGGGACACAGCGGATAGAAGCCCATACAGTTGAAAAGATACCACGCCGACATTTGCCCGCAATCGTCATTCCCGCTCAGGGAATTAGGCTTGTTGCCGTAGAAATTATCCGCGACATACCTTACCCACTTCTGACATTTCCATGGCTCGCCCAATATATTATATAGGTATAGAATATGGTGGCAAGGTTCGTTCCCGTGCCAATACCCTCCTATACGCCCCCAAATGTCGTGGGCTCCGGGTATATCCTCCGGCAGTTCGAGAGTGAAAAGTTCGTCAAGTCGGGAAAGCAGCAACTTCCTGCCGGCGGCATCGATATATCCCTGGAAATCGTGGGGGACAGTCCAGGTATACTGCATTGTGAAACCCTCCGTAATGTCGCCCCAACCATGCACGGAATTAGGTCCCTGATAGGCTATGGGCGAGAAGGGCGTGCGCCAATTCCCTTGTGAATCCCTGCCGCGCATATATTTTGTCTGCGGGTCTATCAGATTTTTGTAATTCTTCGAGCGTTCGAGGAAAAACTTATAGTCTTCTTCGTGTCCGAGGAGTTTTGCCGCCTGGGCTATGCACCAGTCGTCATAGGCATATTCAAGAGTTTTGGAAACAGACTCCTTTTCCTTGTCGAAAGGGACATAGCCGAGCTCGGTATATTCTTTTATGCAGTCGTAATGGGGATTGGTCGCAGTGGTTTTCATAGCTTGAAAAGCTCTCTGGTAGTCGAAGCCTGTGACTCCCTTCAGCATCATGTCCGTCAAGACCGAGCACGCGTGATAGCCTATCATGCACCATGTTTCCCCTGCATAGAAGGACCATATAGGGAGCATATGCTCCGCGCTCTTGTCAAAATGCGCAAGCATTGAATTGGCTATATCCGCCTGAAGAGGCTGATTGACAAGATTGAGCAGAGGATGAAAAGCGCGGTAAGTGTCCCACAGAGAGAAGGTTGTCATGTTGGTGAAACCCTCCGCCTTTGCAATATTCTTGTCGTGTCCGCGATACTGTCCGTCCGCATCCTGAAAGACGAAAGGATGCAGGGCGGTATGATATACGCTTGTGTAGAAAGTCTCCCTTGTGTCGGCATCGCACTCCGGCGATAGTTCGTATTTGCCCAACTCCTGCTCCCATTTTGCCTCCGCCTCGGCACGCACCGTGTCAAAATCCTTGGAATCTATTTCTTTCAGGTTGAGAAGCGCTCCGTCCGTACTTACTCCGGAAACTGCGACTTTGAAACATACCTGCTTGTCCTCATCGGCGGGGAATCGTATTTCCGCATGTATATTGGCTCCCCATGCCTCAAGGGAACTTCTGAAACGCTTGGTGTTATATTCCACTATCTTTCCGTCCTGATATATTGCAAAATCCTTGACCGGCTCCGAGAAGCGCGCCGCGAAATATATATAACGTTCAGGATTCCATCCGCTGACTATTTTACTCCCCACGATTGTGTGCTCGTCAAGCAGACGTATGCTTGACCAAGGACATTTCCAGCGCAGGGTATGGTTGAGATTTATGGAAATATAGGCTGAGTCCGTACGAGGGAAAGTGAAACGCAGCATTCCGCTGCGAAGAGCGGCGCAAAGTTCCGCCTTTATCCCGGAATCCTGCAGGAGAACCTCATAGTAGCCCGGCTTCGCACTTTCATTTTCATGAGAAAAGCGTGAAGGCTTCACCTTCGAGCCCAGCCCCGGAGTGAACAGAAAATCTCCGAGATCAGGTATTCCCGTTCCGCTCAGATGCGTCAGGCTGAAGCCGAGAATTTCCGGCTTGCCGTATTTGTAGCCTGCAGCGGAATCATAATCGTAATCATCCGTGTCCGGACTTATCTGTATCCCTCCGAACGGGACTTGCGCCCCCGGGTAACAGTTCCCGAAACCGTCTGTGCCGACGAAAGGATTTACATAATCAATCAGTTTTACCTGCGCTCCCATTTTCAGGGGCAGCAGCAGGAGAATTGTGCAAAATAACTTCTTCATACAGGGAATAAGGTTTGTCTGTTGCTTTTGTTCCGCGTTTCTTGTCCGGTGTGGAGCCCATTACGAATTCGAGCGTTCCTCCGTTGACGATGTCGGAATGCGTTATATACATTTTGGTATAGGCTTTTCCGTTGAGCAGGACTTTTTTTACATAGCGGTTTTTGTCGCTTACGCCCTTTGCCGTAACCGTGAATTTTTTGCCGTCGGGCAGTTTGATGCTTGCGTAAGGAAGATAAGGCGCGCCAAGTACATATTGGTCGGTGCCGGGGCATACGGGATAGAAGCCGCAGGCGCTGAAAATATACCACGCGCTCATTTGCCCGCAATCGTCATTGCCTCCGAGACCTCTTATTTCTGGCTTGTAGAAGCGGTTCATCACTTCACGCAGCCATTTCTGCGTTTTCCAGGGCTGTGAACTCCATACATACAGATACGGAATATGGTGGCTCGGCTCGTTGCCGTGTACATATCCTCCCATGAGGCAATCCTCCGTTATGTCCTCGTTATTCTCGTAACAGTATGCAGGAAGCTCGTTTGCAAAGAGCTCATCGAGATTGGCTATGAATTTTTTGTCCCCTCCCATCATTTCCATTACTCCGTAGACATCCTGGGGGGCGTGGAAAGAGAAGTTGAGGGAATTTCCCTCAATGAAGCCCTCGTCCACAGTCATCTTTATGTCGAAATCTTTTTTGAAACTTCCGTCTGCATAGCGCGGACGGGCATATCCTATACTCTTGTCGAAAGTGTTTTTATAGTAGCTTGCGCGCGGGAAGAACTCTTTTGCAACAAGTTCGTCACCCGTGAGGACTGCGCTGCGCCATATTGCCCAGTCGTCATAGGAGTATTCGAGGGTATTGCTGGCAGCAGTTGCCGTCTCGTCGTAAGGAACGTAGCCGAGGCGTCTGTAGCTGCCCAAAGCTCCGTACCAATCGTTGCGGGCAGTCGTCGCCATGGCTTTGAGTGCACGCTTTTTGTCAATGTCCAGAGACTTTGCGATAGCGTCCGCAATTACCGAAACGCTGTGATAGCCTGTCATGCACCAGTTTTCATTCGCCATGTGGCTCCATACCGGAAGCATCTTTGCCGCGCTCTGGTCGAAATGCGCCAGCATGGACTCCACCATATCCTTTTCCTGCCGGGGTTTTATCAGAGTGAGCAGAGGATGCTCTGCCCTATATGTGTCCCAAAGAGAGAATACGGTATAATTGGTGAAAGTTTCCGCCCTGTGCAGTTCATGATCGAGTCCTCTATAAAGCCCGTCCGCGTCCTGATATATCGAAGGGTTTATCATGGTGTGATAGAGGGAGGTGTAGAACATCTGTTTCTGCGCCTCCGTACCGTCAATTTCTATGCAGTCAAGTTCTTTTTCCCATTCATCCGCGGCTTCGGAGGTTATTTGTTCAAAAGATTTTCCTTCCGCTTCGGCTTCAAGATTTTTCAGCGCCCCCTCGCAGCCAGTAGCGGAGATGGCAACTTTCATTGTCAGCTCCCTTTTGCCCGGAAGATCGAATTTCATCCATGACACTATGTCCCTTCCCGCCATGTCGGGGAAGTTGCGCCACTGGGGGAGTTTGTTGTAGCCGCCTTTGTAGTCCCGGGCGGCGCGCTCCTTGAAACCGTAATCTATAATAGGCCGGGAGAATTTTATTGCAAAATAAGTGTAGTTTGCGCGCGCCCAGCCGTTTGTTATGCGGCAGCCGGTAACGAGAGTGTCGTTCCAGACTCTGAGTTCGCACCAGAGACTCTTACCTTTATAATTATATATTCCGTGACCGAGATCAAGTATGATATGGGGGGCATGTTCTCCTTCCGGGAAAGTATATTTATGCACGCCCACGCGCTTAGTTGCTGTCAGTTGCACCTTTATTCCGCTGTCGTCAAGTCTTACTTCATAATACCCCGGGCTCGCTTTCTCGCTTGAGTGGGAGAAACGCTGACGATAGCCTTTGTCCGGCTCGTCTTCCGTGCCTGGTTGGAGTCTGATTTCCCCCGTCCCCGGCATTATCAGTATGTCTCCAAGGTCAGAATGTCCCGTTCCGCTGAAATGAGTGTGGCTGAATCCCACTATGGTTTTGCTTTCCTGCCTGTAGCCCGAACAGAAATCATAGACCCGGGGCTGGTATTTGCCCGCAATGTTGTGGGGGATTGTGTCTGTGTCCGGACTGAGCTGGACTCCTCCGAAAGGAACGCATGCTCCGGGGAAGACGTGTCCCATTCCGTCCGTGCCTATTAAAGGATTGACATAAGTTGTTTTGGCTCTCTCCGGAGTCACCGGACTCAAAGAGATTGCGACTAAAGTAATGAGTGTCAGAAGTGCTTGTATCATGTTTCAAAGATAAAATTTTATTTTGCAACTCGGAAATATAATTGCTATATTTGACCCACTATTTACAACACACTTACTAATTATTTCCTATGTTTAAAAAAGCACTAATGCTGGTCACTGTCTCTATCATGACAGCCTCTTTGGCTTTCGCCCAGACGAAGACTGTAAAGGGTGTCATAACGGAGCAGGGAACAGGAGAACCTTTGCCGGGTGCCACGGTATCCATTGCAGGATCCACCAAGGGTGTGATCGCCGATGTGGACGGTACCTACGAAATTCAGGGAGTGAAGCCTACTGACAAGCTTCAGTTCGATTTCTTCGGAAAAGAGCCGCAGACTATTGCTGTCGGCACTCAAACAATCATCAATGTTCAGTTGAAAGAAGCGGTAAACCAACTCGAAGAGGGAGTTGTCGTGGCTTTCGGCCGACAAAAAAAGGAAAGCGTCATCGGTTCGATTTCCACTGTCAATGTCCAAAACCTGAAGGTGCCTTCGAGCAACCTTACAACTTCTCTTGCCGGTAATGTGGCAGGTGTCATCGCCTATCAGAGAAGCGGAGAGCCGGGGCAGGACAATGCGGATTTCTTCGTGCGCGGCATCACCACTTTCGGAGCCAATACGAGTCCGCTCATCCTGATTGACAATATCGAGCTTACCGCAACTGACCTCGCGCGTCTGCAACCGGACGATATAGAGAGTTTCTCTATAATGAAAGATGCTACGGCGACCGCCCTTTACGGAGCACGCGGTGCGAACGGCGTTATTTTCGTCACAACCAAGCGCGGACAGGAGGGGCCTGCAAAGATATTTGCACGCGTGGAGACCTCGATTTCGCAGCCTACGAGTGTGGTCAAACTCGCGGATCCCGTGACTTATATGAAGTCTTTCAATGAAGCCGTCACCACCCGTGACCCTCTTGGGGACATTCCTTACTCATACGACAAAATAGAGAATACCGGCAAGCCGGGAATGAACCCTTATATCTATCCTTGCAACGACTGGTACAAAATGCTCTTCAAGGACTACGCCACAGCATATCGTGCAAACGTATCCGCAAGGGGAGGCGGTAAAATCGCGCGTTATTATGTAGCCGGCTCTTTTACCCAGGATACCGGTATATTGAAAGTGGACAAACGCAACAGCTTCAACAACAATATTGATCAGAAGGCATACAACCTGCGTTCCAATATAGATATAAATGTGACCCCGACCACTAAACTTGCCGTGCGTCTGACGGGCAACTTCACCGACTATCGCGGACCTCTTGAAGGAGGAAGCAGGGTTTATGTAGATGTAGTACACTCCGATCCGGTCCTTTTCCCTGCTTATTACCCTGCAGATGCGGACCATGTGGGTATAAAACATATCATGTTCGGTAACTATGACACCGGCACCTATTATGTCAATCCTTACGCAAATCTTGTAAAAGGATATAAAGACTACCAGCGTTCTCAGATGATTGCGGCTGTGGAATTGAATCAGGACCTTGATTTTATTACTCCGGGGCTTAAATTCATGACCCTTTTCAATCTTACGCGTCTGTCCGATTTTACGATATTCCGCTCTTTCTCCCCCTACTGGTATATGCTGGATTCTTACGACCCGTATACGGGAGAGTATCATACAAGGCGTCTTAATGATGACGGAACCGATTACCTCACATATTCGGAGGGAGGAAAGAATGTACACAACACTCTTTATTCTGAATCCCGTCTCAATTATGCCCGGGAATTCGGTCGCAGCGAGCTTACGGGTCTGCTTGTATTCACGGCTTACGAACTCAGAAAAGCCAATGCAGGTTCGCTCCAGTTGTCCCTTCCGTCAAGGAATGCGGGAATTTCAGGGCGTTTTACCTATGGCTGGGACAAGAAATATTTCGCGGAGTTCAACTTCGGTTACAATGGTTCCGAACGTTTCTACAAAACCCACCGTTGGGGCTTCTTCCCTTCATTCGGAGCAGCTTGGGTCGTGTCGAAAGAGCCTTGGTTCAAGTCTTTGACCAAAGTCGTCAATAATTTGAAGCTCCGCGCGTCTTACGGTCTGGTCGGAAACGATAAGATAGGTAATGAAAACGACCGTTTCTATTATCTGTCCGAGATGAATATGACGAGCAAGAACAACTCCGCACATTTCGGAGAAGTCCGCAATATCAATTTCAAGGGTATAGACGTCGTGAGATATGCCAATAAGGAGATTACCTGGGAGACTTCATACAAAACCAACTATGCGTTGGAATTAGGCCTTTTCAACAAGGTCAATGTGATTGCCGAATATTTTACGGAGAAACGAACCAATATTTTCATGTCCCGTGCCGATGTGCCTGAAACGATGGGTCTGCAGGCAGGCATTTCTGCCAACATCGGTGCAGCACGTTCTCACGGTTTTGATATACAGGCTGATTATCAGCAGGTTTGGAGCAAAGATTTCTGGACTTCGGCGCGTGCGAACTTCACCTATTCCACGGGAGTCTACGATGTGTATGAAGAGCCTAAGTACAAGGAGTCTTACCGTCAGCATGCGGGAAGGTCTGTCAGACAGGTGTGGGGCTATATCGCCGAACGTCTCTTTATCGATGATGAAGAAGCTGCCAACAGCCCTTCTCAGGCCGATTTCGGTTCCCGTTACGGCGGAGGCGATATAAAATATACTGATGTCAACGGGGACGGTAAAATCACTCCTGCGGACATGGTGCCTATAGGACACCCTACCTCTCCTGAAATTATTTACGGCTTCGGTGCTTCTCTGGGTTACAAAGGTCTGGACTTTTCAGTGTTCTTCCAGGGGCTCGGAAGAGAATCTTTCTGGATCGATGCCTCTGACAAGTATAATGTTTCCAGAAATCAATTCGGAACTGCGCCTTTCGTGAACAATACACAATTGTTGAAAGCTTATTCCGACAGCCACTGGAGCGAAGACAATAAGGATATTTATGCCTTGTATCCCCGTTTCAGCGCATACCATAATCTCAACAACTCTGCAGTCAGCACCTGGTGGATGAGAGACGGTTCTTTCCTGCGTCTGAAACAACTCGAATTGGGCTATACCCTCCCGTCGAAGATTTCTTCTAAACTACGTATGGAAAGTCTCCGCATATACTTGCAGGGTAATAACCTCTTGTGCTGGAGCAAGTTCAAATTGTGGGATCCGGAGCTTGGATCATACGGTTTGAACTATCCTATCCAGAGAACTTTCAATATCGGTGTCAATGTTAGCTTTAAATAATGGACCTATGCGTAAGATTTTTACCAAATTTTTTATTTTTCTCGCGTTGCCGGCTTCATTATTGGGAGTATCGGCTTGCAACAAATATCTGGATGTCGTGCCGGATGACGGTCTTGCATCAATAGAAACCGCTTTCAATCTCCGCTCTACAGCTATACGCTATCTCGCCACTTGCTATTCCTATATGACCCTGGACGGAATGCCGGGCTCGGATGCTGCGATGATGACTGGTGATGAACTCTGGGATCTTGACACCCGCGTCACCACCTATGTATATAACAAGAACAGGTCCGGCTTTCCTATAGCCAAGGGTTTGCAGAGCGCATCAATATGCTATAACAATGACTGGAAGAGCATGTATGAAGGAATACGCTGTTGTGATATACTTGTGGATCATATCGACAGGGTGCCGGACATGACTGACGAAGAAAAGCAGCAGTGGAAGGCAGAAGCCTCTTTCCTGAAAGCTTATTACCATTTCAATCTTATACGTAAGTGGGGACCTGTCCCTATTATACGCAAGAGTCTTCCTATTGATTCAAGTGTAGAGGATGTAAGGGTTTTCCGCGACAACATAGACGATTGTTTCGACTATGTGCTCGATCTTCTCGAAGAGGCAATGCCTTACCTTCCTATAATAAATCCTTCCCTCGAAGAATTCGGGCGTATCAACAAAACGGCCTGCGCCGGTCTGAAAGCCAAAGTGTCCGTCTATGCAGCAAGTCCTCTTTTCAACGGTAACGAAGAGCTTGCCTCTCTTGCGGACAGCCGCGGAGTGAAGTTGTTTCCTGCAAAGACTGAGGCACAGAAGCAAGAGAGATGGAAAAACGCCATGACTGCCTGCGAAGAGGCAATAGAAATATGCGAGGAAGCCAACCTCAAACTCTACAATATTTCGGAAGTCAAGAACAAGTGGCGTATGTGCGACACTCTTGCACGCGAACTTACAATACGCGGAGCTTTCTGCGAAAGGTGGAACTCTGAAATTGTATGGGGAAATACGCAACCGGTATATTCCGCTTTCCAGCAATTCTGTCTGCCCATTCTGCAAACCGACGGAGGGAAAAAGTACGGAGGTATAGGAGGGTGGAACTTCATCGGCGTGCCTATGAAAATTGCAGAGCATTATTACACCAAGAACGGACTGCCTCTCAAGTATGACCTTGCTTTGAGGAGCAAGAATCAATTTGAAATCAGAAAAGGAGACGAGTCCCATAAGTATTATATAAAACAGGGCTACGAAAGCATACAGCTCAATTTCGACAGGGAACCTCGTTTTTACGCTTACTTGGGATTCGACGGAGGTAAATGGCTCGGCCAGCTCGGAGACAAGTACAATGATCTCAAACCTGACGATGTCTTTACCCTGGAGTGCCGTGCGGGACAGCTTAACGGGAAGACCGGCAAGGAGATGGGTCCGGTGACGGGCTATCTGCCTAAAAAACTCGCCCCATATCAGTTGAGGTGGTCGGGTAATGCCAATGCGGCATCCCTGAGTACTTATTGGTACCCTTTCCCTATGATTCGTCTTACTGACTTGTATCTGCTTTATGCAGAGGCCATCAATGAGTATGAAGGTCCTGACGGAGCTCATTCAGAGGAACTTTTCAGATATTTAGATGCTGTCCGCGAAAGAGCGGGGATACCGGGAGTCAAGGACGCTTGGGACAAATACAGCACCAAACCGGCTTATTATAAAGAAAAGTTTCAGATGCGTGAGATTCTTCACGACGAGCGTATTAACGAATTCGCTTTTGAGGGACAGCGTTTCTGGGATCTGCGTCGCTGGAAAGAGGCGGCTCAGGAATATCAAAAAGGTATTTACGGAATGCGTGTTGCAGCCGGAGCGGCAAAGGATTACAATACCAAGACCTTTATTGCTACTCAGAATTTTGTGACCAAAGATTATTTCTGGCCAATATACACCTACTACATAGATCGTAATCCCAACCTTGTTCAGAATATAGGTTGGTAATCTTAGACCATTATGAAAATGAAAACAATATTCAAGCTCATGCTTTCTGCGATGCTCGTTCTTGCCGCAGTCTCTTGCAATGACGGTGCGAATGAGTTCGGCAGATTGGATAACAGAGACAACAGCCGCCCTATACCGGCGCCCGTGCAGATTGACGTTTCCGCTGTGATACCGACAAGCGGCGGCGCAATTATCCCTTTCACGATTCCTGACGACGATAATATTGCGGGAGTCTCCGCAAGATATACCCGAAACGGCGAGGAAATCGTTACCAAAGTTTCACGCTATGTCAATAAAATAGAAGTTGTGGGCTTCGCCGACACAAATCCCAAGACTGTGTATGTCTCGACTTTTAATGTAAACGAGAAGTCGTCGGAGCCTGTCGCTGTGAATTTCACGCCTCTTGAGCCGGCAATCAGACTTGCGAAGACCACGCTCTTCCAGTCCTTCGGAGGAATACAGGTGCGCATAGAGGGCAATACTCCAAGAGCGGATCTTACCGTGGTTTTACTTAAAGACAAAGACGTTTCCGATCTTGAGAAGCCTTCTTCACAGACAAAATGGGAGGATCTTACGGTGATGTTCACGGCTGCTGAGAGCATTACGCTTCCGCGTCGCGGCATAGCTCCCGAGGAAGCTCTTTTCGGAGTCTATCTTCGTGACAGATGGGGCAATGTATCGGACACCACCCGTGCCGTCCTTACTCCTCTTGAAGAAGTCAAGCTCGACAGGGCTCTGTTCCAGAAAGCGAACGTTGCCGATGACAACATGGTGCCGAGCAGCAGCAAATTCCCGTTCACGAATCTGTGGGACGGCTACAATGATGACGGCAAGGCCAACTATATCTTTGATTCGATTGAACAGCCCATGCCTGCATGGTTTACCATGGATCTTGGAGTGAAAGCCAAAATCAGTCATATCCAGGTTTGGCACCGAGGCCGTGATTATGTCCCATATTCTCAGGCTCACCCGCGTCAGTATGAGTTCTGGGGCAGTAACAACCCTACGGGGGAAACTGTAAGCGGCAATGAACACGGCTTTGACAATTCATGGGTCAAACTCGGAGCTTTCGACCAATTGAAACCTTCGGGCTACGAAAGCGACGGCAGTGTGGGTACAATCACGCAAGATGACCTGCAGTATTGGATGAACGGTTGTGATTTTGAATTGGATAATGAAAAATTCCCTCATGCTTTTGATGAAATCAGGTATTTGAGAGTTGTAATTATCAATACTTTCTCTTCTTTCGAGTATCACGGCAATTCAAAGGTTCAGCTCAGTGAAATCATTCCTTACGGACAAGTACTTTAATTTTGAATTTTATTATCTATGAAAGCCATAAAATATACAATAACTGCTTTGACACTGATTCTGTTTGCAGTCATCTCTTGCAGCAAACAGGATGACATTTACAAGCAGTATATACAGCCGGGCGGATTGAAATATCCGGCAAAGGCTTTGGGTCTTTCCGCCGAGACGGGTTTCAACAAGGTTACTCTTTCCTGGCCAGTCCCTATGGACCCCTCGATTGTCAGGGCCCGCGTCTACTGGGATAATTACACGGATTCAGTCGATGTGGATTATTCTGAGTTCAAGACAAAAACGGGACTTGAATTGGCGGAATCCCCTGCGCTTGTAAAACTCGATACCGCCAAAGTACTGATTAAGGAACTTAATGACAGAGCCTACTCTTTTGTCATTATAAATTTCGACAGACTCGGAAACAAATCCCTGCCTGCTGAATGTACGGCTACTCCTTACGGTGCGAACTGGCTGTCTGCACACTCCGAAAGAATTTACAAGGATTCATGGTATGACAAGTCCAAAAAACTTGCAAATTGTAACTTTACGGAAAACGGGGATGATGAACTGGTGGCAACGAGATTCCGTTACCTCAATTCCGAGGGAAAAATAGTGGAGAGTGTGGAAAGGATGGCGCCCAACAAGACCACTTATGCACTACACGACCCCAAGCCCGGGAAATACTTTGAAATATCTTCAGGTTTTCTCCCTGCCAACGGAAGGGATACGGCATGGCTGGACTGGAGCAGGGTCTCGACCCCGATAAGACATGAGCTGGACAACAGCAAGTGGACTGCGACAGTGACCACAGGCGCGCAGAAAGGAGGCTCTCTTGCCAACCTTTTCGACGGCAAAAACAACACTTATTTCCATTTCATCAAAATGGGCTTTGTCGTGATTTCAATAGATACCCACGAAGAGGCGGATCACCTCATGACTCTTCGCGCTATTACCACAACAATGTATGGTACGAGTTATGCCAATAGAGGGGCGAGAAATATATCCATGTATCTGAGCGACAAGCCTTTTGATCCTAATGATGCGGATTGGGCGACCAACTACGGCACCCCTTGGTGCAACAGCGTCTACTATTTCGGTTCTGCGGCTCCTACTGCGGGCGGAGCATATACCAAAGCGAGATATATTGCCATTGTAGTTAAAACTTTTGCAGCAAATAACGCAGTCTGGGCGGAACTTACCCCTTGGGGATACTTTGAATCGGAAGCAAATATGGAGTAATATAAATTATGGAATTGATTATGTTGAATATCACAAAATATATTCTTTCAGCACTTTTCATCATGCCTTTGTGCAGCTCTTGCAATGTTAAAGAGGAGCCGGAGTCCAAGAACAGTGCAGGAAATAAAGAAGCCAATAAGGAAATCGTTTTCTCTGCTGTCCTTCCCGATGCGGGAGCAGGCTTCAAGACCTCTTGGTCGGAGGGTGACGAAATTCTTGTCTACAGCATTAAAGGGAACTTCACCGCAAAAGAGCTCATCAAGGCTTCCGCTGTCACGGACGGAGGGAAAAAAGCCACTTTCAAATCTTCGGGAAAACTCCTTTCCGATGCGGGCAAGTTTTATGCTTTCGTAAAAGGAAGCGGAGTGAAGAATTTCAAACTGAAAAAGTATTGGTCTCCATCCAACATGGACCGCTGTTCGGATGCTTCCCCTACGGTTACCGTTGCTACCTGTACGGGAAATGATCTTAATTTCAAGTTTGTAAACGTATATGCCCTTTTGGAATTCGATATTGAGAATCCTGCTGTCAAGTATGTGAGATTTTCCGGAAATAACGGAGAAACGATAAACAAGAGCATGTTCGTTTCTTTTGATGAGTTCAAGATTCTGGAAAATAATTCTCCGGATTTCTCAAGTACTACTTACATCAGGAAATATGTCAGCGGTGCGGGAAAGTATTACATCGGTCTCGACCCTACAATAGTTCTCAAGACAGGTTATACTCTGACGGCATTCGATGAAAACAACTCAGTGCTTGAAAAAGTGTCAAACTTTGAAGAACTCGCAGTAGAGTCAGGCAAGACCTATGTGGCGGAAAAGATGAAAGAACCGCGTGTGCCTTCACCTGTTTTCGATGAGGAGAATATCGTGCGTTCTTTCGGTGTCATAAGCGATGTCCATATAGAAACCGAGGGCGATGACTACGCGAAGAAATTCAAGTCGGCGCTGTCCCAACTCAAGACTAAGGCTGCACAGAAGGACCCTAACGGTCTGGATGCGGTTCTCGTTGTGGGCGACCTTATCAACAACAAAAGGTCAAGCCAGATTTCCGCATACAAGAATCTGTACGAATCCGAACTCAAGCCTTCGGAGGTCCCGATGATCTACACTATAGGCAATCACGACATGAATGAGAATTATCGTTGGACAAGTACTACTGTGGCAGACAATTCCGCATTTGCTTCCATTCTGGGGGAGGACTATTTCAAGACGGATATTGACAATAATATGCGTAGAAATTACGAGGCGCGTCACTGCGTTGTCGGCGGGTATCACATACTTGCCGTTACCCCGAACAGCGACGAGCCTATAAATTATGCTCCAGCAGTGCTTGACTGGCTGGACAAGCAACTCAAGGAACTCACTGAGCAGAACCCGGAGCAGTATGTCCTGGTCCTGACTCACCCTATGATTCAGAACACCGTCTATGGCAGTCTTCTCGGGACCGGTGTAGGAGGAATATGGGCTTCGGACCTTAAGGACTTCTGGGCGACAAATGCCCTTACGCATATACTCAAGAAGTACCCTCAGGCTCTTGTTTTCGGAGGTCACCTGCATTTCCCTCTTAACGATCCGCGCACAATATGGCAGGGAGATTTCACGGTTCTCGGCACTGCGTCCGTGCGTTATATGGCAATAGAGCCGGCTTCTTATGAGGATATGAAATCCGCTACGGTGATGAACGATGCCAATGATTTCTCGCAGGGTTATCTCGCCCAGATAGACATAAACGGCAATGTTCGCTTCCACAGAATGGATTTCTATAATAAAGCGGAAATAGGGGAGTCTTGGACAATAAAATTCCCTGCCAAGGACGCTTCGCATCTGGCTTCTTACAACCATACTTCCCTGTCTGTCAAGAATCAGAAACCTCTGCTCGGCACTGCCAATGTGACGAGTCCGGAAGCCGCCGCTTCTTCTGTCAGCTTCTCTGCCGGTACGGATGACGAGTTTGTGCATGATTATCTTTTGACACTCAAGAAGGATGCAAGTACCGTAATGACGAAAAAGATACTTGCGGATTTCTATAAGCACGCAAAGCCGGGCAACATGAAAAAGGAGTGGAATGTTGAGCTCGGGACCCTCGAGAAAGGCGAATATGAGCTGACTATTGTTGCAAATGACTCCTGGGGCGCCCAGAGCGATCCTCTTGTCAAGAACTTCACCGTGGGTAAGACTGTGGAGACAAAGACCGTCGATGAGTGGAAGAACGATGAGGCAGGCTCCGCCGACTTTGAGGAAAGCGGGACTCCTACAGGAGGTGACGGCTGGCTTTCTTATTCGGGAACTAAAGTCTCTTGGACTGCCAACACCACCGGTGCTCCGCGACAGGCTACCTTGACTTTTGCAAGCGGTTCGAAGTTCACCCTTACACAGCTCGCTCCTAATGATTTCAAGGGGAAA
>CAUUCY010000017.1:0-30297 GCA_963543835.1 uncultured Bacteroidales bacterium
GTGTTGATAAGGCGGGAAGTAAAGACGCGAATGCCGTAACTTCCGAAAGCGATGTCAAATACTACATCGAAAATAGTTCCAAGCTGAAATATATCACCACCAATTATCCTAAGTGGCTTTTGAGTAAAACCAAATAATTTTCAATCATGAATCTAAGAAACACAATCATAACATTTGTCCTTTCTGCGGCGGCTATCTCCTGTGTCAAGAATGAGGTGGTGCCATCGAATGTCGATTCCACCGTGAAGTTCGCGGGAAAAAGCATAGAGATTGCAAAATCGGGCGAGACAAAAATCGTCGGGATAAAGGCAAGCGGCGACTGGACTTTGTTCTCCGATTCCGAATGGGTCAAGGTCACTCCGGAATCCGGCACAAAAGCGACAAGAGACATAACAGTCACTGTTGAAAGCGAAAATGTGGGAGAGAATGCACGCGAAGCGAAGATTATCATCAGCGATGTGCAAGTTCCCACCAATAAGGACACTTTACTTGTGTCCCAGAAATCAAATATAGGCTTTGCCGGTAAAATCAAGGATGTGGAGACATTCAATGAGTTTATGGAGCTTGCCTCCTCGCTTTCGGATACCGAAACCGTAGAGATGCTTGCCGACATAGACCTCAAAGGCGCCTCTATAAAGCCTATTGAGTCATTCTCTGCTACCCTTGACGGAAAGGGACACCGCTTGTATAATTTTGTCATAGAGTCGGAAAAGGCTCAGGCAGGATTGATACTTGAAAATAAAGGAACCATTAAGAATCTCATTGCAGGCTCTGCCCAAGGGGAAGCGTGGGACAAGACCAGCGCGATAAAATTTGCAAAGGATGATATAGAGGCATCTGCGGCAGGTCTTGTGGCAGTCAATTCCGGTAAAATCCTGAATGTAAGAAATTTTGCCCGCATAGATTTCAACGCCAAAGCAGCTGCCGATGCGGCAGTGGGCGGCATTGCAGGTGCTTTGAGCGGCGCCGGAGCAAGTGTGGAAGATTGCCTTAACGGCGGCTCCATAGGCTTCTCCGGCACTGCTTCCGGCAGGGCTCATCAGGGAGGTGTGCTTGGTGCGAATCTTTCAAGCGCAGGCGCATTGATACAAAATTGCGTGAACACGGGTGCTGTGGTGAAGTCCAATATAAACCAAAAGGAGTTTTCGATGGGAGGCGTGCTTGCCCGCTCAAATGTCTCCACAACACTCAAAGGCTGTAAGAATAAAGGTCTTGTATCATACGAAGCGAGCGACGCTCCGGGTTCTTATCTTCACATCGGCGGAGTGCTCGGGGCAGGATATTCCGGAACTACCATTGAGGAGTGCACGAACGAAGGGGAAATCTTCTCACGTATAAGTCAGGTTAACCGTATGGGAGGTATTGTCGGTACAATCAATACGGGAGGTTCGGTACTGAAATGTAAAAATCTCGGCAAGGTAGGAGTGGAAAACTCCGGAAATGACAACTGGCAGGCGGTCGGAGGAATATTCGGCTTTGAGGAAAAAGCGACTTCCGAGAAGAATAAAGTTCTTGTGAGCGAGTGCTCCAATTCAGGAGAAGTTTACGTAAGTCTTGTAAACAACACCTCTCACTCCAACAAAATAGGCTTGGGAGGAATTGCAGGTCTTGTCTGCTCTAATTTCGTGCTTGTGGAAAATAATGCAAATACCGGTAAAGTTCATGGAACCAACAGCGGAAGCGCGTCTCTGTATGTCGGAGGCATTGTGGGCTGGTATTTGAAAGGCAAAGGCTTCAAGACAAAAGGCAATGTGAATTCCGGCGAAGTCAGCGCGGATGCAAGTGACTGCGCCGCAGGAGGAATCATAGGAAATTCTTCCATAAATGGCAGCAGGCACGAGGAAGAAGCCAATAAAGGGGCGGTCACATCCAAACTTGCGTCTGCGACAGGTGCAGTCGCCGGTCTGAACAGCGCCCTCATAAACGCATGCTCTATCATGGGAAGTGTGAATGCGGAAGAAATAAACGCTTCGAATTTCGCAGGATTTATCCAGGGCTCGTCAAGTTCCGGCTCCGTAAGCGCCTGCTTCTATGGAAATGTGGCTGCCGATTATATAGTGGCGAACCCTACGGAATTGAGTTTCAGCGCATCTTCCGGCACCAAAACAGTGGAAGTTTCGTCAAATTGCGAATGGAATGTGGTTTCAAGTGCATCCTGGCTTACGCTCAGCGTGTCTCAGGGCTCCGAAGCAGTCGGAAGCATCAGCGCAAGTGTGGAGGAGAACACTCAGAAAGAGCCTCGCAGCGCAAGCATCACATTTACTTCCAAGAGCGATGCATCAAAGACGGTGACAGTGAATGTCACTCAGGCAAAGGCGGAAACGGGGCTTGCCGACAACAAAATCAAAAATCTGGAAGATTTGAAAAAGTTCGTTACCATAGCATCTGATGCCGCTCCGTCCGATATTTACACTGTTGAAGCGGATATAGACGGCGCAGGCGCGATGATTTCTCCGATAGTTTCATTCGCCGGAGTCCTGGACGGAAAAAATCACAAAATAAAGAATCTGAAAATAGAATCGGGACAGAATATGGCAGGCTTCATCCTCACCAATGAGGGAACGGTGAAAAATCTGATTTTCGGAGAGGAGAGTTCCATTACTTTCTCTTCGGATGTCGCAGAAGCTGTGGCTGCCGCTTTCATAGCATCCAATAAAGGTGTTGTGGAGAATGTTTCCAACTATGCTTCGGTGGATTTCAATATCAAGACCTCCTCTGCCTACGCCTCTGCGGCGGGTGTAGTTGCCCGTCTCGAGTCTGCAAACGCCAAGGTTTTGGGATGCAAGAATTACGGTAAGGTCACTTTATCGGGGGTTCTTTCCAACAGGGCGGGCATCGCGGGAGTGGTCGGAACAAGTCTCATGGCAGGAGCTCTGGTGGAGAATTGCCATAATTACGCCGCAGTCGAATACTCGCGAAAAAATGAAAAAGAACTTTCTCTTGCAGGCGTCCTTGCACGGGCTCAAGCCTCTTCGACAGTCAAAAACTGTACAAATGAGGGAGCCGTGTCATATACCTACTCGGAAGCCGCTTCCGGCTCTTACCTGCATATTGCAGGCGTAGTGGGAGCATCGTACGACAATTCGGAAATCCTTGATTGCGTGAACAAGGGCAAAGTCTCATCCTGCATCAAAAATACCTTGCGCCTCGGCGGTATAGTCGCAACCTTGAACCAGGGTGGCAAAATCATCGGATGTACCAATAGCGGAAGTCTGGATTTTGTTCAGGGAGAGCTTTCAAGCAAGGTATGGTTTGCAATAGGCGGTGTCGTAGGATTTGAGGAAAAGGCGGAGAAAGGCAGGACTCATGAAATTTCTTCATGCAAAAACGAGGCTCCCATAAATGTCACTCTTGCACATAGCAATAATACTCATAAAAATAGAATTGCGGTAGGCGGAATACTTGGTTTGTCCTGCTCCGATATTTCCCTCCAAAACAACTCCAACAGCGGAAATCTGACGGTCAAAAATACAGGGAAGACGGATGTTTACTGTGGCGGAGTCCTTGGATTTTACAGACAAGCGAACGTTCTCAAAACCTCTTCAAACGTGAATAGAGCAAATGTTTCGCTTGAAGCCCAAAACGGCGCGGCTGGAGGAGTATTCGGGAATGTTTCGACTGCCGTTGAAAAACTCGAAGGTGACACCAACTTCGGTTCTGTCTCTTTCGGAGAAGACAATCGCAAGAGCGGTTCTATCGCAGGTCTTACATCGGCAGCCCTGAAATCCTGCAAAGTCGGAGGCTCCGTTAACGGAACAGTGCTGAACGCAGAGAATTTCAGCCTTTATATTCAGGGTACAGACAGTAAAGGCTCTCATAGCGAATGTGTTTTTACAACTAAATAAAAGCTTTCAAGTTTATGTTTTGGAAAACAATCATTAAAGTTTTTGTAGCCGTATTTTTTTTGACACCTGCTTGCGGGTGTCAAAATTTATCGGCACAGTTTCTGACTTCCTATCAGAAAAGACCTAATACTCTGCGCGTTTTATTATGGAACATACAAAACGGAATGTGGAGCGATCAGCAGGAGGATTATGCAAATTTTCTTGAGTTTGTCAAACGTTACGCACCGGACGTTTGCGTATGGTGCGAGGGGCAGTCGATATATAAGACAGGGAGTAAAGCAAAAATGCCGGAGTCGGAAAGGTATTTTCCAAAGCATTGGCAGGAATTTGCAAGTAAATACGGACACGAATATATTGCCATCAGCGGTTACAGATTATATGCCGGGGACTATTTCCCCCAGATAATCACATCGAGATATCCTATTGAAACCATACTCAAGATTACGGAAACCGACAATAGTCATATCGGTGCAGAAAGCAATTTCCAACACTCGGAAATAGATGAGAACTACCGCCCGGTGGCTCATGGGGCAGGGATGCATAGGGTCAATGTAAACGGCGTATCAATAAATTTTGTGACTTTGCACCTATGGCCTCATGCATATAGTTACTATGCGAAGTTTGTGACTAAAAATACCAAAGACCCTCAGAGTATAGGCGGCAATGCGCAAAGGCTTGCGGAGATTTCCTACATCTGCGGGCATACAATCAACTCTAAATATTATAAGGGAGAGAAAAACTGGCTTATGCTGGGCGATTTCAATTGTCGTTCCCGCATAGACAATTGGTATTATAAACTTCCCGAAGACAGTCCTATGCTAAGTTCCCACGACTATATTCTTGAAAACACGGTTTATAAAGACGTGATTGCCCTGAAGCATCCGGGAGAATTTTTCAGCACCAGGACATGGGTGAAGGATGCGGGCGGGAATCTGCCTCCGAGATATGATTTTGTCTATGCCTCACCAGCAATGTTTGAAAAAGTCAAATCCGCAATCGTTCTAAAAGACGACAAATGGCTCGGCTCAATGCCCTATTCGGGACTCTCCAATTTTTACAATCCCTCCGACCACTGGCCGGTATTGGTAGATTTTGAGCTGTAAATTATAGAGCCTTGAGGACAATTCAGAGAATTTCCATATGCCCAGGCTCACACATCTGAGCCGTGGGCCATTCTGTCTTTTGAAAACTTGCGATGTAAGATATAAAAGGGTATATTTATCGCTACAATCATATTCCGAATGAGTAAGGGTGAAGCGTTGATAAATATGATATCAAAGGGGAATAGAGAGGCATTTGATTCTCTTTGCAGGGAGAGTTATATCTCGCTATTGTCATACGCCCGTTTGTTTCTCGATAAGGCTGCGGCTGAAGATGTTGTCCAGGATGTACTGATGTCCGTATGGCAAGGAAGGGCGGGCTTGAAGAAAAACGGCAAGCTTGAAGCATATCTTCTCAAATCTGTCTATAACCGCAGCATGAATATGCTTAATCGCAGCAAGGCTGTACAGAATTACAGTTCATGGTATAGGCTTCGCATCAATTCTATGCTTTCCAATTATCTCAGCCCGGAGAATAATCCCGTTATTGCGAAAATCTACAAGCGGGAATTGAATATGAAATTGAATAAGGCTATTTCCGCTCTGCCGGAAAGATGCCGTCAGGTTTTCGTTATGCACTATCTGGAGAATATGTGCGAAAAGGAGATAAGCGTCAAACTCGGAATCTCCGTGAGTACCGTGGAAAATCATATATATACGGCACTACAACGCCTGCGGGCGAGTTTGTCCTCTTCCGAATAATTCCTGTAACGGCTCCTTTTACGAAAAAAAACACTTTTTCAGCCAATACTTTAATAGCGGGTCTATTATATAGGCTTCACCGGCTTCGGTGAAGGAAATGACTTCTTTTTTGCAGAGGGCGTCTTTCACGCGCCGTACATTTGCGGAAGAGTGGAGTCCGTAATCGGCTATCACTTCAGCGGAGCTCAGCTTCAGCTTGCCGTCTATTATGGCTTTCAAAAGACTGAGTTGGAAGTCCGTGAGGTCTGCCACTATGGCATTGAACCATGGCTCGTAGATGGAAATAATGGACGCCATCGCCTCTCTGTCCACGTTGCGGTTGATATAGCCTTTCGTATAAGAGTCTATTATGGAAAAGAAATGGTTTATATGCCACATGTTCCCCTCGAAGAGCAGCACTCTTTCGAGTATGTAGTCCTTCTCGATTACTTTTCCGCTTATCTGAAAGCCTTTATTGATATAGTTTATTATCTCTTTCGACGGTATGGGCTCGAGCGATATGTGCTTGTACCTGCCTTTGAGAAAGCCCCTTTTGAGGAAAAGCTCTTTCATGGCATTCACCCGGTTGCCGCAGAAAATATATGAACAACGCGATTTCCTCTCGGCTGAATTGAGTTCGTCCATCACCTGTTCAAATGTATCCAGAACCTCCTGCGCATCACCGGCGAAAGCTATGTTCTGGAACTCGCTTAGCATTACCACCACCTGCCTGCCTTTTTCCGAAGCTATGTGGTAGGGAGTTTTTATCAGGGAATAAAGATTGGCAGGGACTTTCTCTTCCTGCGTGGACCTTAAAGTGCAAAAAACATCCCAAAGCCCTTCCTTGAATGCCTTTACAGTGCGTACGCCCGACATGTCGAAATTGACTGCGAGAAATTGCTGTCCCGCGAGCCTGAGATTTGCCAAAGTCTGCTGTACAAGTGACATCTTGCCGCTGTATGGGGAGTCCCAAAGCGCGACATTCTGCCCGTCTGCGAGGCACTTTGCAAGTTTTTCGCATTCCTTCTTGCGCCCGAGGAAGTTTTTCCCCGTCACATAAGAGTCATAAATAAACGGACCTTCCATTCTGAATAACAGTAGTGTTTCATGCAAATTTAAAAAATAAGTTTGTCAGATGAAAAAAAATGACTACTTTTGCAGGCTTATTGATGTGACCGTCGGGCAGGAGAAGAACCGTCTTGGGAACGGACGCCTGCGGTTGAAACTTTAAAATAAAGTTTTTTATGTACGCAATCGTTGAAATTGCAGGCCAGCAGTTCAAAGTTGAGGCTGGTAATGAAATCTTTGTTCAGCGTCTTTCCGCTGAAAAAGGTGCTGATGTGGAGTTCGACAAAGTGCTTCTTCTCGACAATGAGGGTAAGGTGAAAGTCGGTGCTCCTTATGTGAAAGGCGTAGCTGTAAAAGCTACAGTTTTAGATGATGAGGTCAAGGCAAAGAAAGTGCTCGTCTTCAAGAAGATTCGCCGCAAGGGCTTCCAGAAGTGCAACGGACATCGCCAGAAGCTTACAAAGATCCAGGTATCTGAGATCGTAGTCGCATAACTTAACGAATAGGAGATTTGAATTATGGCACATAAGAAAGGTCAATCAAGTTCAAAGAACGGTCGCGAGTCGCAAAGCAAACGTCTCGGGCTCAAGAAGTTCGGTGGCGAGGTCGTTAAGGCCGGTAACATCATCGTTCGCCAGAGAGGTACTGTACACAACCCTGACCAGAATGTCGGCATAGGCAGAGATCACACTCTTTACGCCCTCGTTGACGGCACTGTAGTCTTCAAGAGGAAGAAAAACGACAGATCATTCGTGTCGGTAATCCCGTTTGAGAACTAACTCGAAGGGTTTTGTATGAAAGAATAGAGGACTTGCACTTCGAGAAGAGTGTAGGTCCTCTTTTGTTTGATTTAATTACATAAATATATATGCTTACACTTAAATTGCTTCGTAACGACAAGGAGTTCGTCATTAAAAGGCTCGCAGTAAAGAATTTTGACGCGCGTGAGATTGTGGAGAAAGTTCTTGAACTCGACACTCTCCGCAGGCAATGCCAGACCGAAAGTGACTCCCTGCTTGCAGAGCAGAAGAAAAAGGCGGCGGAAATAGGGGCCTTCATGAAGCAGGGGCGTGGAGAAGAAGCGGAGAAGGCTAAGGCGGAAGTCGCGGAACTGAAGGCAAAGTCGGCAGAATTTCTGGCGAAGGGCGAAAGGGCAGAGGCGGAACTTGAGGCGCAACTCGTGCTTCTTCCCAACCTTCCCTGCGAGCTCGTCTCTCCCGGAAAAGGCGCGGAAGACAATGAGATTGTGAAAATGGGAGGTCCTGAAGTAAAACTTCCTGAAAATGCTCTCCCTCATTGGGAACTTGCCAAAAAATACGACATAATAGACTTCGACCTCGGAGTGAAAATTACCGGCGCCGGTTTCCCCGTATATAAGGGTAAGGGAGCAAAGCTTCAGCGCGCCCTCATAAACTTCTTCCTTGATGCGAATGCCGCTGACGGTTACAGAGAGGTGGAACCTCCAGTTGTGGTGAACAAAGATTCAGGCTTCGGCACAGGGCAGCTTCCCGACAAAGAAGGGCAGATGTATCATGCCGAAGTGGATGATTTCTATTTGGTTCCCACAGCAGAAGTGCCTGTAACCAATATCTTCCGTGACGTGATACTCAATGCCGATGAAATCCCTCAGCGGCTTACTGCCTATACCCCTTGCTTCCGCCGGGAGGCAGGCTCTTACGGCAAAGATGTGCGCGGTCTGAATCGTCTGCATCAGTTCGACAAGGTGGAAATAGTGCGTGTGGAAAGACCTGAGGACAGTTATGCCGCCCTTGAAGACATGGTGGCTCATGTCGAAAAAATCGTGAACAGTCTGGGGCTTAAATACCGCATACTCCGTCTTTGCGGCGGGGACATGAGTTTTACCTCTGCCATTACCTACGATTTTGAACTATGGTCTGCTGCGCAGCAGCGTTGGCTGGAGATTTCTTCGGTTTCAAACTTCGAGACCTACCAGGCGAACCGCTTGCATTGCCGCTATCGCGATGCCGAGGGCAAGACCCAACTCGCGCATACTCTGAACGGCTCTTCACTTGCGCTCCCGCGTGTTGTGGCTGCCTTGCTTGAAGATAATCAGACCGAAAACGGCATAATAATCCCGGAAATCCTAAGACCTTATACAGGCTTTGATAAAATCGACTGAAAATATTACTATACTCGGCATAGATCCCGGAACCAATATACTTGGTTTCGGGCTTGTCCGTGTGGAGTCTTCAGGACCACGTTACCTAAAAATGGGCTGTCTTGATCTTAGAAAAATCAAAGATCCCTTCGACAGGCTCGCAAACATCAATGCAGCCATAGAGGAAATATGCGAAGAGTATAAACCCGATGAAGTGGCGATAGAGTCTCCTTTCACTGGCAAAAATCCTCAGGTTATGCTCAAGCTCGGCCGCGCACAGGGAGCGGCTATAATTTCCGCCACCAAACGCGGCATCCCCGTTACTGAATATGCTCCCCGCAAGGCCAAGGCAGTCATCGCAGGCAACGGAGCCGCTTCAAAAGAACAGGTGTGCAATATGGTGGAGAAAATACTCGGTATACAGCTCCCACCTGAACATCTTGATGCAACAGACGCGCTTTCTATAGCTTTATGTCATCATTTCCAGCTGCTTAACCCCATTTCCGGAGGCGGCAACGGGAGCCGGGGGATTAAGCAGTCTTCCTCCTGGGAAAAATTTGTTGCCGCAAATCCCGAAAGAATTAAAAAATAATTAAACCTGAAGCCCTTTTTCATGTCTAAAACATTTGTAACAAGCAATGTTTTGAATGAAAAAGTTAGTGCTTGCCGTATTTTCGGCGTTAGTGTGTATTTCAGCCTTAGCGCAGCCCCTCTGTTCCGTAAAGGCAAAACTTCAGGAAAAGGGCGGCGAGCCTGTGGGTTTCGCCACGGTTTCCCTCACGATAAAAGGGAAAACAACTCCCTACAAATATACCCTCAGTTCTGAATCCGGGGAGATCCGCTTCGAAAAATTGAAAGCCGGCTCATATATTTTCAAGGCGGAGAATATGGGCTATATAAGTTTTTCCAGGGATATTGACCTAAAAGACGGGGAACTTGACCTCGGCTCAATAGTCATGGAACTGGACTCCAAACTCTTGGATGCCGCCAATGTCTCCGCTGTGGGCAACTCCATAGTAATGAAAAAGGACACGATAGAGTACAATGCAAACGCCTTCAAGACAACCGAGAACGATGTCCTCGAGGACCTGCTCAAAAAACTTCCGGGCATGGAGGTCGATGAAAGCGGCTCCGTTACGTTCAACGGTCAGACCATAAGTAAGATTACCATAGACGGCAAGACTTTCTTCCTTAATGACCCTCAGCTTGCGACCAAGAATATACCCGCAAAGATTGTGGAGAAAATAAAAGTAGTGCAGAAAAAATCCGAACAGGCTGAATTTACAGGAATAGATGACGGAGAAGAGGAGCAGATTATAGACCTTAACATAAAGAAAGGCATGATGAAAGGTCTTTTCGGCAATCTTGTGGCAGGTGCGGGCCACGATGTATCCTCTACCCAAGTCAGCGGCGACTACCGTTTCCAGGGCGCAGGCTTTATGGGTAAGTTCACCGACAAGAGCCAGATAAGCCTTATCGCCAATGCAAATAATACCAACAACCGTGCTTTCAACGACCTTGCAGGCTCTATGATGGGCGGCATGATGGGTGGCGACGGCATGTATGGAGGAGGTCGCGGAGGAAATCGTTCTGACAATGGAATCACTACCTCCTATATGGGGGGAGTGAATGGCTCGTGGACTTTGTCGGAAAACAAGACGGAACTTGCAGGCAATTATCTTTACAACAATACAAATACGGATATTATTCAGGATTCCTACAGACAGACCTATCTCAAGGATGCTTCGGGCAATAATTATGAGCGCATCAATGACTCCGACGGAAGCAGTTCGAGAAAAACTTACGGAAACAGATTCGGAGTGCGCTTCGAGCATAAATTCTCTGAAAACACCTCCATACTATTTGAACCCCAGTTGAACTTCGGGGGAGGCAGTTTCTCGCAAATCAGTAACGAGACCATATCCAACGACTATCTCAACGGAAGCGCCGCATCCAAACTCAATTCTTCAAATATTAACAACAGCGGGGAAAACAAGAATGTTACGGGCAGCGGCTGGTTTCTTTTCCGCCAGCGGCTCGGCATCCCCGGGCGTACTTTCTCCACTTTCATAAGGTACTCCCTGTCAGACAATGACCTGGACGGTTTCAATATTTCCGATACGAAATATTTCAATGCGGACGGCACGATTTCAAGTACGAATCCGATAAACCAGCTCTACAACAGCAATCAGAAAAATTATTCGCTCGGAGCTCGCGCCAGCTATACCGAGCCTCTCGGAAGTTTTTTCTATGCGGAAGCTGCCTATGGCTACAACTGGAATAAATCTGCCTCATACAAACATAGCTACGATTACGACGGGACAGCTTACAGCAGTGTAATGAATTATCAGTATTCAAATGACGCCTACAATGAGATGAGCACTCAGACCCTGTCTATGAATTTTATGTATCAAAGGGAAAAGTCCCGCGCGCAAGTAGGCTTCTCAGCTATGCCTACCCGCAATTATAACAGGACTACACGATATACAGGCTCGGCCTACGAATCCATAGAATATGACCCTGGTGTCAGATGGAATTTCGCGCCTCAGGCAATGGCATGGCTGGAATTTAGCGAAAACGCCAGTGCAAGGCTATTCTATCGTGGAAATACAAGCCAGCCTTCCATAAGCAAGCTTATGAGCGTTCCGGATGTATCCAATCCTCTGAGCGTATCTTTCGGCAATGCCTATCTTAACCCCTATTTCTCGCACGATATTCATGCGGACTACCGTTACAACAACAGGAAGAACTTTTCTTCAATGAATATACGTTTCGAGGGTTCTTATGTGAAGGACCCTATAGTGAACGCAATATGGTACGGCAATAAGGGCGCGCAGTATTCAATGCCTTTCAACGGTCCCGCTTCCATGAGAGCGAACATGTTCTCTTTTCTCAATGCTCCGATTGCCAAATCGAACTTTTCCTTTTCCAATATGCTGCGTTTGAGTTACAGCAACTCCGGCTATTATGTCGGGGATGCAATCGATATGACCAAGTATTACGGAGGGGATTATTACGGCTTCATCGATGATTTCCTCGGGAAATATCGCGACAATCTCGCTTCTGGCTTTGTCACCAACTCCACCACCACTTTCGGTGCCACCGAACGTCTGCGCCTCAAGTACAGCAACGATGTGACTGAAGTACAGTTGAGCGGACGCACGAGAGTAAACAAGTCCTGGTATAAACTCGGCAAGGAGTTGTCGGACAATACCATGACCTTCAATAATCAGTTGCGTACGTCCTTCACATGGAATTGGGAAGCGGCCGGCATTGCCCTGAAGTCGGAGGCTAACTACAATTGGTACAACGGCTATTCCAAAGAGATGAAAGACGAATTTGTGATAGACGCTGAAATCCAGAAACTCCTCTTCGGCAAGAAAGTGACTTTGTCACTCAAAGGCTATGACATATTGGGACAGGCGCACAACCTTTCGGTAACAGACAATGACAACTACCACAGTGAAGTCTACAACAATACTCTCGGACGTTACATAATCCTATCCCTTAGCTATCGTTTCGGTACTTTTGACAAGTCCCAAATGCGCGGAGGACCGCCTCGAGGAATGCACGGGCCTCGTCCGTAGAAATGCTACGCCTCCTCCTCTTCCATATTTGATGAGTATTTGCGCCATTTTTCTATCATTGCCGTCATATCGGCGGGTAAATCAGAATCGAATTGAATCCACTTCTTTGTTTTCGGGTGCGCGAATCCCAGAGTTTTGGCATGCAGAGCCTGGCGAGGGCATAACTCAAAGCAGTTGTTGATGAACTGCTTGTATTTTGAGTAAATTGTTCCCTTGCGTATCTCGCTTCCTCCGTAGCGTTCATCGTTGAAAAGCGGATGCCCTATATGGCTCATGTGGACGCGGATCTGGTGCGTGCGCCCGGTTTCGAGTCTGCATTCTACAACAGTCGCATAGCCGAAACGCTCCAGAACCTTGTAGTGGGTGACGGCGTGCCTGCCCTTTTCAGGGTCTTCGTACACGCGGAAACGCAGGCGGTCATTGGGGTCGCGTCCTATGTTCCCCCTCACCGTGCCTTCCTCCTCGCCTATATTGCCCCACACCACTGCCACGTATCTGCGTTCTATAGAGTGCTCGAAGAACTGTTTCGCAAGATTAAGCTGCGCCTCGTCATTTTTTGCCACAAGCAGAAGTCCGCTTGTGTCTTTGTCTATTCTGTGCACGAGTATTCCCATACGCTCGTCTTCGGCTTCCGGTCCCTGCGAAATCCCAAGATGATAGGACAGGGCATTTATCAGAGTGCCTTCAAAATGACCGTGTCCAGGATGTACGACCATGCCCGCCTGCTTGTTTACGACGAGCAGATCATCATCTTCATAAACTATGTCGAGAGGAATGTCCTGGGGGAGAATTTCAAGCCCTCTGCGGCGGTAGGGCATTATGAAGCGTATAACATCTTCGGGGCGCACTATGGCATTGGACTTGACGACTTTATCGTTGATCCGAACATAACCTTCCTTTATCGCGAGCTGTACACGGTGGCGTGAAGTGTCTTCCATGTGGGTAGACATATATTTGTCCACGCGCATGGGATTCTGCCCTTTGTCCACGATGAGGCGGAAATGTTCAAACATCCCCTGCTCTTCGTCGAGTTCCTGCCCCGCTTCGATAAAATCTTCGTCGGTGTATTCCATCGGCTTTTATTGTTTGTTTGAAATGTCCGGAATCTCTTTGTCAAGAGAGAGGTAGAGGGTTACGCCGCTTCCCATTATGCTTGTAGTGCCCTGAAGTTCAGGTCCTTGCCTGTAGACACGGGCGGAAAGCGAATCCGAATAGTTCTTGACGCTTTTGTCAAATACCAGACTTCTTATATTCAGATAATTGTCATTTATTTCGTCCACGGCTCTGATATATTTCATGCCTATGACATTTGGTATTATCGTCTTGTTGTCTTCGGGATTAAGTCCGAGCACGAGATCGATAGGGGAGCCTCCCTCTATTTCCGTGCCCTCCGCTATTTCCGCACCCTTGTAGAGCTGTTTCAGGACATTGTTTGTCGCAATGTCATTTACATAACGCAGACGTCCGAGGGTAAGACCCTTGGAAAGCAGGACGGATTTTGCCTGACGCATGGAATAGCCCTGCAAGCGTGGCATTGTGACTATCTTGGCGTTTTTCGCATTGATTGTCAATTGTATCACCCTTCCTTTCTTTACTTTGGAACCGTTCTTCGGGAGCTGGCTGTACACTACGCCCTTATGCATTCTCCTTACATAGATGGAGTCGGTGACTTCTACTTTAAGCCCCGCCTTCTCACCCGTGTAGCGGGCCTCTTCCTCTGTCATGTTGGTCAAGTCTGGCACCGTGAGTTCTCTGCCGTGACGTGTGTACAAGCCAAGCAGTATATCAATACCGACAAACAACGCTGCCAATGCCGCCAACGCCAGCAGAATCTGCCTGACCGCCCAATTGCTCAAAAACTTCTTCAACATCTTGTATGCTTTCTATTAAGCCACAAAGATAATCATTTAATCAGATTTATTTTTTATTTTTGTCGGACAGTAATATGCCTTATCATGAAATTAAAAGCGGCTCTGCTTGTAATATCGTCTTCCGTTCTTCTGAGTATCCCCTGGCTTGTGCCGCATTGCGGCTGGATTGCACTTTTTGCGCTCGTACCTCTGCTCTTTTTGGAAGATTCCGCTCATAGAAAACAGATAAAGCACTTTTTTCTTCTGCAATACTCTGCCTTTCTGCTGTGGAACGCTTTTACCACTTTCTGGGTGTCCAACGCGACCATAGGAGGAGGAATATTCGCCGTGACGGCAAATGCCCTGTTCTCCGCCCTCATATTCCAGCTTTTCCATATTTCGAGGAGATTTTTGAAACGCTCCGCTCCTTATATGCTTCTTGTTGCATTGTGGATTGCATGGGAGAAGCTGTATTTCAATGTGCAGATTTCCTGGCCATGGCTGACTCTCGGTTATGCCTTCGCGCAATCGACGGAGCTCGTCCAGTGGTATGAATACCTCGGCAGTCTCGGCGGCTCGCTCTGGGTGCTTCTGTCAAATATTTTCATATACAAGACCTTAGAGGCGTTTTTGGAAAAACAGGCTCAGAGGAAAAAGACGCTGCTCTTTTCTTCTTCCGCTCTTTTGATAATATGCCCCCTAATATGCTCCGTAATTATTTATAGAAACTATAAAGAGCCGGAAGAGGGTACGGTTAAAGTCGTTATAGGACAGCCTAATTTCGATCCTTATGAGAAATTCACCTCCATGAGTCAGGGCGAGCAAGACGCCGTGCTTCTGGGGCTTTTCCGCTCCGCGCAAGTATCAGGTCCCGCACTCTATATCGCCCCCGAGACTTTCACGGGAGCTTATGTGATTGACGATTACCGCAACAACCGGACCTGGAAGGCATTTTATGATTTTCTGAAAAACGGGCATCCGGATTCCTACCTGCTTTTCGGAGCCTCCGCTTACAAGTATTTCCCGGGTTCAAAGGCGCCGTCTGTCCTGGCGCGTAAGATTGGGAATGACATTTGGGCGGAGAGTTATAATTCTGCAATTATGCTGGACTCCTCTGCCCGCACGCAGATTTTCCACAAGAGTAAGCTCGTAGTGGGTGTGGAATTGACCCCGCTGCCTCAGGTATTCTGCAAGATAGATGATATCTTTGGGGGTGTAATGGGGCGTTGCGTCGCCCAGCCCGAAATTTCGCTGCTCGATTACGGAGATGTTCCTGTGGGCTGCGCAATATGTTACGAATCCGTCTACGGAGATTATTGTAGAGGATATGTATTGAAAGGCGCAAAGCTGATGACGGTAATTACAAATGACGCATGGTGGGGGAATACCCCGGGATATAGGCAACATTTGAGCTATTCCTGCCTTAGGGCGATAGAATTGCGGCGGGAAATCGCCCGTTGCGGCAATACGGGCATAAGCGCCATTATCGACAGCCGTGGAAATATAACAAAACGCAGCGAATGGTGGAAGAGGGAAGTGCTGACAGGAGAGGTGCGGCTTAGCAGCCGTGAAACTTTCTTTGTGCGTGAAGGCGATATGGTCGGGCGTGTATGCTCTTTTACTGCCGTGCTGCTGCTTTTGATCCTTGCGGTCACCGTTATCAGAAAATCTCCTATGTCAGGAGCCGGAAAATAGCTATATTTGCATGTTCAGCACCAAGCTAGCGAATGTCTAAAGAAAACGATTTTTCGAGACTGGAACTCCGTCTCCCCGCCTGTCTTAACAACTACAGGTATTTCAGAGCGAAGATAGAGCCGAGAACCAAACTTCTCGTGCTCGTGAAGGCTAATGCCTACGGTCACGGAGCGGTGGAGTTCGCCTCTATGCTTCAGAGTGCCGGAGCGGACTATCTTGCAGTGGCTCTCCCCGTGGAGGGGATTGAACTCCGCAGGGCGGGTATAAGCCTGCCCATACTCGTGCTCACCGCGGGAACTGATTTTTTCAGGGAAATAATAGAAAACCGTCTTGAGCCGGGCATCCCAAATCTGTACACCCTCAAGGCATTTTGCGAGGAACTTGGCGCGAGGGGGCTCAAGGACTTCCCCGTGCATATAAAATTGGACACAGGCATGCACAGGCTCGGCTTTATGAGTTCCGAACTGCCGGAACTTCTCGAATTTCTCAAAAACAGTCCTCAAGTCAAGGTCAAAAGCATTTATTCCCATCTTGCTGCGGCGGAAGATCCTGCGGAAGATGAATTTACCCGGGGACAGCTTGACCTGTATGTAAAAAACGCCTCTTTGATTACGGAAAGTCTTGGCTACAAGCCTATGTGGCACATACTTAATTCTGCGGGAATAGAAAGATTCCCCGCATATCAATTTGATATGGTGCGCCTCGGCATAGGCATATACGGAATAAGCGCCTTGCCGGGGGTGAAACTTGAAATGGTGGCTTCTCTTAAAGTCAAAATCTTGCAAATCAAGCGATTGACAGCGGAGGACGGCACCATAGGTTACGGACGTTACGGGCATATCGCCCGTGAAGGCACAAAAATTGCCACTATACCCGTGGGCTATGCCGACGGTCTTGACCGCCATTTGGGCTGCGGTCGGGCATCATTCAATGTAAACGGGCACAGGGCGCCCACGATAGGCAATATATGTATGGATATGTGCATGATTGACGTGACGGGCATAGATTGCAATGTAGGCGATACGGTGACTGTTTTCGGAGAAGACCCCACTGTAAACGAACTTGCGGGGATACTCGGCACTATCCCTTATGAAATACTGACATCTGTCCCTCGTCGCATTGAGAGGGTTATAATACGTAAATAATATGAGTAGAGTTGCACTTTTCCCCGGGTCTTTCGATCCTTTCACGGCAGGTCATCTCAATATCCTGAAAAGGACTCTGACTATGTTCGACAAAGTTGTCGTGGCTGTGGGTATCAACCAGGACAAGCGAGGTTTCTACGATATGGATATGCGTATGGATATAGTACGCGAAGCCGTAAAGGGCATGGAGGGAGTAGATATAGTAAAATATGACGGGCTGACCATAGACGTATGCCGCAGTCTCGGGATACATCATATAGTGCGCGGAGTACGCAATATGATTGATTTTGAAACCGAACGCAGCATTGCCGATGCGAACCGCCGGCTTGCTCCCGAAATCGAGACCATAATAATTCCTACGGCCCAGGAATTTGCGCACATATCTTCATCGGCGGTGCGCGACTTGTTGAGTCACGGAGGCGACACCTCCATATTCATGCCCGAAGGAGTGAGGCTCCCGCCTGTAGAATGAAGCGCTTGGTGTCAATATTGCTTCCGCTGCTGTGCTGCGTCTCTCTGTACGCACAGACAGACTCTTCCAAAGTCTTTATGATGGATGGACTTCTGGAGGAGTACTACCGTGCTTTGCAGTATTCGGATACGGAAATCAAAAAAAACGAATGCGACCTTCTGATTCGGGACGTTTCGGACAGCCTTATGAAACGCTATGCAGCACTCAAGCTCTACGCTCATTATATGGAATCTCCCGTAATGGGGGACGAGGCTGTTGCCATACATATTTTTGAACGCTGGTTTGCCTCGCGGGAAATTGTCATGAACAGCGAAGCGGATTTTTTGAATGCCTCTGTTTTTGCGGAATTCAATAAACGCTCGCTCATAGGCTCAAATGCCCCCGAACTGACTCTGCGAACTCCCGAGGGCGGGTTTGAAACCCTCCCCGGGCAGGGCTCGGTCAATGTCTTATATTTCTACGATACGAATTGCGCGAAATGCAAAATCGAGTCCCTGCTTCTTTCCTATGTGATGAAGGAAGCCTCCGAAGCCTTGGATTTCTATGCAGTCTATGTGGGAGACAATGAGTCTGAATGGAAAAAATACCGGAATGAGACACTGAATTTCGATTCAGCTAAAGTGAAAATGCACCATCTTTGGGATCCGGAACTTGAGAGCGCTTTCCAGAAGGCTTACGGAGTGCTTTCCACCCCCACTCTCCTGCTCGTGGATTGTCAGGGCAAGGTGCTCGGAAGAAGACTCGATGCAAAGGCTCTGAACCGGCTGCTTCCTGTGGCTTTCGCTCAAAAAGAACTTTATGACAGATGCCCTTCGGGCTCAGCTTTCCCCAATTTCAGAATGAATTACTCCTTGAAGTATATAAGTTCCTGTCCTTTTGTTTCGAGGAAAGTGCGGGAAAAGACGGGGACAATCAACACTGCGGCTATTAAGGGGCGTCCTGCGTATGTCGTATTCCACACTTCAGGCTGTTCAGTCTGCAGCAATGAAATCCAAGCCTCTTTGAAATTCCTCGAATCCGCGGGCAGGGGAACAAAAATCTTCTACATTTCCGTAGATGAATTCATGGCGGAAAATTCCGAATCCGAGCTTGCGAGACTTTTCGATACTTTTGACCTGACACGTTTTCCCTATATAGTCAAATTGGACGAGCACGGCACGGTCAGGGAACGATATTGCAGTTTTGTGAAATGAAAGTAAAGATCGAAAAATCATGGGCGGAAGCCCTCGCTCCGGAGTTTGAGAAGCCGTATTTTGCTTCTCTTTCAGAATTTCTTCACTCCGAAAAAGCTGCGGGGAAAGTTATTTACCCTCCGGGACCGCTGATTTTCAGGGCGTTTGAACTGACTCCTATAGAAAAGCTTAAAGTCGTGATAATAGGTCAGGATCCTTATCACAATCCCGGTCAGGCTATGGGGCTATCTTTCTCCGTCCCTCAAGACATACCGGCCCCTCCTTCGTTGAAAAACATATTCAGGGAGCTTGGGGAAGATCTTGGAATAGAGATGAGCGGCAACCCCGACCTCGAGCCCTGGGCGCGTCAGGGCGTACTCCTGCTCAATGCCATACTTACTGTGCAGGCGGGAGTCCCGGCATCGCATTCCCGTATAGGCTGGCAGGAATTTACTGATGCGGTGATACGGTGCATCTCGGAGCGTTGCAACGGAATCGTATTTCTCCTCTGGGGTAATTTCGCAAGACAAAAACGGGTTCTGATAGACAGCACCCGACATTATATACTTGAAGCGGCTCATCCCTCTCCGCTTGCCGGCGGGGCTTTCTTCGGCTGCCGTCATTTCTCTAAAACCAATGAAATCCTTTCCGCGCAGGGTAAAGAACCTATCGATTGGCAGTTATAACTATTTGTAATAATCTTCTATCTGCACGCCCTCGTAGCCTTTTATGCTGAAATTAAAGCCTTCGTCGAGTAGGGGCTTCACAAGAGAGCGCATCTGCTCTTCTGTAAATGCCTCGAGCCCTGATGCCGGTGTGGGTCGGTCGATAGTGTAAATCATTATCAGGCGGGGTCTGAGCTCGCGCACTATATCCATCCAAGGCAACAGGACTTCCGGCGAAGATGAATCGAAAGAGGGGCTGCGGAGCATCATGGTCTGGAGCACAAAATCCCCGTTGAACTTGCGTAAAGCCTCTATAACCCTTGCAATATCATAGCCGGGTGCGGGATTATCTATCAAGGCTATGAGTTCGTTGCTCGGGGCATCGATTTTCATTATGGGGTTGTCCACTTTTTTCAGCGCAGCGAAAATCGCTGGTACGTGTACTCTTGTGGCGTTTGAAAGTACGGAAATCTTTGCTTTCGGGTAAAATTCGTCGCGTAAGTGCAGTGTGTCCTCTATTATTGCCGGAAATTCGGGATTGAGAGTTGGCTCTCCTGCCCCCGAAAAGGTCAGGTTGTCAATAGCGCTTCCCTCTTCCCGCAATTTGATGAGTTTTGCCCTTAGTTCGTCGCGCACTTTCCGGGCATCGGGAAGATTTTTGTCTCCCCGTCCGTCCTTGTTCCATCCGCATTCGCAATAAATGCAGTCGAAATTGCAGAATTTACCCTTCGTCGGCAGAAGATTTATGCCAAGCGACGAGCCTAACCTGCGGCTGTGTACAGGTCCGAAAACAGTCTCTTCCCTTACCATTCTTTCTCCTCCTCTCCTTTAAGACTCTCTTCTTTAAGCTTCTCTTCGGCTTCTTGGTCAATGTACCCGTCCCTGTCTGCCTGTAGAGGGAGTGTGACTTCAAGCAGAGTCGTGCCCATAGTGCGCGGCAGAAGATAAAAATCCTCGACTTCCGCCGGAAGCAGCACACTCTCTCCGGAACGTACTATATAGTCTTCCCTTTCTTCGTTTTCTCCGCCAATCCTAACGGAAAATTCCCCCTCTACACAGCAGTAGAAAAGAAAACAGCCGTATTGCGCACCGAAAATATGCGCAGGGTCCTTTAGTTCTATGCGGCTTACCTTGAATTGCTGCAAATTTGCGAGTTCTGCCGGAGAAGAAGGGCGCGCAGGAGCAAGGTGTTTGCGCAGATTCACAAAATCAAGGGCTTCTATGAAATTCAGCGCAGGGTCGAATTCTCCCTCCGGCAATTCCTTCCCCCAGCCTGTGAGGCAGAAATCGAGAGGTGAAGCCTGCGAAACTTCGAGCAGGAGGACTCCGCCTGCGGCAGAATGTACTTCTCCGGGAGTAATGATAAAACTGTCTCCCTTGTGCGGAGTGATTACATTCAGATGCTTTTCCATATCTCCGCTTATGCAGGCGGAGTAAAAATCAGCTGAACTTATATCCTCCTTGAAACCTATGAACAACTGAGCCCCCTCTTTGGCATCCACCACATACCAGAGCTTGGTTTTCCCGAGGAAATCATAGCGGCTGCGCGCCGTGTTGTCGTCGGGACATACCATGAGAGGAATGCGCCCTGTCGCGTCTATGAATTTCACTCCCACGGGAAACTGCCTTCCGAAATGTGCGAAAGGGTCTTCTCCCACAAGCCTGTCGAGATAGGTGTCCATCAGTTCGCTTATGCTGTTGCCCGCAAGCCAGCCTTCGCGCACCTGGGAATCGCGGTAGCCCAAGTCGGCAAGCTCGTGCGATTCGGCAACGGGAACCCCTTTCGGGAGCTTTTTCTCATTTCCCTTGTCGTCTGCGACCACGAATGATTTCGAGTACCTTATGTGCATTTGCTCTCCGCCCCAGTCGAAAGTCTCGGCTATGGGGAGGAATTTGAGCGGATATAATTTTTTAATGTCTTCCATATTAGAGCTTTATATTATGCAAAAATAACAATTTTTCATTAACTTAGGGGCTGATTAGTCAATCAAGAGATGAAAGGAGTGTACATATTTCTCGCGGAGGGCTTTGAAGATGTCGAGGCTCTCGGCACGGCTGATGTTCTCCGCAGGGGGGCAGTCGATGTAAAATTGGTTTCTACGGATGATTCTCCTTTTGTAGTATCTTCTCACGGAGTTGCCGTGGGGGTAGACTGCACCATAGAGGATATAGATGTGGAGTCCGAAGGCACGACAGAGAAAGACGTCATGATTTTTCCGGGAGGCATGCCCGGGACCAAAAACCTTGCCGCAAACGAGGATCTTATGGACGTTATGAAAGAACATTACGATTGCGGAGGCACTGTTGCGGCAATATGCGCAGCTCCGGGGCTTGTCCTCAGCCAGCTTGGCGAGAGCGTGCTGAAGGGTGCGGAAGTTACTTGTTTCGACGGCTTCGAAACTTATCTTGAAGCGTGCGGCGCCAAGTTTATACCTAGGCCCGCAATAAGGTCCGGACGCATAATAAGCGGTCGGAGCGCGGGTCATGCACTTAGTTTCGGGCTTGAAATCTTGAAGCTTGTCAAAGGGGAGAGTGTAGCCGAAGAAGTCAGAAAATCCTTAATGCTTACGACAATATGAAAAAACGCAGGCATTCAAAGTCCGGCACAGTTGCCGCAGACTATATAGAACGTCAGAAAGAAGCTCTCAGGCGTACTCACCGTCAGGTTATATATCTTAATGATAAAGAACTTGCGGCTGTAAACGAGTACTGCCGCAAGTTCAAACTTACTTCAAAGTCGGGTGTTTTCCGTCAGGCTACCATTGAGAGAATACTCATGCTCCTTGACGAAAACCATCCTACTCTCTTTTAGTAGACAAATTCATTTTGCAAGACTGTGAAATCCGTGACTTCTTCGACCCGGATTTTGCATTTGTATTTCCTTTTCCAAAGGGTCACGTAAGAGTTGAACCAACCTCTCTGTATATACGCTCCCAGGATAGGGCTCACTTTGAGTGTCACCGACTTGACGCCTTTTTCGGAAACAATATCCGCAAGCTTTCGCTCGATTTCCTCGTCTATCAGGCTGCTTGGCGCGATTTTACCCGTGCCTCCGCACAGAGGGCACACTTCCGCAGTGTTTATTTGAGTTACAGGACGTATGCGCTGCCGCGTAATCTGCATAAGACCGAATTTGGTCAGGGGCAGTACGTTATGTTTGGCTCTGTCCTGTTCCATCAGCTCCTGCATGTATTTCAGTAGGGCATTTTTGTGCTCCGGAGTATCCATATCTATGAAATCCACAATCACAATGCCTCCCATGTCGCGCAGGCGCAACTGACGGGCGATTTCCTCCGCGGCGAGCTTGTTTACCTCGAAAGTGTTCTCTTTCTGGTCTTTGGTCTTTGCCCTGCTGCCGCTGTTTACGTCAATGACATTGAGCGCTTCAGTCGTCTCTATAACAAGATATGCTCCCTGTTTCATCGGCACCACCTTGCCGAAAGAACTCTTGATCTGCCTTGTGACCTCGAAATGGTCAAAAATAGGCTCGCGACCATCGTATAATTTTACGATTTTCTCCTGCTCCGGAGAGATGAGAGAAATATATTTCCTTGCTTCCTCGTACGTGTTTTTCTCGTTTACATAAACATTTGAAAAACTGTCATTGAGAAGATCCCTTAGGATCGCGGTGGTTCTGCTGTACTCTGTGAATAGCAGCTGGATTGATTTTTTACGGGAGATTTTCTTCCAAGAACTTTCCCAGGTCTCTATCAGCGAGCGGAGTTCTCCGACCAGCACTGCGGCTTTTTTGCCTTCGGAAGCCGTGCGGATAATCGCCCCGTAGTTTTTGGGTAGTATGCTTGTGACGAGAGTCTCAAGTCTCTTTTTCTCTTCTTTTGAAGAGATTTTCTGTGACACGCTGACTTTCTCTGCGAAAGGTAGTAGTACAATATTTCGTCCTGCCAATGAAATTTCCGCTGTCAGGCGGGAGCCTTTTGTGGAGATGGGTTCCTTGACAATCTGTCCTATCACCATCTGTCCCGGCTGGAGATAATCTTCAATGCGGCCTTCTTTGGCAAGAGGGCTGCCTATCTGTATTCCGGAATAGAGTTCCTTGCAATCGGTGTTCGGGTTGCTTTTGCGCACGAATTCATCGAAAGCCTTGAAATGCAGACCCAGGTCAAGATAATGAAGGAATGCCTCTTTGTTGTCGCCTATATCAACGAATGCTGCATTCAGCGACGGAAGAAGTTTCTTTACTTTCCCGAGGAATACGTCTCCGACCGTAAAGGATTGTCCCTGCGTTGACTCGCTCGAATATTCGATCAGCCGATGGTTCTCCATCAGTGCCAAACGAACCTCGGTGGGCGAAACGTCGACCACCAAGTCTTTTTCGGGTTTTGGGTTTTCTTCCATTTTACGAACCTTGTTTATAAATATAGGCCCTCCGGCGCTACCGAATGGCCTATTCTTTTAGCAGACTGCTAAAATGGCAGAGCTCTAAGAAAAATTACTTCTTCTTATGTCTGTTCTTGCGCAAGCGCTTTTTACGCTTGTGCGTCGCCATCTTATGTCTTTTTCTTTTTTTACCGCTTGGCATAATATAATGAATTTAAAAATTAGTTACCCTTTACCTTGCCGACAAAAGCCTTGGAAGGCTTGAATGCAGGGATTTTATGCGCAGGTATAGTCAGAGTAGTCTGCTTCTTGATATTGCGTGCAGTCTTTTCTGCCCTGTGCTTGATAATGAAGCTACCGAAACCACGGAGATAAACCTGCTGTCCATTAGTAAGTGATTTCTTGACGCTTTCCATGAAAGCCTCTACGACGGCGAGGACTTCTGTCTTCTCTATACCCGTAGTTTTCGCGATTTCTGTAACGATGTCTGCTTTTGTCATAATATATAATAATTTACTTGTCTAAAAGGTCTGCAAATATAAGCTATTTTTGCTTCGCAACAAAATCTGACAAGTTTTTTTTGGATTTGAGGATGGCACGATGATTGACAATATTGTTTGCGAAGTATTTATTTCTTTTTCGTCTGACATATTGGCAGAAGCTTGAGAAGTATAAAAAGTATAGATTTATGAAGATGAATTTTGGAGACGACATCATGGCACCCGGAACTGCTGAAGTGAGCATCATACCTATGGTGCAGGGAGATTTCTCTGCGCTGAAGTTCAATGCTGCCGAACTTCCCGAAACCTTGCCTATCCTGGCATTGCGTAACGCTGTCATTTTCCCCGGCGCCATATATCCCGTGACGATAGGCAGACGAAAATCCGTCAAACTGATCAAAGAGGCGGAAAAGAGCAATAGTTTCATAGGCGCTGTTCCCCAGCTTGATATCAATGTGGAAGACCCCACTGACAAGGATCTCAATGGATATGGTACGGTTGTGAAGATTCTTCGCACACTGGAAATGCCCGATGGCACCATTACTGCCATACTTCAAGGTTTCAAGAGACTTTCTCTCGATGCCATAGTGAGTTATGAGCCGTACATGCTCGGACGCGTACACTATCTCGACGATGTTCTCGGAGAGGGCAGTGCGACTGACATAAAAATGATGCTCGATGCACTCAAAGACAGGGCTGCCGAAGTTATAAAGGGCACGATTTCTTCAAAAGAGGCGATCACCGCCCTGCGTTCCATAGACGATTTGTCCTTCCTCGTGAATTTCATCGCAACGAGCGTAGAGGTGGAGAATTTCACGGAAAAAGTGGAATTGCTCCAGTATGATGATATTTCCGTGCGCGCGATGAGATTGCTCACTATACTTGAAGTCCAGGTGCAATACCAGAAGCTCAAGGCTGAAATCAATCAGAAAGCCAAGATGGAAATAGACCAGCAGCAGAGGGAGTACTTCCTCAACAATCAGCTGCGTACCATTCAGGAAGAGCTGGGAATGGACGAAAACGGGGATTTCGACAAACTGCGAAGTAAGGCCGCCCAGAAGAAGTGGCCGAAAGCCGTGGCGGAACTTTTCGAAAAGGAAATGACAAAGCTCGAGCGTTACAATCCGACTACTCCCGACTACAGCATACAATTCAATTATATACAGTTTATGCTCGACCTCCCTTGGGGGCAAATGTCAAAGGACAATCTTGACCTAAAGCATGCAATGAAAGTGCTGGACGCCGACCATTACGGGCTTGAAAAGGTTAAAGAACGTATAATAGAGTACCTCGCGGTGCTTAAACTCAAGGGGAATATGAAATCTCCTATACTCTGTCTTTACGGTCCTCCGGGAGTGGGCAAGACTTCTCTCGGAAAGAGCATAGCAAAGTCCCTCGGACGCAAGTATGTGCGTATATCCCTCGGAGGCATGCACGATGAGGCGGAAATCAGGGGACACCGCAAGACCTATGTCGGCGCTCTTCCGGGGCGCGTGCTTAACGGCATACAGAGGGCGGGAACCTCGAACCCCGTGATGGTGCTCGACGAAATTGACAAGCTTCGCTCGGATTTCAAGGGTGATCCGTCTTCGGCTTTGCTGGAAGTTCTCGACCCGGAACAGAATTCGACTTTCCACGACAATTACCTCGACATAGATTATGACCTGTCGAATGTGATGTTTGTCACAACCGCCAACGATATTTCTACCATACAGCCGGCTCTGCTCGACCGCATGGAGCTCATCAACGTTACAGGCTATCTTGCCGAGGAAAAAATGGAGATTGCCAAGCGCTACCTGCTTCCAAAGCAGTTGAAAGAGCACGGTCTCAAATCCAAGGACTTGAAAATAAGCAAGAAAGCCCTGTCGGAAATAATAAGCAACTACACTCGTGAGTCCGGAGTGCGCAGCCTTGACAAGCAGATTGCGAAACTGGCGCGTGTGACGGCTAAAAAAATAGCCCTCGACGAAGAACGCCCTGCTACCATAGAGCCTGCGAATATCAAGGATTATCTCGGGCTGCCGGTGAACAGTCATGATTCGCAAAAGGGGAATGAGCTTCCGGGAGTCGTGACAGGTCTTGCATGGACCTCTGTTGGCGGGGAAATTCTCTTTGTAGAGAGTTCCGTGAGCAACGGGAAAGGCGCTCTGTCAATGACAGGAAACATGGGAGATGTGATGAAAGAATCCACTACCATTGCGTATCAGTACATCAAAGCGCACCCTGAACTTGCCAATATGACTTCGGATTCTTTTACATCCAAAGACCTGCATGTGCATATACCCGAGGGAGCCGTGCCGAAGGACGGACCTTCTGCCGGAATTACCATGGTCAGCTCAATGGTGTCGGCTCTGCGCGGGCAGAGAGTAAAGCAGCACATTGCTATGACGGGAGAAATGACACTGCGCGGAAGGGTGCTTCCTGTCGGTGGCATAAAAGAGAAGATTCTTGCCGCAAAAAGGGCGGGAGTTGAAGAAATCGTGATTTCCGAAGATAATCGCAAGGATATAGAGGACATACCTGAAATATATGTTAAGGGCTTGAATTTCCACTATGTCCATGACATAGGCGATGTCATCAGTTATATTTTCTGATGCCGGTAAGAATAGACAAATACATCTGGGCCATCAGGGTGTACAAGACACGCTCTGATGCCACGGATGCCTGTAAGGGCAACAAAGTGCAGATTAACGGCAGCAATGCAAAGCCATCCAAAATGGTCAACGTGGGTGATAGCCTGAGCGTGCGCAAAGGCTCCGCCGTTTTTTCATGGAAAGTCCTGCAATTGACAGAATCCCGCCTTGGAGCAAAGTCTGTTCCCGACTACGCCCTCAACACGACTCCTGAGTCTGAAATGGAAAAACTCAAGGCTCCTGTGGAAACTTTTTTCATACATCGAGACCGCGGTACGGGACGACCGACAAAAAAAGAGCGTCGAAGTCTCGACGCCCTTTGGGAGGATTTCGACATGTCTGATTTCTCAGACAGCGATTTCGATTAGCTTATTTCTTGAAATAGCGATTGTAAAGACCCTCGAAGCCTTTTCCATGGCGAGCCTCGTCCTTAGCCATTTCGTGTACCGTGTCGTGTATTGCATCGTAGCCGAGTTTCTTTGCCTTTGTTGCGATGTACAGTTTGCCCTCGCAAGCGCCTGACTCAGCCTCCATACGTTTCTTGAGGTTGGTCTCCGTGTCCCATACAATTTCGCCTATGAGTTCGGCGAACTTGCTTGCGTGCTCGGCTTCCTCCCAGGCATAACGCTTGAAAGCTTCTGAAATCTCGGGATAACCCTCGCGATCCGCCTGGCGCGACATGGCGAGGTACATTCCTACTTCGGTGCATTCCGCCATGAAATTGTCGTGAAGACCCTTGAATATCTCTTCGTCTTCGACTCTGCCGTCTCCGAGTTTGTGCTCGCAAGCGAAGTTGAGGGCATCGTCTTTTACTTCTATCTCTTCAAATTTCTCTGCAGGTGCGTGGCAGATAGGGCACTCGTTAGGTGCGGTGTCGCCTTCGTGTATGTATCCACAAACGAGGCATCTAAATCTTTTCTTCATAATAAATAATTTTGTAAGCCGTTATTATAAGTTGTAAACCATTTTAATTTTTAATTATGCAAAATTAGCAATAAAGATTTAATCAATCAAATATTTGGTGAAAAAGTTTATAGTTTCCTCGCAAGAATCTATGTCGGAAAGATGCCATGAGTGTTTTCCGCCCATCACTTTATACAGCCTCACTTCGCAAGGCTCTGCCTTGCTCCAAAGACCTTTTCTGCCCTCGTATCTGTACATTATCACCTCTCTTGACCCTCCTTTAGGGTCATCGGTGTTCCTGAGCAGCGGCAGCTTTACTTCTTCCTTGAATTTGAGTCTGTTTTTCCTGACCACGCGTTCAATTGCCTCATCCACCCCGAGATACGCTCCCCAGCCTCCCTTGTCTTCAAGGTCTCCCTCCCAGAGAGAGGTCTTGTCCGCCGTGCCGTGTATCTCCATGAAAGGAACTTTTCCGGCAGCCCCTTTCTCGTCCTTCAGCCAGTTCATGTAAAGTCCGGATATTGAGGAAATGGCACGGAAACGCTTGGGATATTTATGTGAGAAAATATAGCACATCTCGCCTCCGTTCGACATTCCTACAAGGAAAGCGTTTCCCGCATTCAGACCGTAGCGTTTTGCAACTATGTCCACCAATGCGTTTACGAATGCTTCGTCATCGCTTAGCATGCCTTTTTGACGGGTGTATTTCACATTCCAGGATTTCTTGCCGTTCAGATCCTTGTATCCCATAGGCACGCAGACTGCAAAGCCGTGACGCCTCGCCGCTTCTATCATCTCAGGTCTGTAACCCTTGGCGCTTCCCCCATAGCCGTGTAGCATTACGATTAGAGGCTTGCCGGGAAGAAGATTGTCGGGCACGAACATATAATATTCGCGTTTCAAGCCCTGGAAGCTCAGAGTGTCGTGGCTCATCCACGGATGCAGCAGCCCCGCACGCTTTTTCATTTCCAGCATTTTGCGCACCCTCGAATCCAGCTCCTCCTCGCTCGAGACTCCGCTTTTTATGTCTTGTTCAAGAGTGTTGACAACTTCGTCCACATCCTTTGGGCACAGCATGAAATCCACGCCCGCCCTGTATGCCGCCACGGCATTGTTTACTCCGGAAGTGTTGGCTTTTGTGAGTCCTTTCATTCCGAGCGCATCGGTGACTATTGCACCCTTGAATCCCATTTCATTGCGCAGCAATCCCGTCACTATGGGCTTGGAAATGCTCGCGGGAGTGCCTGTGGAATCGAGTGAGGGCACGCTAAGGTGACCTACCATAACCATATCGACTCCCTCTTCAATCATTCTCCTGAATGGCACTATATGAGTCGTGTCGAGATCCTCGCGGCTGTTAGGCACGAGGGAAATGGAATAGTGCGAGTCCGTGGTAGTGGCTCCGTGCCCCGGGAAATGCTTGGCGCAGGTGAACACTCCTCCCTCCTGCATGCCTTTCATTATAGCCACACCCTGCTCCGCCACTTTATTGGGGTCTGTCCCGAAAGAACGCGTCCCTACGGCGGCGGTGGAGTTCATCGCAAGATCTACCACAGGGGCGTAATTGACAAGTATCCCGAGCTTGCGAAGCTCTTTTCCTATATTATAGCCTACGAGTCTTATGCTGTCAAGAGGACTGTCGGCGAGTTGTTTTTGACGGGGGAAAGGCTTGAACTCCTCCTGGAAACGCATAGCCGCACCCCATTCTCCGTCGATAGTTACGAGCAGGGGGAGTTCGGACTCTGCCTGCAGTTCCTTTATGCGTTTTGTGGTCCAATCCACGGAATTGTGGTCGCTGAGTATGATTATTCCTCCGACTCCCACTTTCGTTACAAGCCTGTCGAGCAAGAGCTGATTTGCTTCTCCTGTTTGATAGAAGGGAACAATCAGCAGTTGTGCGATTTTCTCCCTTATGCTCAAATGCGAGAGATGGTCTTCTACGGGCTCATAATTCTCTTGTGCTCCCGCGTTTGCGGCAAATGCCGACAGCACGAGAACGGACAGCAATAATTTTTTAATTATCATAACAGATATGTTAATGTGTAGTAGAACATTATTCCGGAAACCGTTATTTTGATTCCGGTGGATATTACAAAAGCCATAAAGGCTCCTATTGATGCTTTGAACGAAGCCCATACGCCCCTGTCTGCAAAGAAATATTCGCCTATGAATGCTCCGAGCAGGCTGCCCGCAATCATTCCCACCGGCGTGAGAAAAATTCCCGCGAGCATGCCTATTACTGCACCTGTTGAGGCTTCCTTGTGCGCTCCGCTTATTTTGGTAAAGAGCGCAGGAAAAATGAAGTCCAAGAGCGTGACAAGTGTAGTTATTCCCAGCCATACGAGCAGGAAGGTGCTTGTCATGGGCTCCGCAGCCTTGTCGAAATATACCAGCAGGAGTGCGAGCCAATTCAACGGAGGCCCGGGAATGCCCGGTGCTATGCTGCCTATCAGTCCTATAATCGCAAGTATAATTGCAAATACGCCTATAGTAGTCATAAGAAGAAATGTTTTATCTTTTTTTC
>CAUUCY010000018.1:0-25505 GCA_963543835.1 uncultured Bacteroidales bacterium
AAAAAAGGCGACCGGCAAGGCCGCCTTTCAATAACTGTTATTAAGGCGTTAAGAGATAATCACTCTTCACCGGGTTTCAGGGTTGAGTAAACGTTTGTGACGTCTTCGTCCTCCTCAAGGAGATTGGTGAGCTTGTCGAGAGCCACCCTCTGCTCGTCGCTTACTTCTTTGAGGTCCACGTTAGGAATACGTTCAAAGCCTCCGGAGATAAGTTCAAAACCATTGTCCTCAATGTACTTTTGAATTGCTCCGTAAGACTCGTAAGCTCCGTAGATTACTACGCTCTTGGTCTCGTTGTCTTCCTGGTCGACTTCGACCTCCTCAAAGACTTCAGGGTCATCGTCGCATTCGCAAAGCGACAACTGGAGTTCATCTATGTCCATGCCTTCGCTTTCCTTTATGCGGAAAACGCATTTATGGTCGAACATGAAAGCTACGGAGCCATTGGTGCCGAGCGAGCCTCCGCACTTTGTGAAATAGCTGCGTACATTTGCGACAGTCCTCGTATTGTTGTCTGTTGCCGCCTCGACAAGATAGGCTATACCGTGAGGACCGTAACCTTCGTAAACGAGCTCCTTTATGTCACCGAGGGATTTGTCGGTAGCCCTTTTGATAGCTCTCTCGATATTCTCCTTAGGCATACTCTCGCTTCGTGCCTCCGCCATGAGGGCGCGCAGACGCGGGTTGCCTGTAACATCGGGACCTCCGCTCTTTACGGCAATCGTTATTTCTTTTCCGAGCTTTGTGAAGACGCGGGCCATGTGCCCCCATCTTTTCATTTTCCTTTCCTTTCTGAACTCAAACGCTCTTCCCATATTCTACTTGTTTTCGATTCTTGAGATGTACTTGCCTATACCGTAGCCTTCCATCGACTGAGGGTACTGATCTTTAATGGTCTTGTAGCACTCAAGAGCTTTTGCGTCATTGCCCAACTGCTCATATACCTGGCCTGCCTTTAGAAGATAAGCTGCGGAGAAGAGGTTATCGCTCGCTTTTGCAGCCTTGTTGTAGCATTTTACCGCATCCTCGTATTTTTCCAGGCCCACGTATGCGTCGCCAAGACAGCAGAGTGCGCGTCCGTTCATGATTCTGTCACTCCCTTTGTATTTTGTGAGATAGTCCGCAGCTTCCTGCCATCTGCCTGCCTGAAGCTCGCAAATGCCTGCATAGAAATACACAATCTTGCTCGCTACATTGCCGTAATCCTCCATTATCTGCACAAAACCGGGATTGTTGCCGTCTCCATTGAGCGCAAGCTCATAATTCCCTGCGGCAAAAGCTGCCTCGGCAGGGTACATCTGCTCCAGAGACTCGGCATGTTTTGGCGCATAATAAAATGAATGATAAGCGAAAAAGCAAAGAGCGACAACGAGGACAGCGCAAACTGCGCCCCAGACGGTCTTTTTGTTCTCATTGAAGAATTTTTCTGTTTTTGAAACTGTCTCAACAATCTGTTCCTGCTTGAGAGCTTCATTGGAGTTGGATTTTGCCATATTGTTTTTATGTTTAAATATTCTCGATTGAGGGCAGCAAATTTAACAAGAAAAATCCAATCGTACAATTATTTTATTAGCCGAAAAATGGTATCTTTGCAATCTAACGTGACTTATATGCCCAAACTCAAAAAAATAGTGCTCCGGGATTTCCGAAATATAGTTTTTCAGGAGCTTGACTTCTCTCCGAACATCAATTGCGTGTCCGGAGACAACGGCGAGGGCAAGACCAATCTTCTGGAGGCTATCTACTATCTTTCCATGACAAAAAGTCCGTTCACCCAGTCCGACAATTTCATTTTCCGCCACGGCTGCGACTCGTTCGCACTTGCCGGCACATATCTTCTTGAGAACGGACTGGAGTCGAAAGTAAGCATAAGCGTGGACAGGCACAATTCCAAGAAACTGCGCCGCGATGACAAAGCGCTTTCCCGTATGTCATCCCACATAGGACAGTTTCCCGTAGTGCTCGTTTCCCCTGCAGATACCGCGCTTGTAAGCGATACGGGTGAAGAACGCCGCCGCTTCCTCAACGCCGTACTCTCGCAGATAGATACTGATTATCTCTTCGCAATACAGCAATATAACAGACTCTTGCAACAACGCAACCGTCTGCTCAAAGAAAGCATGTGCGATGACGGCCTGCTGGATGCCTATGATGCGCAGATGTCGCCTTTGGCATCGAAAATAAGCGAGGCTCGCGCCGCCTTTGTGGACAGACTCATGCCTGCTGTCCAGGAATTTTACAGAAATCTCAGCGGAGGGCAGGATGTCATAGAGGTGGAATACCGTCGCGAGAAAGGGGAGTTGACCGAGCTGCTGCGGGCCTGCAGAGAGCGTGATAAGATACTCAAATATACGACAGAGGGTCCTCAAAGGGATGATTTTCTATTTTATATTGATGGCTTCCCCCTGCGCCGCTGCGGCTCGCAGGGGCAGCAGAAGTCCTTTCTCGTATCCCTCAAATTCGCCCAGTATGAAATTATGAAACGGCAGTACGGCTTCGCGCCCATACTGCTACTTGACGATCTCTTTGACAAACTCGATATGAATCGTGTAGGAAATCTTTTGAAAATGGTAGCAGGGAATGATTTCGGGCAGATTTTCCTGACAGATTCCAATAAAATACGTCTTGCGGGGATAGTGGACGCTCTTACCGATGACAGGACCTATTATGATACCGAAGCCGGAGTTTTTACAAAAATCTGATATGGAACACGAAGATAATTTCGGCAGCGTGCGTTTCACCCGCAAGAAAGCTCTCCCCATAGAGGATGCTGTAGGCATATATATAAGGGAAATGCGCATAGCCTCGGGCCTGAATACCAGGTGTATATTTTCTGCCTGGGACAAATGTTCGGAAGCGGGAAAATATACTACAAGGCGTTATTTCCGCGACGGGAAATTGTACATCACTCTCAGCTCCTCCGTGGTGCGCGACCGCCTGCGCTACCGGAGCGAAGAAATGATATTGCGTATGAACAAAGCCCTTGAAGAGGATGAGCTTTTTACAAAGGACGACCCTCGTGTGGGTTTTGTAAAGGAATTGATACTCAAATGACAAAGATAGTAATAGACAGCGCGATTCCTTTTGTCAAAGGAGTTTTTGAGCCCTATGCCGAAGTGGTTTATGCCGACAGCGACAAATTCAACAGGGAACTCATCGCGGATGCCGATGCCCTGATATTGCGCACCCGCACGAAATGCGGAGCCGAACTGCTTGAGGGAAGTGCTGTCAAGATTATTGCCACCACCACCACGGGAACGGAAAATATAGACTACGATTATTGTCTTTCAAAGGGCGTATATGTGAGAAGCGCCAAGGGCTATAATGCGGGAAGCGTCATGAATTATGTCTATTCGGCTTTGTACGGGGTGGCTTCGCGAAAGGCTATAAAGCTCACTGACGCTACTATAGGCATAGTAGGGGTGGGCTCCGTGGGCTCACGCATAGAAAAGACGGCTCAGGCTTTGGGTCTTAAGATACTGCGCTACGACCCTTTGCGTGCGGAGGCGGAAGGTCCGGGGCAGTTCTGCACTCTTGAGGAATTGCTTATGGGCTCGGGGATAGTCACCATGCACTTCCCCGTTAACGAGCATACCCGCCGCATGGCAAATGAGGATTTCTTTGCAAAAATGAACACGGGAGCCATATTCATAAATACTTCAAAAGGAGAACTTGTGGATGACGAAGCTCTGAAAAGGGCAATGCCTAAGCTCGGCGCGGTGATTATAGACGCCTGGAACAACGAGCCTGATGTGGACCTTGACCTGCTCAATATGGTGGATATAGCAACCCCTCACATATCGAGTTATTCCTACCAGGGCAAGCAAAACGGCAGTGCATCCGCGGTCAGATCCGTGGCGCGCTTTTTCAATATTAGCGAACTGTTCGGATTTTTCCCGGTAACCGACCTTGTGGAATTGGAAGCGGTAAAACTCGATGTACACGGCAAGACACAGGGGCAGATAGCGTCCCTTTTCCAGTACAATTATCCTATTTTTACGGATGATTTCATGTTCAGACTACACTCCTCGGAGTTTGAGGCATTAAGGTCCGGATACAGTTACAGACGCGAATTTTACATAGACTGATAATCCTCTCCGAAGAGCAGCTTCATGTCCTTGTCAAGCAGCAATCCTGCCATTTTTTCCGGTATCATTTTCCAGGTGCCGACAATCGTCGGCCGGTTTATGTCCTCTTTGGTTATAATGGTTTTCTCCTTGATATAGTTGTACAGCAAATCCCTGATTTCAGGATACTTTGCCACAACTCTCGTCTTAAGCTGCTCTTCTGGTATTCCGGCATCCTTGAGCAGGGCTCCGGCTCCCGATGCCCTGTATGAAGTCATGGCGACAGTATATGTCCTTTCTGTGTCGAAAGGTACGCCGTCTGCGGTGGAAATTATATTCACCTTGCTTCCCTCAGGCTTTGTGAGGTCCACAGTGTAGACCAGACCTCCTGCGGAATCGAGATTGTAAGGCCTTGCAACGAAGGACCAGCCCGTCTGCCCGGTACGCGGGTCTTCTTTGTGCACGATTCTCAATGCATGGTGGCGTTCATCAGCGTCAGGCGCAGTCATTGTCCAAAGCTTGTAAACATTGTTAAGATACCGGAGAATCTCTTCCCCGCTCATTTTCAGCACGAAAAGCTGGTTTTCGTAGGGATATATGGTGTAGAGGTCGTTGTAAATAATATCACCCGCCTTGATTTTTCCCTTGAAAGTGAGAGGGGCGGCGAATGAAATGTCCGCGCCCGAGCTTGTCCTGCAAATGGTGTGGAGGAGATTTATGTAATCGCAAGGTCCTGTGTATGCTTCTACTGTATTAAGGTCCATTGCAATCGAGCCTATCTTGCGTGTGGTGAATGCTTTTGCCTTTGCAAAGTCTGCAAGGAATTTCTTCCTGAATACGGCATTCTCTTTCTTGGGGTCTATTGGAATGAGCTTGGCATCATAGGATTTTGATACGACCTTCCCGTTCTTTATTTCGAGATTCACCGTCCCGTGTCCGAGATAACGCGCATGGCTGCCGGAATTAAGATAGCAGCACCCGGGTTTGGTTTCCACTCTCGGGCTGTGATCATGCGCCGTTATTATGCAATCCACTCCGCGGAGGCTGCCTAACAGATCCATGCCGCGGTTGTCGTCATCCTTGCCGGCTCCCAGACCCGAGCCCGTGTGGGCGGCTACTATGACCATATCCGGCTTGTATTTGGAGCTAAGTTCATCGACATCGTTTTGCACAAGCGGTATCAAGTCCTCAAATTCGATACCCTTCCACAGTTCTTCTCTAAGCCATTCCTTTACCTTGTGGTTGGTATAGCCGAGTACAAGGATTTTGAAGCCGTTCTTTCTTATTATCTTATATCTGTCGAAATAGCAGTCCCTCGTGCCTTCCTTGAATGCATTCGCCGCAAGGTAAGGCAGCCCGGCCTTTTTCAATTCCCTGTACACCCTGTCATAGACAGGATGACCGGTCTCTATGTCGTGATTGCCCGGCACGAGTACGTCATATCCCATCTCCTCGACTATGCGCGTCCATACATGCTTGCCCGTAGTGTCTATATAATTATAATAGTATGCGGCATTGTCTCCTTGCAGGCAGTCTCCTGCGTCTATGAGTATGACCTTCTCTTTGCCCTCGGCGGTACGGACACTGTCCACGTACCAGTCCATGGTGATGAGGGACTTTTTCAAATTGCCTCCGATGTAGGTGGAATCGAAATAGTTTCCGTGTACATCATTGCTTGAGAGTATATGAAAACTGTAGTTTCCGTCCGCAGGACGATGACAGGCAGATACGGAAACCAAGAATGCAAGGATTATACTTAAATGCTTCATTGTCATTGTTTTTTCAAAATTTCATTCAGTGTGAAAATAAGGGAAAGCCTCTGTTGGGAACCGACATATCCTATCCTGTCGGCAAAATGGAAGTCGAAAGACAGGCGCAGATCTATGTATTTACCCAGATGCGGCTGCCCAGATACCGCCAGCCTGTCGTAAATTACTTGGTGGCGGTAATAGTTTTCCCCACGGTAAAGCAGGGTGGCATATTTCTTCCATATATCCATCCTGCCCTTCGAAGCTTTGTACTTTGAATTGTAGTAGGGCATCAGGTCTTGTCCAAGTATGATAGTGTTGTAAATCCCCAAATTGCATTTACGTATGTCCGTTATAAATTCTCCGTTCATGAAAATGTGCGGATTTTTGTCATAACGACGGTCTTTCTGGTATGCCGTGAGGGCTGAAAATTTGAATGACAGGCGCTGTAATGAAGAAGTCTTTGAGAAGTCAAGTTTCAGATGCGGAGACAGCAGTATATTGTCCACAACACCGGGAGAGGCGATCGACCCCGCAAGGTGATAGAAATTCAAAGTCCATCCTGCGGATAGGGTATTTGAAAAATCAAATTTTCCGTAAGAGAATATTTCAAAACGCTCCTTGCGGTCGAATCCTGCCATTCCCATCCAGTCAAGTCCCAATTCGGCGAAGAAACTCTTTGTCTTGTATTTCAGCAACATGCCCTCTATCGTGGGGTCGTAAAATTTGAGGGAATCGGAAAGCGTGGCAGGAGAGTATTCCCCTTCGATTTTTGCACGCGGAAAGGCTCCGAAAACACCCTCCATTGTGCTGTTTTTACTTAATTTTGAACGGAAATTATAGTAATATACAAACTCTTGCAGGGTTCTCTTTGTGGAAATACCCTTATTGGCTTCATCCTCTGAAAAGGCGTATTGGGCTGCTGTAGGATTTTTTCCCATCCTCCTCATAAACTGAGCCCCCAAGATGAGTTTATGATTTGTCTGCGTGTCGCTCTCAATTGAAAATCCCACTACCGGAGTAAGCCGGGAGGAGCTGATAGTCATTGATTTCGTGTAGGGATTGCCTCCTCTGTCGAACTCGCGATTGTCAAAGTAGTATTCGTATTGGACGTCGTAGACAAGTCTTTGGGCGCTCAATGCGACTGCGGATAAGAGGCAGGCGGAGAATATCAAAATAAAATACTTTGAGAACATTTAGGGAGCTCGATAGTGTTATTCGGGGACAAATTTAAGTACTTTTCCATTGAAATAAAATTATTTTAGCGCAACTGTATTATATTATATCGGAATTTTGTATCTTTGTCCTGCGGATTGAACGTTTTTTATGCTCGAGCAACTTCAAGAGAAATTTGTGCGCTTAGTTGCGCTCTATGAACGGAAAGATGAAGAATGTACGAAACTTCAGGAGAAGCTTCGGGAGTGTGAAGACAGGATTTCGTCCGACAGACAGCTCATTGTAGAATTGCAGGAGCAGATTGACAATCTCAAATTGGCGGGCGCCTTCGGAGTTTCGAGTTCTTCCTCCTCGGAAGCAAAGGACAGAATCGAGGGGCTCATCACGGGGATTGACAGATGTATCTCGTTGTTGGAGAAATAATTATGCCTCAGAGAGTTAAGATAAAGATAGCCGGACGGGAGTACGCTCTCTCCGCAGAGAGCGAGCAACAGGAGCAGAATATGAGGCTTGCAGCGGAAGCGATCAACTCGCAGCTGAGCAAGTTGGATATTTCATTTCCCACTGCCTCTCCGGAAGAAAAACTTGCTTTCGTGGCACTTAACGAGTCTGTACAGCGTATAGGCTTCCAGATGGCTTTGGAATCCCTCAAAGGGGAGGCCGATGATCTGGGCCGACGATTGGATACATATCTGCAAAACAAATAACCTGGCCGTCGGGCTTCTTTGCTCAAATCAACAGTTTCAATGAAACCGGGTGTACTTGACAGGGGGAAGCCGGACCACGCTTACCTAAGGGGATTCCTCCGTGAACGGAGGGACGGTGGATTGCCGAACCTTTTCGGAGCCCAAATCTTGATTTTCAAGATTTTGTGACAAGCAAGCCGACGGCCTTTTTAATTGAACAAAATTATTTATAACAAAAGTATATGAACATCTTGTACATTATTTCGGCAGCGCTGTTAGGTGCGATAATAGCCCTTGCCGCCTATATACTCTTACGCAAAGCGAGATTGAGCGGACGCAGAGAGGAGATTATAGAAAAAGCCGAGCTTGAGGCTGAACAAATCAAGCAGGAAAAGATTTTTCAGGCAAAAGAAAAATTCCTCCAGCTCAAGAGCGAACACGAGCAGTACATAAACGAAAAGAATGCCCAGATTCGTGATGCGGAGAACAGAATAAAGCAGAAAGAGAACAATATCAACCAGCAGAACGGGGAACTTTGCCGCAAACTCCGCGAAGCCGATGCATTCAAGGCTTCTCTTCAGGCACAGAAAGAGGGCTTGGATTTCAAGCAGCAGGAATGTGAAAAACTCACTGCCCAGGCAAACAAGCAGCTTGAGACCATTGCAGGTCTGAGCGCTCAGGAAGCGAAGAATATCCTTATGGAAAACATGAAGGCAGAGGCGCGTACGGAAGCTCAGGCATACATCAACGACACTATGGATGAGGCACGCATGAACGCTGCAAAAGAAGCGAAGCGTATAGTAATAAACACTATACAGCGCACTGCAACGGAGACTGCCATAGAGAATGCCGTCACCACTTTCCCTATAGAAAGCGATGAGATCAAAGGTCGCATAATAGGCCGCGAGGGTCGTAACATACGCGCCCTTGAAGCGGCTACGGGAGTTGAAATCGTTGTGGACGACACCCCCGATGCAATTCTCCTTTCGGCATTCGACCCTGTTCGCCGGGAGGTCGCAAGGCTCTCACTGCATCAGCTTGTAGTGGACGGGCGTATACATCCTGCACGTATAGAAGAGGTCGTTGCCAAGGTCAGCAAACAACTTGAAGAAGAAATACTCGAGACAGGAAAGCGTACCTGTATAGACCTCGGAATACATGGCCTGAATATTGAACTTGTCAAGTTGATAGGTCGCATGAAATACCGTTCCTCTTACGGACAGAACCTGCTCCAGCACTCTCGCGAAGTTGCCAATATCTGTGCCATAATGGCTTCGGAACTTGGTCTTAATCCTAAGATTGCAAAAAGGGCAGGTATTCTGCACGATATAGGAAAAGTTTCCGAGGAGGATCCGGAACTTCCTCACGCATTGCTCGGGGCAAAGCTCGCCGAGCAGTACAAGGAAAGACCTGAGGTGGTGAATGCCATTGGCGCTCACCACGAGGAAATCGAAATGACTTCAATCTTCGCTCCTATCGTCCTTGTCGGCGACGCAATTTCAGGCGCACGCCCGGGGGCCCGCCGCGAGGTTATAGAGTCATATATCAAACGTCTAAAAGGCATGGAAGACCTGGCTTCTTCTTATCAAGGAGTGACTAAATCCTATGCAATTCAGGCAGGTCGCGAGCTTCGTGTCATTGTAGGGGCGGAAGATGTCAGCGACGAGCAGGCGGCAAGTCTCTCAGCCGAAATTGCACAGAAAATTCAGGATGAGATGACCTATCCGGGTCAGGTCAAGATAACCGTCATACGCGAAACACGTTCAGTTGCCTATGCAAAGTAATTTCCGACGCATTTTCGCCGTTTTGGCATTTATTTTCGCTTTCGTCTCCGTGAGCTTCGGGGACGAAACCGTTAAATGGAGTACTCAGATAAAGGACGGCAAGGTTGTGATAACAGGCACTCCCGATGTCGCTCTCCAGGATATTCACGGTACTATAGAATGGATAAGCTGTTATGACAACCAGTGCCATAGTCCGGAAACTGCCGACTTCGGGGCTTCCGTCGATGACGAGCCTCAGACAGGCGCTGCTCAGGAGTCTGCGGATTTGAAAGAAGAAATTGCCGAAAAGGCTTCCCGGACGGATACTTCACTCTGGGCTCTCTTGATAGAGGCTGTAATATGGGGACTTGCAATGCTCCTTACGCCTTGTGTCTTCCCTATGGTGCCTATGACCATTTCCTTTTTTATCAAACAGTCTGCGGGCAGATTCAAAGCCTTTATTTTCGGGCTTTTCATCGTCCTGCTCTACACTGTTCCTGTTTCTCTGATAATAGGTGCAACCTGGCTCGTAGGAGGCCCTGCCGTTTCTGCGGACATATTCAACGTATTCTCGACACATTGGCTGCCGAATGTAATATTCTTTATAGTGTTCATGCTCTTTGCGGCATCTTTCTTCGGGGCATTCGAGATAGTTCTGCCTGCATCCTGGACAAACAGCGCGGACAGAAATTCCGACAAGAAAGGACTTGTGGGAGTGTTCTTCTTTGCACTTACCCTTGTCTTGGTGTCTTTCTCCTGCACTGGTCCTATAGTCGGGACTATACTTATAAAGTCCATTTCCGGGGAAATATGGGTGCCTATGCTGACTATGCTGGTGTTCAGCGCCACATTTGCCCTGCCTTTCACCATACTTGCGCTTTTCCCTTCGTTGCTTGACAAACTGCCTAAGAGCGGAGGCTGGCTCAACAGTGTCAAAGTGGTGCTCGGCTTTGTGGAAATAGCCCTCGGTCTTAAATTCCTCAGCGTTGCCGATCAGGTCTACCATTGGGGCATACTCTCCAGAGGACTTTATATAAGTATCTGGATAGTTTGCTCGGTACTTATGGGTATATATCTTCTCGGCAAATTGCGTTTCAGAAATGATTCCGAAATTAAATCGCTTTCCGTAACCCGCCTCGTGCTTGCAATCTGCTCTTTCGTGTTCGCTTTGTATCTTCTGCCGGGACTTTTCGGAGCTCCTCTCAAGGCGCTTTCCGGCTATCTTCCCCCTATGGACGATTCTGTGGCTATCGGCACTTCCTCCGGCTCTTCGACTTCTGCGCTTTTCCGCCTGGAATCGGACTACGACAATCTCGATGATGCCCTTGCCTCTGCGGCGGGGAGCGGACGTCCTATCCTTGTCAATGTTACAGGTTACGGCTGTACAAACTGCCGTGAAATGGAAGCTAAAGTACTTAGCGACCCGGCCGTGCGGGAACTCATGAGCAATTATATAATTGTCTCTCTTCATGTCGATGGCAAGAAAACCCTTCCCGAGGACCGTTGGATTACCAACGATGCGGGGAAAGTGCTCAAAAAGGACGGACAGATAAGCTCATATATTGCTCTCAAACGTTTCGGTGTGAATGCCCAGCCTAACTACATACTTCTGAACTCCAAGGGCGAGCAACTCGCTCCTGCAAGAGCTTATGACCTTGACATTGAGGGGTACAAAAATTTCCTTAAAATAGGCTTATAATGAAATTGCATACCGAAGTTGAAGTTGGAATCAGTCCTTTAGGCATTTCCCTTTCCGACAGGATTATGATTCTCGGCAGTTGCTTCGCCGACAATATGGGCGGGAAGATGAAGCAACACGGCTTCGATGTATGTGTCAATCCTTTCGGAACCCTCTATAATCCTGCATCTGTTTTCAATTCAGTGGAACGTCTCTTCACCGGGGAAAAGTTCACGGAAGACGACTGCGTGGAAATGGGGGCGGGTGCCGGACTGGTATGTTCCTTTTCCCACCACACAAAGGCTGCACGTGCGACGAAAGAAGAGTTTTTAAGAGATGCGAACGCTTCCTTAGAGGCGGCTTCCACTTTCTGGCGCAAATGTAACAAAGTTGTTATTACCCTTGGTTCTGCTTGGGTATATTCTTATAAATCCACGGGACTAATTGTCAGTAACTGTCTTAAAAGACCTGCCGAAGAGTTTTTCCGCGAGCGTCTTTCCAAAGAGAGTATTTTTGACCGCCTTGAACGCATTTTGACGGCAAATCCCGACAAGGAATTTTTCTTTACCGTCAGTCCTATAAGGCATCTTGCCGACGGTGCCTGCGGAAATTCTCTCAGCAAGGCATCCCTGCTTCTTGCCGTGTCGGAGCTGTGTGCCGAGTTTCCTTTACGCTGCGTCTATTTCCCGGCATTCGAGATTATGATAGATGAGTTGCGCGATTACAGGTTCTATGCGGAAGATATGGTGCACCCTTCCCAGCAGGCTGTGGATTATATATGGGAAAGATTCTGTGAGTTCGCAATGGACCCGAAAGAAAAAAACGCGATGGAGGACGCATACAAAAAGTACAGGCGTTCGCTCCATCGCGATATATTGTTGCAGGAACAGAAAGACCTTATAGATTTTCTATGATTCTTGCGAACAGCGCCGACATCCTGTCTGCAGCAAGGTCGGCCTGCTTCACTACATCCTCTCCGTCATTCAGATTTCGCTCTATATTGTCCGTGTTCGAGACATTGGTCACGGCTGACATTCCGAATACGTTCATTCCGCAATGACGGGCCACTATAACCTCCGGTATGGTGGACATGCCCAGCAGGTCTGCCCCTATCCTGTTGTAGAAACGGACTTCCGCAGGCGTTTCGTATGTAGGTCCCGTGCTGCCGAGATAAACGCCCTTGCGCACTTCGATTTTCATTTCGGCGGCAAGTTTTTCTGCAATTTGTATGATCTTGAGATCGTAAGCGCAGGTCATATCCGGGAAGCGCGGTCCGAAATCTTCAAGATTCCTGCCTATCAGTGGGTTGGGGAAGAGGCTGATGTGGTCCTTGATTATTACAAGATCTCCCACCTTATATTCGGGGTTGCATGCTCCGGCCGCATTTGACACGAAGACAGTCTGCACGCCGAGCATTTTCATTACCCTTACGGGAAGGGTCACGAGTTCCATAGAGTAGCCCTCATAATAATGGAAACGCCCTTGCATCGCGATTACGCACTTGCCTCCGAGCTTTCCTATTATGAAATTGCCCTTGTGCCCTATGGCTGTGGAAACGGGGTAATTGGGAATGGTGTTGTAGGGGATTTCTATCCTGTCTTCGATCTTGTCGGCAAGTTTGCCAAGACCGCTGCCGAGTATGATTCCTACGACAGGTTTGCGTCCCTTGATATGGTCTTTAATGTACTCCGCTGCGTTGTTTATGCGGATTATGCGTGGATCTTTTTCCATAATATTCAGTTTTAGCACTTATTTTATTTTGTTCAGAACTCTTCTTGCCTCCGCAAGTATTTCCCGTTCTCCCGGAATTTCCCGCCTGCACATCACAATGCGTCCGTTGCATATAACTGTTTCTATGCAGTCGGCGTGTGCGGAATAAATAAGATTGGCAAGGAAAGGCCCGTCCGAGAGGAAAAACGAATTGTCCGTATCTACTATGTTTATGTCCGCTATTCTGCCCGCTTCTATTACGCCCGAATTAAGTCCGAGAGCCTTTGCTCCGTGGGAAGTCGCACAGGCGAGAAGTTCGTCGAGCGGCCATGCCTTGGGGTCGCTGCGCCATGCTTTCTGGAAGAGGGCTGAGGTTTTCATGGCTTCGAGCATGTCCAGGTTGTTGGAAGATGCCGAGCCGTCTGTGCCCAGGCACACATTCACTCCGGCGTCCCGCAGTTCGTTGTAGAGGAATTTATATCCGGAACAGAGTTTTGCATTGGAGTTTATGTTGTGGATGCAGTGCACCCCGTGCTTGGCGAGCAGCTCTATATCGTGAGGCGAGAGCCAAAGCGTATGTGCTGCAAGTATGTGGGGACCGAGCACTCCGAGAGAGTCGAGATACTCCACCGGAGTCAGACCCCCGTGCAGTTTTTTGCAGTCCTCCACTTCCTTAATTGTTTCGGCGAGATGTATGTGGAGCCGGAGTTTGCGTTCGCGCGCAAATTTGTCTATCCACAGTATCATTTCTTCGCTTACGGAATATATGGCGTGGAAAGCCACGGCATATATTGAATTGTCGTCCCACTCCCTTGAGAACTGTTCATACATCTTCATGCACTGTTCTCTTTCCCTGCGGGCCTCATTGGGGTCGAATTTGTCCATTACGTCATAGCCCAGCACAGGGCGTATGCCCATATCCACGGCGGCCTGACGCGCTGCGGAGAAGAACCAGTACTGGTCGTTGAAAGTAGTGGTGCCCGTGCGTATCATTTCAAGACATGCGACCTTTGCGCTCCAATACACGAATTCGTAGTCTATATGCTCTTCTATCTTCCATATTTTGTTTATCCAATCCTGAAAGACCATATCTTCGCCTATTCCGCGCATAAGAGACATGGCGGCGTGAGTGTGCATGTTGATGAAGCCGGGCACGGCAGCCTTTCCGCTACAATCCATTATGTGGGTGCTGCGGTCGGAGGCGATGCTGTTCGCAGGCTCTATGCGGGAAATGAGATTCCCGTCGATGAAAATATCCTTCTGCCCGCCATCGAGAGTTATATTTCTTAAAAGTATTCTGCTCATAAGCTCGTATTAAAAAGGCGACCTTCAAAACGGCCGCCTTCGTGAATGATCTGAATTAAAGTTCTTCAAAGTCGACCTTTGAGTATCGGTCATCCTCTGAGGCGCTGCTTTCATTTTCAGGACCCTCTCCGCGGTACTGCTCTATAGGTGCTCCGTGCAGGCAGTCATTCTTTATATATTCTATGACCTCCGAAAGACCTTCCTGAAATTTCTCGAAGTCTTCTTTATATAAGAATATTTTGTGCTTGTTGTAAGTCACATTGCCGTCGGACTCCACTCTGCGCTTGCTCTCGGTAATCGTGAGAAAGAAATCCTTATTTCCTCTAGTGGCTTTTACGTCGAAAAAGTAGGTACGTTTCCCTGCTCTGACGGGCTTTGAATAAACATCATCCTCGCCCTTTTCCTGCTGGTAGCCCTTGTCAAAATCCTCTCTGTACATACAAATATGTAATTTCTTGGTTAAACATCTTTGCAAAATTAGAATTTTTTCTCAATTATCGTGTTATCTTTGCATAAATTTTTTGAAATACCATGCTGAACAGAAGAATTCTCCGCGTAAAACTTTTCAAAGTCCTTTACAGTTACGCCGAAGATCCTACCATGACACTCAAGGAGGCACAGGCGCAACTCAATGCCTCCTGTGAGGCAACAAGAGAGCTTTACCTCTATATGCTCGCAGTAATTGTGCCTCTGACCTCACTTGCCGCAGACATCACGGAAGAGTTGCGTTCAAAAAACAATCCCACGGCACAGGAGCGTAATCCCAATATGAAGTTCATAAACAATGCGCTTGCCAAAATATTTGCGGAAGATATTGATTTCAATAAAATACTTGCAAAGAAAAAGTTTTCATGGGAAAACAACGATGCTTTTCTCCACAACCTCTACAAGACCATTATAGGTAGGGATTATTATAAGGCTTACATGAACTCGGAAGGGCACTCCCTAAAGGAGGATGCAGCCCTTTGGGTGAAGATTTTTGAAGAGGAGTTTTCCGGCAATGCCGAGTGCGAAGCCATACTTGAAGAATACTCCATGCACTGGGCTGACGATCTCGAGTACGCACTGACATATTGCTGCAAGACGGTCAAGGCTCTCGGGAACGGGGAGGGCTGGGCTCTGCCTGTGCTGTATCAGAGCGATAATTCCGAGAAGGCTGAATCCGACAAGGATTTTATCGGCAAAGTGCTTACAAAGGCGTATTTCAAGTTTCAGGATTATTACGACATGATGGCGTCCAGCGTGAACGGCTGGGACAAGGACCGCCTTTTCATAACCGACGTCGTGCTTGTTTCCTGCGGACTTGCCGAGGCTGAATGTTTCCCCGAACTTTCGGTGAAAGTGACAATCAACGAGTATGTGGAAATATCAAAATTCTTCGGCACCCCGTCCAGCCGCTCTTTTGTGAACGGCATACTGAACAATCTTATCCATAAATTGATGGATGAAGGAGTGATAGTGAAGCGGGGGGCGGGCCTGCTTTGATTTTCCGATTGATTTTAACTATATTTGCAACAAATAAAACACAGATTGTATGAATTTTCTTTTTACACTCCTCCAGACAGGTGCAGCGGCTACTCAAGGCTCGTCTATAGGCTTCTGGGTAATGATTGCCCTAATGTTGGCTGTGATGTACTTTTTCATGATCCGTCCGCAGCGCAAACAGCAAAAAGAATTGCAGAAATTCCGCTCGGAGTTGAAAAAAGGTGACAAAGTGGTCACCGTGGGCGGCATCTACGGCACTGTTGCGGAGATTGAGGAAAAGACCGTACTCCTCAAGGTTGACGGTGAAATCAAGCTAAGGGTTGACAAGGGTTCTCTTGTAAAGGATTACTCAAGCGTCCAGCAATAATCACCGGCGGAAATGCTCAGAAGATTTTATCATAGGCTTCTGACAGAGCTGGTCCCGCGTAGGAGAGACGTGACGATTTTTGTCGCATCTCTCCTTATCGCGTTTTTCATTTGGCTGGGATACAATCTCAGTCAGACTTATTTTTCCGTAGTAAGCGTGCCTGTCAAGGCGCGTAGCAACATCGAAGGGCGCGCACAGCTTTCCTCTTCTGGTACCGTGATTGCGGCGCGTGTGCGCATTTCGGGCTTCGGGCTTCTCAGTCTGCGGCTCTCGGGCGAGAAAGAAGCCAGGATCGTGGATATAGACCCTTCCTACTTCGCGCCCGGCAAGGATGATACTTTCTCCATAAATTCCGCTGCCCTGAACAACTACGTGCCCAAGATTTTCGGGCAGGATGTAGGCATAGAAAGTTTCGTTTCACCCTCTTACATATTTCATTTCCAGAGGGAAACGCACAAAAAAGTGCCTGTAAAGCCTGTTACCATAATCACATTCAAGCCTCAATACATGGCGACTTCCGAATTTGTCACCAATCCCGACTCCGTGACCGTGTATGGCGAGCCGGAAAGGCTTGAGAGTATAAACTACATAAGGACAAAAACAGTCTCCCTGGATAAATTGCAGTCGGGCGCTCACGGTATGGTGGGGCTCGACACTCCCAAGGGTATGCGCCTGTCGGTTTCCGAGGTCGGCTACAACATCGATGTGGTGCGTTATGTCGAGATTCGCCGCAGCATAAATGTGCAGATACGCAACAAACCCGCATCCCGCACTCTTGAGGTCTATCCTTCTAATGCCGAAGTAGTGCTCAAGTGCGTCTTCCCTCTGGTCAAGGACCCTTTTGACGAGCTTGTTCTTTACATAGATTACAGGGATTTTACAAATTCAATCAACGGTCGCTGCGTTGCGAAAACAGGCGGACTTACAAAGGATGTAATAAGCCTGAAAACAGAACCGGAAGTCTTTGAATGTATAGAGCGATGAAAAAGTTGATAATTACCGGGAGTATAGGTAGCGGAAAGAGTGAAATCTGCCGTTATCTCAAAGGCAGGGGCTTTCCTGTGTACGACTGCGACAGCCGTGCCAAGGCGCTCTATGACGAGAAGCCCGAACTGCTCGAAGCTCTTGCGTCCATGTTCGGCAGCGGAGTGCCAGTAAAAGACGGGAGGCTCGACAGGGCAGGACTTGCGGCACTTATCTTCGCCGACAAAGGCGCAAGAGAGGCTGTCGAGGCAATAGTTCACCCTGCGGTAAATGCCGACCTGGCTCTTTGGCTTTCCTTTCAGGAAAAGTCAGGTGCGGAAATTGCTGTAATAGAGTCGGCGATAGCCTTGCGTGTCCCTGAACTGCTCGCTCTCGCCGATGCCGTGCTTTTCGTGGACGCAGCTTTGGAGCAGAGAGTGGCGAGGGTGACGGAGCGCAGCGGCATTACAGAAGCGGAGGTCCTTGCGCGTATGCAATCCCAAAGCACCGATGCCGTGGACGCGGATTATTATATTTTGAACGATAATACTTTGGACATGCTCCACAGAAAAACAGATGAAGTGGTGGAACTGTTCATGAAAACAAAGAAAAAATGAAAACAGATCTTGCTAAAATTTTGTCAGTATCGGGCCAGCACGGACTTTACCTTTATCTTGCGCAGGCGCGCAACGGAGCGATTGCAGAATCCCTTGAAACCAAAAAGAGAACGGTTTTTGACACGAAGTGCCGTATCAGCACTCTTGCCGACATCGCAATCTATACTTCCGAGGGGGAACTCAAACTCAAGGAAGTCTTTGCAAAACTGCACGAAGTCCTCGGAGAAGAGCCCGCTCCGTCTTCAAAGACGGCTCCGGAGGCGCTTAAAGAACTTTTCAGAAAAGCAATTCCAAACTATGACGAAGAACGCTTCTACGTTTCTCACATGAAGAAAGTCGTGGATTGGTACAACGAGCTAAAGCAGTTCGCATCACTCGAATTCGTTGAGGAAGAAGAGTCCGGAGAAAAATAATTTATGGACAGAAAAAGCATCCGTGTACAGACTTTGGGCTGTTCAAAGAACACTGTTGACACCGAGCACCTGCTTGCCAGACTCGCTGATGTCTATGACATTGTATCCGAGAACGAAAGCCGGGTTACGGACTATTGCCTCATAAACACTTGCGGTTTCATCAAAGATGCCAAGCAGGAATCCATAGATGCGATTCTTGCTGCCGCAGAACGCAAGAAAAGGGGGGAGATAGGAGAGTTGTGGGTCTTCGGATGCCTTTCTGAACGTTATAAAGACAGCCTTCCCGAGCTCATGCCGGAGGTGGACAGATGGTTCGGAGCGAGAAGCCTGACTCCCATAGCCAATGCTTTGGGAGTGGAAAGTCCTTATGATGAAAACCTGCGTTTTCTCACGGAACCGGGCTACGGATATGCCTATCTGAAAATTTCCGAAGGTTGTGACAGACGCTGTTCCTACTGTGCCATTCCATACATAAGGGGTGCGCACAAGTCCGTGCCCATAGAAGTGCTCGTAAAGGAAGCTCGGCAGCTTGCATCCCGTGGCATCAAGGAACTTGAAATAATTGCCCAGGACACTACCTACTACGGACTTGACCTTTACGGACGCCGCTCCCTTGCCGACTTGCTGAAAGCCCTTTCGGAGGTGTCCGGCATAGAGTGGCTGCGCATACATTATTCCTATCCGGCAGATTTCCCCGAGGATGTTCTTGACCAGATGGCGAATAATCCCAAAGTCTGCAAATACCTTGACATACCTCTGCAACACATTTCCGACAAAGTTCTTTCCATGATGCACCGTCATGTCGACGGAGCGTGGACGAGGGCTTTGATAAAGAAACTGCGCGAACGTGTCCCCGGAGTAGTGCTCCGTACAACCGTGATAGTGGGACATCCCGGAGAGGGAGAGGAAGAGTTTGAAGAATTGCTTGACTTCGTCAGGGACGTACGCTTCGATAGACTCGGAGCTTTCACTTATTCCGAGGAAGAGGGCACTTACGGTGCGGAACATTTCAAAGACGAAATACCCGAAGAAGTCAAACAGAAACGCCTTGAAAAGCTGATGGCTCTGCAAAGGGAAATCTCTTTCGGCATAAATGAGTCAAGAGTCGGTACGGAAATCAAAGTGCTTGTTGACGATTACATCAACGGCTGCCTTGTGTGCCGCAGCCAGGCTGAAAGCCCGGAAGTGGACGGGGAAATCTTTGTGGAATATCCCGAGGACTCCGCCGCTCTGCTCAAAGGGAAATTCATAACGGTCCGTATCACCAAGGTAGATGATTATGATTTAATAGCACAAATGCTTCATTATGAATAAAATATTTGCAATAATACCGGTAGTGACGCTACTTGTATGCAGTTGTACTCCTTCTGTCTACAATGTATATGCGCAGATGCGTCGCCCGTCTAATTCCGGACTTGACATCGTGGGCAAGTCGCTGTCTGTGATAAGTCTTGAGCCGCAAGACAAGTCCGATACCTCATTCTGCCGCACTATGGCGGAAGCTATAGCCTCAAATCTCGAAAAAGAGTATTTCGACGGAGAACAATCCATAGCCGTTTACCGCGCTCCGCGTGACCCTATGGGCAAATATGTATCAAAGGACAGCCTTGTATCCATGGTCATGAAGACAGGCTCGGATGTGGTTATACTGCAGGACGTGCCTAATGTGATTATGGATGGAAACAATCGTCTCAGCTGCCTTGTGCAGGTATATGTCTATGACTCCATGAACAAGGCGAATGACAAGGTGTTTCTTATAAAGGACAGCGAAGCGATTCCCGAAAAGGGCATGGCATCCCTTGCCTCCAAATTCGGTGAAGAAGTGGCGCGACAGCTCTATCCCAACTGGAAAGAAGAGCGCATAGACTACTATTATTACCTTTCTTGGGGAAATGATTGGGATTATGCTTCTTACTATGCCGAGGACATGCAGTGGAAGAAGGCTATGGATATATGGATGAAACAGAGTGTCAAAGGCTCCTCAAGCAGGCGCGCCGCCGCATGTTACAACGTGGCTGTATCCTGCTACATGCTGGGAGATATGGAACTTGCGCGCAAATGGCTTGACGAATCGGAAAAGCTCGGACATCTCGATCTCGCTTCCAGACTCCGCAAAAAGATAGACCGCAGGCTGAGGAACTAATCCTGTTTCCCTGCGTTTCTCTTCTCGCGCAGCTTGCTTCTGCGCCATGTCCATTTCTCCAGGATTCTACGCTCTATGCTCTCTGTGATAAGCGGGAAACGGGCTTTGAGTTGCCGTATCTTATCCGATATGTAGGAATTGATGTGACGGTCGCGTTTTTCGGGATTCATCTCGTCGAAATTTATTAGAATAGCCGTCTCTTCAGCATCGCTGAAACTGTCGTTTATGCCCGTGCTGAAAACTTTCATTGTGGGAGAGCTGTTCATATATGAATTTACGAGAGGCGGAATGTTGGTGCCCAGCCTGCGCACGGCTTCCTTGAGGCAGCGGTAGTCCTTCTCCAGATTATCTTCTTTGAGGATCATGTCTATCAGACGCTCGTCGGTGCTTCTTTGCAGAGGGCTGTAAGCCGTGACCAGACCTTCCTCGTCATGGAAATGCTTGTCGAGAAAACGCAATATTATGTCTCTTGCCGTGCGGTCATATTCGGGGTACATGGTCATCTTCCCGAAGAAATATGTCATATCAGGGTAAATCAGCATAAGCGCAGTGAGCCCGTCCCAAAGATTGTCAAGAGCGAAAATAGCCTTTGCCCCCGCTTTGCTGCTCTGATATTCAGGCGTCACGAAAGAGCGTCCGAGCTCAATTGTATGTGGGAGATATTCTTTTATGAATTTCTCCGAAAAACGGAACATGTGCGAGGTTGCGAGCACAGGCTGACCTTCGGAGTCGAATTTTACTTTCTTGCCGAGTATGAAGCGGTAGCCTCCGAGTATGGAATTTGTCTCAGGGTCCCACAAGACAAGCTGCGAGTAGGGCTCCTGCATAGTGTCGAATTTGTCCAGGTCGCAGGACAGACCCGTACCCCCGCCGGAAGCCCTGAAGGTGATTTCCCTTAGGCGTCCTATCTCCCTTAAGGTATTCGGGGCATTGAAATAATCTACGACGTAAATTTCGTTGCCGGCTTTATTGGTATTGCTTATTTTCTTGTCTGGAGTCAGTTCCGAAAGAATCAGCTTGCTGTCCACGGGGGATATGATTGCTTCCATAGTAGTACATCTATTTACTGTTCATACACGGTTTTTCTTACAATCTGGGCCCATTCGAGAGGGGTCTTCGTATTTTTGAAACTCTCCGGCGCTATGGGCTTTCCTATAACCACGCGGAAAGTCTTTCCGCGGCTGCGGTACATCTCGTCGGGCAGGAAAAGCATGGCGAAGTTGAAGCGCAGTTTAAGCCACTTGCAGAGATTCGCGATGAAATAAAACCTTTTTGAATTTTCAGCCTCAAAACGTATGGGCACCACATAACGTCCGTACTGTACGCTTTTTTTGACAAACATCTTCCCCCATCTTATGTCCTGTATTATGCCCCCGATTTTTCTGGAACAAAGACCTGCGGGGAAGATTATAAGCTGTCTGTCGGATTCAAACACTTCGTCCACTCTTGAGGAAAGTTCCCTCGACTGTGCGCCTATCTTGTTCACAGGTACGCAAAGCTTGGCTATGCCTTTGATATTCATCAGAAAGTCATTTGCAAGGAAAGCTATCTTTCCGTCGAATTTTTCCCCTATTATCGCGCCAAGAGCCAGACCGTCTATGCCGCCCAGGGGGTGGTTGCTGACAAAGCAATATCTGCTGCCTTCGGGGAGAGTGAGATTTTCCATTCCCCGCACGTCAAGCTTTACCCCGAGATGCTCTATCGCACGGCTGCAGAACTCAGTCCCTTCATAGCCTTTGACAAGAAACTCGTTTATCAAATCCTGATGGATGAATTTCTTGAAAAAGTTTATAAGGAACTTGGGCATTTTCTTCTTTGAACGACTATTGATTATTTTCTCAATGTCGATTTCAAGTTCGGGATGCGCTGACATGGTTTAGGGTTTTCAATGTTTGTAAGCACAATCATCTTCCGATGACAAAAATAACTAAAAAGGATAAGAATGGCAATAAAGATTTTCGTATATTTGTACTTCTCAAAAAATATATGAAGTCAATGACAAATTTTGATGTGATCATTGTAGGTGGCGGCATTACAGGAGCCGGCACGGCAAGGGATTGCTCTATGAGGGGGTTGAAGGTCCTTTTGATAGAACGTGACGACATCGCGACCGGAGCGACGGGACGCAATCACGGACTGCTGCACAGCGGAGCCCGCTATGCCGTGAAAGACAGCGAATCCGCCGGAGAGTGTATAAGGGAAAATAAAATTCTTAGAAAAATCGCATCGAATTGCGTTGAGGATACCGGGGGGCTTTTCATAACCCTGCCCGAAGACGAGGACTCTGGCTACGGTCTTGACTATCAGAAAAAATTCATAGAAGCCTGTCTCGCGTCCGGAATAGATGCGGAGGCGATAGACCCGCGCGAGGCTGTGCTTATGGAGCCTTCGGTAAATCGCTCGCTCATAGGTGCCGTCAAAGTTCCCGACGGAGCCGTTGACCCTTTCCGTCTTTGCTCTGCCAATGTTCTTGACGCACGTTTGCACGGAGCGCAAGTTCTCAGCTACACCGAGGTCGTGGACCTTATGAAGGACAAGGAGAACACTATAGTCGGGGTGAAGACCCGCAACAGCAAGACCGGAGAAACGGGGGAGTATTATGCTCCCGTGACGGTGAATGCCGCAGGAATATGGGGACAGAAGCTGGTGGAACTTGCCGGCGCGCGCGTTGGTATGTATCCTGCCAAGGGGGCGCTTCTCGTATTCGGTCACAGAGTGAACAATGTAGTAATAAACCGTTGCCGCAAGTCCGCGGACGGCGATATACTCGTGCCCGGTGATACTGTATGCGTGATAGGTACGACCTCCACCAAAGTGCCTTTCGAGGAGTGCGACAATATGAAAGTGACAAGGGAGGAAGTCGAATTGCTGCTGCGCGAGGGTTGTGCTCTTGCTCCCTCCCTTGCCACAACCCGCATACTCCGCGCCTATGCCGGCGTGCGTCCTCTCGTTGCTTCCGACGATGACCCTACAGGGCGCAATATAAGCAGAGGTATTATTTGTCTTGATCACGAAAAGCGCGATGGCATAAAGGGCTTCATAAGCATTACCGGCGGAAAGTTGATGACTTACCGCCTCATGGCGGAAATCGCGACAGATGCCGTATGCGCAAAACTCGCTTTGGACAGAAAGTGCGAGACTGCGGAAAAAGCCCTGCCAGGATCTGAAAAATTATCTTCGGAGTCCATTAAGTGCTGGAACGGTGCTGGAATAGGTCAGAAAGCCTCCGGCGGGCGTCAGGGCACGCGAAGCAAACTCATCGATTTCTCCTCCGAGGAGGACAGGGAGCTGATCTGCGAATGCGAGCACGTCAGCATGGGTGAAATAAAATATGCCGTAAAGGAACTGAATGTCCGCAATCTCGAAGACCTCAGACGCCGCACGAGAGTCGGCATGGGCACATGTCAGGGCAGTTTCTGCATACGCAAAGCCTCCCTCGCTCTCGCAAAAGCTCTCGGCGCTCCGGAAAAGGAGGAAGCCCTCAGGAGGGAGTTTCTCGATGAGCGTTGGAAAGGAATGATACCTGTGGCTTGGGGCGATACGCTTCGCGAAATGGAATTCATGCAGAAAGTTTACAAGGCAGGCGAGCCTGCATCGTTCAAGGAGGCAGAATAATGAAATTTGACATTATAATAATAGGCGGCGGCATCGCAGGCTTGACAGTTGCAGAGTATCTTCAGAAAGCAAGCTTCGAGTGCGCGCTCATAAGCGAGGGACGCTCAATACACAATGTGGATTATAGAGGATTCACCAAGGCGCACGGAGTGTATCTGAACAGCGACCGCGTTGTGGACTCCCTTGTTGAAAATGACAAAGTGCTTTATGTTAGGAGTGAGAATATGCCCGACGAGCAGTTGCGAGCTGAATATTTCGTGCTTGCTACGGGTAAATTCTTCGGACGTGGCATAGTGGCGGACATGGACAAGGTATATGAACCCCTGTTCGGGCTTGACGTGAAATATCTTGAAGAGCGCGAAGCCTGGTTCGACTACAGCTTTGCCGCCCACCAGCCTTTTCTGGATTTCGGTGTGAAAGTGGATGCACAATATCATCCTTTTATCAATTCAAAGGCTGTGACTAACCTTTTTGCTGTAGGAGAAGTCGTGGAAGGTTGTACCCTTGCCGAAAAAGACGATACGAAGGCGCTTAGGGCGGCTGCTCTCGAAGTTGCGAAATTGATTATCAAGGAAAGAGATGCAAGAAAATAATATAAGTCTACACAATCTTGAGAATTGTCAGAAATGCGCAATTTGCGTTTCTGTCTGCCCGGTGATGAAGAATAATCCCAAGTATGCGGGCCCCAAGCGTTCGGGACCTGACGGGGAACGCTATCGTCTCAAGAACGGACTCTTCTACGAAGATGCCCTTAAATATTGTACGAATTGCAAACGCTGCGAAGTGGCATGCCCGTCCGGAGTCCGTATAGGCGACCTGATACAGGCAGCGAAGAGCGAACATTACGGCGGAGCTCCGAAACTTCGTGACTGGGTTCTTGCAAATACCGATTTCATGGGTACTATGGCTCAACCTTTCGCTCCTGTGGTGAATTGGGGACTTGGTTTGAAACCTGTAAAGGAACTCATGCACGGCGTGCTCGGCGTGGACAAGCACCGCACTTTCCCATCATATTCTTTCAGTTCCTTTGTGGGCTGGTACAAGAAGGTTGCGGCGAAGTCTCAGGCATCCTTCCCTAAGCAGATAAGCTATTTCCACGGCTGCTATGCAAATTACAACTACCCTCAAATAGGGCGGGATTTCGTGAAAGTCATGAATGCCTTCGGCTACGGAGTCAATATAATGGAAAAGGAAAAGTGCTGCGGAGTGGCAAAAATCACCAATGGTCAGATTGCCTCCGCCCGAGAGGATGCAATCCACAACATGGCGCTCTTCAGAGAGTCCGTTAGGGCAGGGCGTCCCATAGTCACTGTTTCCACTTCCTGTACAATGACTCTGCGCGAGGAATATCCGGAAGTCCTCGGAGTGGACAATAAAGATATTGTGGAAAATATACATATTTTCGAGAAATTCATATATCAGGCGATAGAGTGCGGGGAAATCGTGCCCAAGTGGAAGCCGGGCTTCAAGGCCCGCGTCGCATATCACTGTCCTTGCCATCAGGAACGTCTCGGATGGGGAGTGTACACGATAAAACTCCTGCAAATGATTCCGGGACTGGAATTGGAACTGCTCGACAGCAATTGCTGTGGCATAGCCGGCACCTACGGCTTCAAGAAGGAGAATTACGAGGTCTCGCAGAAGATAGGACAGCCTCTCTTTGACAATATAAAGGCGGTCAATCCTGATTATGTTGCATGCGAATGCGAGACCTGCAAGTGGCAGATAGAGATGTCGAGCGGATACGAGGTAAAGAATCCTGTGACCAT
>CAUUCY010000019.1:0-25146 GCA_963543835.1 uncultured Bacteroidales bacterium
TTCCTGTCAAAAGATGTTGTGACGACCTTCCGTGGCAGGGGCGATGAGTTACGCATCACCCATTGAGTTTCAACGAATATATGTCGGTGAAGCCGAATGCCCCCTTCTTGGAAACACACCTCAATGAATACATGCTTTTGGGAGGCTTACCCCAAACGGTAACGATGCCCACGGAGCAACAGAAGAAGAACTATCTGCAACAGCTTTTCTCAAATACCTATCTTATCGACATCAAGGAAAGGCACGGCATACGCAACGATGATGATTTGGAAGAACTGATTGATGTCATGGCAAGCAGCATCGGAAGCCTTACCAACCCACAGAGAATAGCGAACACTTTCCAAACTGCAAAACGAAGCACCATCACGAGGGACACCGTCAAAACTTATCTGGACTATATGCAGGATGCATTCTTGATGGAGCGTGCCGTACGCTATGACATTAAGGGGCGTAAATACATTGATACTCCGGCAAAATACTATTTTGAAGACTTGGGATTACGCAATGTCCGATTGAATTTCCGCCAGACAGAACACACACACTTGATGGAGAATCTTATATACAATGAGTTGCGAATGCGTGGCTATTCTGTGGATGTAGGGCAGGTTACGCAAAATACGAAAAACGAAAATGGAATAAGTGAACGCAAGCAGCTTGAAGTGGACTTCGTATGCAACAGAGGGCAGGACAGAATCTATATCCAGTCGGCTTACGCTTTGCCGTCTGAAGAAAAAACGGAACAAGAACTACGCTCACTCAAACAGATTAAAGACAGTTTTCAGAAAGTTGTCATCGTAGGAGGCATGCAGCCCACTTTCCGCAACGATGACGGTATACTCATCCTGAACATTTTTGATTTTCTACTAAATCGAAACGGACGGAATCTGTGACCGTCAAAACAGGGCGTTTTTGGCAGGAGCTCTGCCCGTTTTCCGGAGCAGAAACCTAACTCGAGCCGGAGAAAGTGATACCCTGCAGGGCTACTCCACTCCATCTCGCTTCGTAGCGAACGCAGTCCCCCACGCACCCCAGACTCCTCCTCTAAACTTTTGAGTCAGCTTTTTTATTTTGCGGATAAAGTATATCTCCCTATCGCCTCTTTGAGGGGAGTTATTTCGTAGCCTTTGCGGCGCAGTTCCTTTATTAGGGAAGGAAGTTTATTATAAAACTTGTCCGTGCGGGCAGGTTCCGTACCCAAATGAATCAAGATAATGTGACCGTTAAGACCGTCAGGGTCTTTCTTTTCACATTCGCGTATTTTTTTAAGAATATAATCGCTGCTGTAATAATGTGCCATTTCAGGAGTGGTATAGTCCCCGTTGGTGGCCGTCCCCGGAGTATAATTGACAAGGCGAAGTCCTATCTGACGCGCCCATGAGCTCACTTTCGCATTGTAATGCTCATAAGGCGGGATGAAAAAAGGCGCATCGTCCCTACTTATTCCGAATTTGGCAAGTTCGGCATAGCTTTTCTGCATATCGGAAATAAATTCCTCGCGGCTCACATTCATAATATTCTTATTGTCCCAAGGCATATAAAGCAGATGCCCGTAACTGTGACTCCCTACATAATGCCCTTCCGCAATCAGGCGGCGTACGAGTTCAGGATAAAGTTGAAAAAACCTGCCTGTGAAAAAAAACGCACCCTTCACTCCGGCTTTCCCGAGAGCGGAAATAATTGCCTCCGCCCCGTCTGCCCTGTCATCCGCGGTAAAAACAAGAGAGATACGCTTTTTGGAAGGGTCAGTGCGCACTATGCCGCCATCTCTGTATATGTTTTTATCATTATCGAGCCTGCCCTCATGCCCCTCTTTTTCATAAGCGGACAGAGGGAAAGTCAGAGATGCGGTGCCGTCCATAGTAGGTTCGTTGGTGGAGTAGTCGTGGGTAGAATCGTGATAGACCATATTCCCAGGCTGAAATTCCATATAGTTGGTTCCTCCCTGTATGTTTACTCCGAGCAGACTTCCGAAGATAGTTGAATAGACCGGACCGTCCACAAGTCCTCCCGTAGTGTTTCCCAATTTATAATTTATGATGAATGAGTGCGGCTGCATTGGATAAGTGCCTCCTTTGGGCAGTTCCACTATCATGCTGACGCCCCAGGGATTGCAGCCCAGGAGCCAGTCGCGCAGAGCGCCCTCCATTTCAATATAAGTCCTGTCTCCCGTCATCCGTCGATAAAAGATGCACTGCGAGAGCATAGCCGAAGTGAGGTTGTTGGAACACCATACTGACGGAATGCCATACAGGAAAGGAGTGCCCTCGGCTTTCTCGAAAGTGCGCCGAATACCTGCGCGTATATTGCGTATAAATTCGTCATGCAGGCGTCCGCTACTCATCAATGCAAGTTCCACATGGCCCATATTCATGAAAGGATACCATTGATAGTGCCTCGCGCTGTCCGCTCCCATCCATGGGGTTACAGGCTCGCGACGCCCGAATTCAATTGCCTGTATGCGGTATTTTTCATCTCCCGTCTTACGGTAGAGTTCGAGAGCTGCAAGTTCCATATCGTCCACCCAATTATCCTCTTCGTAGATATACGGAGAGACGACAGAGGCAGTCTGGCAGTTGCCTGGCTTGTCAAGTCCCGCCTGATAGCAAGCCGCAGCCTTGGCTCCTATTTTCTCTGCAAATTCGGGATAGAAAGGCTTGAGGACTTCCGAACCGAGGGCAAAGTCGGAAGCGAATTTCCCGGCGGTGCTTGCAATACCCATCGTGGCATTCATAAGTTTATACTTCACGCCTCTGACCTGCTTTTCTCCCGAGCAGAAATACACCGGGCGGTCCTGTCCTTTGCCCCAGCCGTAATCCGCCTGATCGTCCGAAGGCAGACGCATACCCACATGGTCACGATCGTCCGCAATCTGGTTATACATTTCCCCTGGAGCAGGATTCATCTTGTCGAGCCATTCAAGCCCCCATTTTATTTCATCCACTATGTCGGGAATACCATTGGCTCCGGGAGTGCCGTCAGCCTTGTACGCATCGGAGAAAGCTTCGGGATTGAGCCGATATGCAGTCATCATCTGATAGATTGCATTTGCCGAAGTCGTGGTGTATTGCAGGCAGTCCGAAGCGTCGTGCCAGCCTCCTCGGACATCTAAATACTGCCCGTCTTTGGTAGGATGACCCGTTATTATACCGTCCTTCTGGTGACAATAGTCCTTGATAAAAGGATTCCACCCGCAACGCTGCTGGCGCATATAGTTGAGCACGAAATCGGCAGTGCCATCGTACACACCGGCTCCTATAGCGAACTCCGGAGATTCCGCGATGACTCTCCCTCCCTCATCTATTGCTTGAATCTTATATCCTCCTTCTTTTACAAGAGAGGAGAAATCGAGACGGAAAGTGGATTTCATCTGCCCCAAAGGACCGGTTGCCTTGACCGCATCGGATTGAAATTCCGCAACGTCCGTAAAAATATCCACCACGCGGAAAGAACAGGCTCGGTCTCCATCTTGGCTGAGCATCACGGCTACTTTGGAGGAATTCGGGATATATCCGAGCTGATTTATCCTTATAAAGTTATCCGCACTAAGATTTGCAGTTGAAAGGAAAACGCCCAATAGTGTAAAAAATCTGCGCATATCGTTTATTTTTTCTTGGAAAAGTCTATTGAGTACGCAGAGGCCTGCTTGCGGTAGATTGAGATTGCTCCGCCGGCATTCCATGTCAGGTAGCCGTCCGTCAGGCCTGCATCGTAAAGCCCCTGAATCTGTCTGCGCACAAAATCGGCATTATTATCTATGCCGTCCGGGTCCACGTGTCTCATTATATGATACACTTGTATCCATGTGCGCACGCGCGCAGGCGAGGTGGTTTCCCTCTGACGTGCCGCGGCTCTCTCCCCCCATGCCTTCATCAGCTCGTAAGGGTGATTCCACGGTTTGCTTAGACCGAATGAGCCGCTGGCAAAATGGTCGGGATAAGGCATGGCGCAGATTACATCGGCGACATTGGAAAGCGCGGGCCAATACTGCCCGTAGGCCGTCGTGTAGCCTTTTTGTGCAGACTCTCCGAAAACATCCACCGACAGAGGCACTCCTATGGCATGCAATTCATCGGCGGCATAGCGCACGAAGTTCTGTATGGCTTCCACTTTGGATTCGCCGTAGGTGTTATGGAAATTCAACTGCCCGTCTATGCTCGTCATTCTGTCCGGGAAACGGCAATAGTCGAAATTAATTTCGTCTATACCGAACTTGCGCACGCACTCCTTGGCAAGTTCCACATTGAACTGCCAGCATTTGCGGCTGTAGGCACTCGGCCAGTAAGATTTGTTATGATAGAAAGGTTTGCCGTCCTCTTTCATGGATATGCAGGACTCAGGATGGTCCTTGGCAAAATAGCTGTCCTTGAAACAAGTGATACGCCCTATGACCCAATAGCCTTTCCTGTGAAGTTTCTCCACAACCTTTTTATAGAGCGCCTCCTTTTCGGAACCCGCATGCCTGTAGTTGGTGGGAGAATACAGCCGCATTGCCTCTGCCTTGAAGCCGGGACATTCATTGTCTTTCATGTCCAGCACGAAAGCGTTTATCCGGGTGCTGTCCGCCAGACGTATGTAAGCGTCTATATTCTTCAGATTGGAAGGGTTGATATTGAGATAGAAAGCATTGCAAGGGTCGGGCATGCCTTTATATATATCGGCGGGGCGCAGATTTTCCTGAAAATCGCAGGAAATGGCTTTCCCGCCCTTGAAACGGTCCTTTACGGAACGATGTATGGAATCCAGTGCGTGGGTAAGATACGGGGCCACAGCCTTGTGCAGGGAATCGCTCACATACTTTCCGTATATAAAGGCTTCGGTTTTCCCTTTTTTCACGAGATAGCGGTAGGGGCGTCCCTTTTCGAGGCGGTCGTAGCCTATAACTTCAAGCGAGTCCCCACGGCGTACAAGCCCGCAGACGTGGGAAGTGGAATCCATGTCGATAATGGACGCAGGTACTCTCACATATACTTTTTCTTCAAGTTTGTATCCCTCGGGATCATTTATGGCAGAGCCGTTTCCGCATGCTGCGACAGACGCCGCAAGCACAAAGGCAAAGGCAGGAATGGATATTCCTATTCTATTTGATTTCATTTTCAGAAGTGCTTGACTATACAAAAATACAAAAAAGATTTATTATCTTTGCAAATGACAAGGGTCCTGTCTTCGGCGGGACTCGTTAATTTTTGTATGATTTATGGCAGAAGTACATTACATGACCCAGGAAGGTCTTGATAATTTAAAAAAAGAACTTTCGGACGCCCTTGCACAGCGTCCCGTCATCTCAGCGGCTATCGCTGAAGCCCGCGAAAAGGGTGATCTTTCGGAAAATGCAGAATACGATGCGGCCCGCGAAGCCCAGGGCTTGCTGGAGGTGAAAATCGCGAAACTTAAGGATTTGGTGGCAAGTGCACGCGTTATCGACGAGTCGCAGGTTTCCGCCGACACAGTTCAGCTTATGACTACGGTCAGGGTAAATAATCTTTCAATCAAGAAAGAGATGACTTTCACAATCGTAGGAGAGGCGGAAGCGGATTTTGCCAAAGGCAAGCTGGCGGCCACCACTCCTATTGCAAAAGCTCTCATAGGGCACAAGAAAGGCGACACTGTGGAGGCTAATGTACCTTCAGGCGTGCTTAAATTCAAGATTCTTGATATTTCTCTTTAATTGATATGGCAACGATCTTTACAAAAATCGCCAAAGGGGAAATTCCTTCTTACAAAGTGGCGGAGGACGAGAACTATTATGCTTTTCTCGACATCAGCCCGCTCGCGGAGGGTCACACCCTTGTAATTCCAAAGAATGTCGAGGATGATTATATTTTCAATCTCGACAACGACACCTATGCAGGGCTCTGGGAGTTCGCCCGCAAGGTCGCCCGCGCCCTCAAGGCTGCAGTTCCATGCAAGAGAGTGGGTGTGGCAGTACTTGGAATGGAAGTGCCGCACACACATATTCACCTCGTGCCTATGCAGACAGAGGGAGATCTCGACTTCCGCAAACAACGTCCTGCCGTAAGCGACGATCGCAAGGCGGAGATAGCGGCGGCAGCATTTGCAGCATTTCAAAACTTGAAATAGAGAATTATGAAAGCAAGTTCAATCCCATTCCTCCTTGCCGGTGCAGCCCTGCTTGCAGCATGTACTCACAAGGCGGTCATTTCCGGCGATATAGCCGGGGCAAAGGACTCTGAAATAATAGTAAAAGTCCTCGACAAAAATGTTTTCAACGCAATTGACACCCTCAAGGCGCAGGAGAAAGACCAAGTCAGGAGCATTAGCTACAAATTGGATGTCAGGAAAGGCGATCCTGAGTTTGTGTATCTTTTCCAGGGCGAGCGTCAGCTTGCAGGCTTCCTTGTGCAAAGCGGAGACAAAATCAAATTTGAAGCGGACGAGGCGGGGAATGTCAAATTCGAGGGTTCGGAGGAGTCTGCAAGGCTGTATGAGGCGGATAAAGCCTATAGGGATTTCTACAAAAAAGCACTTGAATTACAGAAAAATGACAGGGAACTCTACAGGAATTATATAGAGTTCTATCGCGGTTGCGTAAAATTCGTCATACAAAATCCCGCTTCTCTGTCGAATATTCCCGTTCTTTTCCGCAATCTTGAAGGCTTTCCTATTTTCAGCCAGATCAATGACGCCCTGTATTTCCGCAGCGTCACAGACACTCTCAAGAAAATATATCCGGAATCAAGATATGTAAAGGCTCTCGAAAACGAGACACTGAGAAGGGAGAAAGAGTTTCAGATGAATGCCCGGATTCATTCCGCGGACCTTAGCGGCTATCCTGACATAAAGTTCCCGGACATTAACGGAAAGAAAGTGTCCCTGCGTGAGGTGGACGCAAAGGTGAAGCTCCTGTACTTCTGGACGAGCGCCGACGCAGCGCAGAAGATGTTCAATCTTGAGAAAATCCAGAAACTCTACGAGGAGTTCCACCCCAAAGGTCTTGAAATTTATGCAGTCTGCATAGACCCGGACAAGTCCAATTGGGCGACTGTCGTAAAGAATCAGAAACTGCCTTGGATTAACGTTAATGACGGTCTCGGCATAGAATCCAACGTACTGAGTCTCTATAACGTAAGTTCAATCCCACGCATTTACATAATAAAGGAAGAGGAGATTGTCAGTGCTGACATCACCGGGGACGACGCTCTCCGCGCGGAACTCAGGAAGATGTTAAAATAACAGAAACGCGGTTTTTGACCATAATCACAAAAAATGATATAACCCTCGAAAGCAGTATAAAAACTTTCGGGGGTTTAATTAAAAGGAAAACTGTCTTTATTTATAATGACCATAGGCAGACAGAATCAAAACCTCAGAGAACTCGTCATATATTTTATATACAAGCCGATGTTCTTTTGTCAATCTTCTGGAATACACGCTACCATCAAAGCCTTTTAGAACCTCAATTTGCCCTGTACCTGTTCTTGGATGATCACGAATTTCATCAAGGAGTTTGGAAAATTTAGCGATAGAAAGCGGCGCTTTCCTATATAATTCCTTTAAATCTCTTTTTGCATCATCAGAGAATAAAATTGTATACATCAGTCTTCGTGAAGCATTCTACCGAGGAAATCGCCCATCTCCTCTATGTCTTTCATCCTATGCACTTTCCCGGCTTCATAATCAGCTATGCCGCGCCTTATCTTGGCATCAAGATCTTCCCTCGCAATCAAAGTATCCTCAGCACTCAATGGCACAAGCCTATAACTGCCACAGGAACGGGAGGTTATCACGACATCGTTTGTACGCGCCAAATCAAAGTATTTCCTCTGATTTGCCCTGAATTCTCTACTGCTCACCACAACCATATACTTATTGTTTTTTATTTTACAAATATAGTTACTTTTATGATGTGTACCAAATTTGTACACATCAAACGTGTAGAGGCAGTTCAATACCCGTATCTACATAATAAGGAACGAGGAAATTCTAAATACTGAAATCTCGGGGACGACGCTCTCCGCGCAGAACTCAGGAAGATGTTAAAATAATTTCTTGGTGCTGACTGTGGCAAGGAATTGTTTCAGATAGAAAGGTTCAAAGTACGCAAGGTCTTTGAATCTTTTTTCTTTGTATTCCGTGTCGGCAAGAGCGCCCATGGCATCCGCACGCGGACAGCACTGCAAGAAATGGGCGTTCGGAGAGTCAAGCACTCCGGAACACTTCCCGGCACCATCCCCTATGAAAAGCACCGATCCCTGAAAAAGTTCTTTTTCAAAACTTTTTCCTGTTATGACCATAGGCTCGGTCTCCGTCAATTGCCTGCCCTCCGGAGTGAATACCGCAGCATAGACTTCCATCCTCCGAGCATCTATCATCGGGACTATATATTTGTAGGCGGCAGGGAAAGCACATTCTGCGGAAAATTGCACCGAGGCAGATGCCATCGTAGGATGCGGCCCGTCGCAGGAAGAGAACGGAGGAAGCACAGACGCACTCTCGGGAAGCCGCATAGAGCGAGCCTGCGCAACGAGTATATCCAAAGTCCCTATAGCTAAAAGAGGGATATTAGCTCCGAAACACAGCCCCTTTGCCGTGGAGACACCTACACGCAAACCAGTGTATGACCCCGGGCCCATGCTCACGCACACCGCATCGCAGTCACTCACCCGCAAAGAGCGTTCATCCAGCATCTCCTTCACGAAAACAGCCGTTTTGGATGCCTGCTCCCTGGGGATGTCGGTCTCTTTATAAACGCTTATTGCTCCGTCCTCAAGCAAAGCTGTCGAGCAGAGGGCGGTGGAGGTCTCTATGAGAATGATTTTTGACATTTTAGAAAAGGAAGCCTTCCAGGAAAGGCGTTACAACTGACAAAAAGCCCTTTATAGGCATATACATACGGGATTGACTCAAAGTTTCAGGCTCCACGAGTTTCACCATATCATTGAACTTCTCAAAACCCAGCAGGACTATGCTCAAGACGAGAGCCGTAATAAAAAGCCCTATCAAGGCGCCCAGAAGCCTGTTCACAAGCCCCAGAGATGCCGCCTCGAAAATACGTGTCACAATCCTGGCAAGAATAGATATAAGAAATATTGAGAGTATCAGAACCAGAATAAAGGCGAGTATATGCAGCCCCTGAGGGTCAAGTCCTACATACGGAGCGAGCCACTTGCTCACTACATCGGAAAATGCGCTCGCAAGGACCAGGCCTGCATATATCGAGAACAGACCTGCCACCTGTGATATGCTACCTTTTATGAAACCGTAAACTGCGCCCGTAATGAGAGCGACTAAAAAAATATAATCTATAGCGGACATACAACTTTGCTAAAACGCGTTTATTTTCTTATATTTGCCGACCGTTGAGATTGCAAAATTAAGATAAAAAATATGATATTCAAAGAATACAAAGGTTTGGATCTGGTCGCTGCGGGCAACGATGTCCTGGAGCGCTGGAAAGTGCAGAGAGCATTTGAGAAATCACTGGCGCTACGTGAAGGCGCCCCTGAATTCATCTTCTTTGAAGGACCTCCTTCGGCAAACGGAATGCCCGGCATACACCATGTAATGGCGCGCTCAATAAAGGACTCCGTCTGCCGTTACAAGACAATGACGGGCTACAAGGTGAATCGCCGTGCCGGCTGGGACACCCACGGTCTTCCCGTAGAGCTCGGTGTTGAGAAAAAATTGGGCATAACCAAAGAGGACATAGGCAGCAGGATTTCGGTTGAAGAATACAATGCAAGTTGCCGCAAAGAGGTGATGAAATACACCGCAGAGTGGAGAAACCTGACAGAGCGCATAGGCTATTGGGTGGATATGGACGATCCTTATATCACCTACGACAACCGCTATATAGAGACGCTTTGGTATCTTTTGAAGGAAATATACAAAAAAGGCTATCTCTATAAAGGCAAGACCATACAGCCGTACTCGCCTGCTGCAGGCACGGGCTTGAGCACACACGAACTCAATCAGCCGGGCTGCTACCGCGACGTGAAGGACACCACAGTATGCGCACAGTTCAAGGTCATAGGTGAAGAGGATTTATATTTCCTCTCATGGACCACAACACCATGGACTCTCGCATCCAACACCGCGCTATGCGTCGGACCCAACATAGATTATGTAAAAGTAAAGGCGGCGAATCCCTATTCGGGCAAGCCTGCAACATATATACTCGCAGAAAAACTCGTGGACAGCTGGTTTTCCAAAGTGGAGCACGAACTTATTCCCGGCTCGTTCAAGGGTACTCAGCTCGTCGGAATGCGCTACGAACAGCTGATTCCGTGGTTCAGACCAGATGAGGGAGCGTTCCGTGTAATCCCGGGCGATTATGTGACGACCGAGGACGGTACGGGCATAGTGCATATAGCTCCGACTTTCGGTGCAGATGACGCCAAGGTGGCAAGGCTTGCAGGAGTTCCCGGGCTTACTGTCTTGGACAAGAACGGCGAGGCGCAGGCTCAGGTGGACCTTCAGGGACGCTACTATCGCATCGAAGATCTCGACCCGAAATATCTTGCAGAACGGGTCAGCCCCGATTACAAAGAATGGGCAGGGCGTTTCGTGAAGAATGCGTACGATGAAAGTCTCGCAGCTGAAGCTCCGAGTCTGGACGTAGACATATGCGTAATGCTTAAAACGGCAGGGAAGGCTTTTCGCATAGAAAAACACGTGCACTCCTATCCTCATTGCTGGCGCACCGACAAACCCGTACTGTACTATCCTCTTGACTCGTGGTTTATCAAAGTCACTGCTGTCAGGGACAAGATGATAGAACTCAACAACGGTATTGAGTGGAAGCCCGAAGCCACGGGAACGGGGCGTTTCGGCAAATGGCTCGAAAATATCCAGGACTGGAACCTGAGCCGCAGCCGCTATTGGGGCACACCTCTTCCTATATGGCGCAGCGAAGACGGCAGAGAAGAAAGGTGCATAGGTTCCGTAAAGGAACTTTACAATGAAATAGAAAAGGCGGTAAAGGCAGGGGTCATGTCTTCCAACCCTCTCAAAGACAAAGGCTTCAATCCCGAAGACGAGAGTTTTGAGAACTACAACAGGATAGACCTGCACCGTCCTTATGTGGACAATATTATACTCGTTAGCGAAAGCGGCAGGAAGATGATCCGTGAAACCGACCTTATCGATGTCTGGTTCGATTCGGGCTCAATGCCTTACGCGCAGGAGGGACTGCGCAATATCGGCTCGGACAAATTCGGCTGCACCGCAGACTTCATCGCAGAAGGCGTGGACCAGACCAGAGGCTGGTTCTATACCCTCCATGCAATCCACACCATGATAAGCGGCACGGCTGCTTTCAAAAGAGTGATCTCCAACGGTCTGGTACTCGACAAGAAGGGAGAAAAAATGAGCAAGCGTCTCGGCAATGCAGTAGATCCTTTCAAGGCACTCGACAGCTATGGCGCAGATGCACTACGCTGGTATATGCTCACAAACGCACAGCCTTGGGATAATCTCAAATTCGATGAAGCCGGAGTGGTCGAAGTCAGCAGAAAGTTTTTCGGCACCCTCTATAACTCGTATTCCCTGTTTGCAGTATATGCGAATATAGACGGATTCGATCCGAAGAGTGAAAAAGTAGCCTACGGGAAGCGTCCCGAGTTCGACAAATGGATGATAAGCAGGCTAAACACTCTGATTAAGGAGGTGACGGACTGCTACGAGAAATATGACGTGACCGATGCAGGCCGCCTGATTCAGGACTTTGTGTGCGACGATTTCAGCAACTGGTACATACGTTTGAACAAAAAGCGTATCTGGGTGTCAGGAATGTCCGAGGACAAGGTTTCGGCGTATCAGACCATACATGAAGTGCTCGCAAGCGTAGCTCTGCTCTCCGCTCCCATAGCGCCTTTCTTTGCAGACAGGCTCTATACGGACCTCATGCCCGGGAAAGATTCGGTGCATTTTGAGAGAATGCCTGAATTTAAAGCGGAACTCATCGACACGAAGCTCGAAGAAAGGATGGCTCTCGCGCAGAAATCATGCTCTATGGTGCTCGCGTTGAGAAAGAAAGTCGGAATAAATGTCAAGAAACCTCTTCCAAGGCTCGTCATCCCCGTAATAAGCGATCTTGTGCAATCCCAGCTCGAAGCCGTAGAAAGCGTAATACTCGCAGAGGTGAATGTCAAGGAAGCCCAATACATACACGACACGAGCGGTATAATCACCAAGAGAATAAAACCGAATTTCAAGACTCTCGGTAAAATCTACGGCTCAAAAATGAAAGAGATTGCGGCGGCGTTCCCCGCACTCAGCCAGCAGCAGATTGCGGAGATAGAACTTTGCGAAGGCGATTACATCCTCAACGTGAACGGCTCGGACATCGTGCTCACCAAAGCCGATTATGAAATCCACTCCGAAGACATGCCGGGCTGGCTTGTGGCAACGGAGGGACAGCTCACCATCGCGCTTGACATAAACCTCACCCCCGAACTCATAGAAGAGGGAACGGCACGCGAACTCATACGCCCTATACAGAACCTGCGTAAGGCAAACAACTTTGAAGTTACCGACAGAATCAATACAGTGATTTATGCCGACGGCGAAGCTTTCAAGGATATTGAAGCTGCGCTTAATCATTATAAAGAATATGTCGCGTCCCAGACACTTTCCCTTAGCGTCGAGCTCAAGACCCTCTCGGAGGCGGGAGCGGATGCAACGGAAGTGGAGTGGGATGAGTCCCCTATCAAGATAAAAGTGACACGTTAAACATTCAGAACATTATGGCAACAGAAACCAATCCGGAAGGTCAGGTAGTTGAAAAAGTACGCTACTCGGACGAAGAACTCGAAGAATTCAGGGCCATTATACTTGAAAAACTTGCGAATGCAAAGGCGGAGTACAAAACGCTTCGCCAGGCAATTACACAGAGTACAAGCAATGGTACGGAAGACACTTCGCCGTCTTTCAAGACAGTGGAGGACGACGGTGCTTCCCAGCTCTCTAAAGAGGAGGCGAGCCAGCTCGCACAGCGTCAGTACAAGTTTATAGAAAATCTTGAAGCTGCAATAGCGCGGATAGAGAACAAGACTTACGGCGTATGTCGCGTGACGGGCAAACTCATTCCAAAAGAGCGTCTCCGTCTTGTCCCGCATGCAACGCTTACGGTGGAGGCTAAGGAAATGCTGGCGAAGGAGGGCAGGAATTAGTGAAACCCTCAAGCAAAAAGCAACTCAGTCTCGTCTTGTTTGCAGTATTGCTCGTCATTATCGACCAGGTGATAAAAGTCCTGGTCAAGACCAATATGGACCTCGGTCAGCAGATATTCGTGGCGGGAGAATGGTTCCGTCTGTGCTTTGTCGAAAATGAGGGCATGGCTTTCGGCTTCAAGTTCGGCGGAGCGATAGGTAAAGTCGCACTCACAATCTTCCGGATACTGCTCTGCGTAGCCTTGATTTGGTGGATAGGCTCGCTGGCAAAGAAAGAGAACACACCGACAGGCGTGCTCCTGGGTCTTTCAATGATTGCTGCGGGAGCATTCGGCAATATAATAGACTGTATGTTTTACGGAGTAATCTGGGACTATGCCCCCGTACTCTTCGGCAAAGTCGTGGATATGTTCTACTTTCCTATCATCAGGACCCAGAACTTCACATTCTTTGAGCCGGTGTTCAATTTTGCCGACAGCTGCGTCACCGTAGGGGCTTTCTATCTGATATTGTTCCAATGGAAATTTTTCTCAGGAGCCGGAACTAATCAAAGGACATAGACTCTATAAGTTGTTTGTCCTGCAACAGCTGAGCCTTCAGTTCCTCCACGGAACTGAAGTTTTTTTCGTCCCTTATGCGGCGCAGAAAATAAACCTTTATATCCAGGCTGTAAATATCCGCATCGAAATCAAATATATGCGTTTCAATGACATTCCCTATATTGGTCATTCCGCGCAAACGTCTGAAACCTACCACCACTTCGGATGCGTACACCCCGTGCATAGGCACCATTTTCAGAGGATTGTAGAGGCTCATATTGGCGGTGGGGAAGCCTATAGTGCGTCCCAATTGCTTGCCTCCCACCACAACGCCGTTGAGAAAGTAATGATAGCCCAGCATGGCATTGGCGCGTTCCACATTCCCCTCCGCGAGAGAGAGCCTTATCTGCGTGCTTGACACCAGTCCCACAGCGTCCAATCTGATTATCTGTATGCCGAGGGAATTTGCCAAGGGAACAAGCTCGTTACAACTCAAATCGTCCGAACCTATCCTGTTGTCATAGCCGATTACCATTGCCGTACCTCCGAATCTCCCCAGCACAATATCCTTGAGATATTCTTCAGCGGTCAATGCCGCAAAAGACGGATTGAAAGGCAGCACCTCCACACGGTCCACCCCAAGTTCCTTTATCATCGCAATCTTGGATTCCTGCGAAGAGAGCAGACGAAGATCGCGGGCGCCTTTCTGAAGCACGGCGCGGGGATGAGGCCAGAAAGTTATTACTATGCTCTCCTCTCCGCGCTCACGGGCAGTGGAGACGAGAGCCTCGATAACATGACGGTGTCCGAGATGGACTCCGTCGAAAAAACCTGTTGCGACTACAGCCATTTTACAAGAGGGAAATCCTGACGATGAGGCAATTCTGAATTTTTAGGATATATTCTGGTTGCGACCTGATACATACCCGTTCTCTCAGGGAGTATGGATGCTTCATATTTTGCGACTCCGTCCTTGAACTCCACACAGGAAAATTCCACTTTCTCCCTTATGCGGACAATGCCCTTCTTGTTTACATTGGTAAAGAGCATTTCCACACCTATGTCATCGGGGCTAAGACCTGCAAGATTGAGAACGACCTCCGCGCCAAGCATATTCTTTGAAGAGAGAGTATATGAAGAATCGGGCTGCTGATATGAAACCACCTGAATATTGTTCCACTCCTGACGCACGCGCTTTTTCCATGCCGCTATTTCGCGGGCGAGCCTGTAGTCCTCCGCCACTATTCTGCCTATACGCCCGTCCTGCGGGATATAGTACTGATTGCAATAGTCCTCAAGCATTCTGTTGGTCGTAAAATTGCTTGCAACCTGGGCTATGGTATTCTTTATATGGGAAATCCAAATCGGAGAGCGGTCTGTGCCGGATTCAAAATCATAATAGTCCGGAGCAATCTCTTTTTCTATGATATTGTAGATTGTCGCGGAATCGAGTTCATTCTGGAAAGTCCAGTCTTCGTAGGTCTGCTCCATAGGAAGCGCCCATCCTGCGCCTTTCTTGTAGCCCTCGACCCACCAGCCGTCGAGCACGGAGAAGTGCATCACTCCGTTCATCGCAGCCTTTTCTCCCGAAGTGCCCGATGCCTCTTGCGGACGCGTAGGGTTGTTGAGCCATACGTCCACACCCTGCACAAGACGCTTTGCAAGATTTATGTCATATCCCGGAACAAACACGATTTTGCCGAGGAAGCGGGGCTGTTTTGAAATCTCGATAATCTGCTTTATAAGGTCTTGCCCGGCCTTGTCCGCAGGGTGAGCCTTGCCGGCAAAGAGGAACTGCACGGGGCAATTAGGATTATTTACTATGGCGTCGAGACGCTCAAGATCGCTGAAAAGCAGGGTTGCCCTCTTGTATGTCGCAAAACGGCGGGCAAAGCCTATTGTGAGTATATCATCGCGCAGTGTCTGCTGGATCTTGACAATCTGTCCCGGAGAATAATGACTGCCCTGCTGAGGGTCGGAAAGGCGCTCGTTGACGGTCTCCACCAGTTCCTCTTTGAGTTTTTTGCGTACATTCCAAATCTGCTCGTCGGAGAGTCGGTATACGCCCTCAAAACAGGTCTTGTCGTAGTGTGATGTGCGGAACTCGGGTCCGAAGACTTCGGAATGCAGTTCTTTCCACTCCTTGGCAGCCCAGGTAGGATAGTGGACTCCGTTTGTCACATAACTTATATAAAGCTCCTCAGGAAGATAGCCCGGATACATGTCCGCAAAAATCTCCTGGCTGACCTTGCCGTGAAGCATAGAAACTCCGTTCACATTCTGGGAGATATTTGCGGCAAGTTTGCTCATCGAGAACTTCTCTCCCTGATCAAGAGGCTTGTTTTTGCCCAAACTCATGAAAGTCTCCCAGTCCACCTTCAGACGAGCGGCATAATTGCCGAGAAAGTCCCTTATCATATTCTCCTCAAAGGCATCGTGTCCTGCCGGCACGGGAGTATGGGTTGTGAAGAGCGAAGAAGCCCTCACCACTTCCAACGCTTCCGAATAGTCGAGACCGTCTCTCTGTATGTATTCGCTAAGTCTTTCAAGACCCGTGAATGCGGCATGACCCTCGTTGCAGTGATATATCCGAGGGTTCAAGCCGAGGGCGCGCAGAGCGCGTATGCCGCCTACGCCGAGCAATATTTCCTGTTTGAGACGGTTCTCCCAATCTCCTCCGTAAAGATAATATGTAACCTGACGGTCTTCGGGAAGATTTGCCTCGTAGTCCGCGTCGAGCAGGTAGAGGTCGGTGCGGCCTACTGCCACTTTCCATATACGCGCTGTGAGCACGCGTCCCGGAAGATCCACGCTGGCGGTAATCCAATTGCCGTCTGCATCATAAACAGGCTCTGCAGGGATGCGCAGGAAATTCTGAGATTCGTAGGTAGCGACCTGATCGCCCTGGGCGGAAAGTTTCTGAGTGAAATATCCGTAGCGATAGAGAAGACCGACTGCCACGAGATTGACATTCATATCGCTGGTCTCTTTCAGGTAGTCGCCTGCAAGGATTCCGAGCCCGCCGGAATATATTTTAAGCGAGGAGTCCAGACCGTATTCCATGCAGAAATATGCCACTGACGGGTCTGTCCTCTCGTTTTTCTTTGACATATAGGCATTGAACTCCTGCATGACGGCATTGAGCCTGCCGAGGAATTCCCCGTCTTTTGCAAGCACATTGAATTTCTTGATACTTACCTTGTCAAGTATGACCATAGGATTGTGACCCGAATTGTGCCACAGCTCGGAGTCTATGCTTTTGAATAAAGCCTTTGCATTATCATTCCAACACCACCACAGGTTCTTGCAAAGGGTCTCAAGCCCCGAAAGTTCCTCGGGAAGATGACGGGTCACCATAACGCTCTTCCAGGAAGGAGCGTCTACTTCTATTTTGTTAAACTGCATAATTCTTTTGCCTTCTTTAGGTGCAGGGAATGCGCCCTGCTCGCCAACTAACTTTTCCAAAGCAAGCGAATACGCCTGCTGATAATAAACTATCTGATTTTTCCAAAGAGCTATCTTGGATACCTCTTTGGCAGAATTTCTGTAAACAAGCTCCCCTCTGTAGTCAAGGGCCGCTATTTCGCGCAGCCTCTTCTCCACTCCCGCGACTACTTCGCCATAATTGCCGTCATCTCTGTCTACAATTGCTATGCCCGGATGTTCGTCCTTGTAATAGTCGCGCACCCACTGCCCGAAGCCCGCAAGGCTGGTTGTAAGCGTCGGCACCCCGAAAGCGAGGCTTTCCAGAGGAGTATATCCCCAAGGCTCGTAGTAAGACGGGAAGAATGTGGCATCCAGACCTATCAGGAGATCATAATAAGACATATTGAGCACCCCGTCAGAGCCATTCAGATAGGAAGGTATGAAATATACTTTTATCTTATCTTGAAGGGCATTATGCAGGCCCACTTCACGCAGTCTGACGGAAATCTGGTCCCAGGCGGGATTCATCAGTACATGCGACACCTGATTGGGGAAATGTCTTTGCGGGCCGCTGTGCCCGGAAGGAATCATTATAAAAGCCTGAATCTGCCTGCCGTCGTAGTCGGAATTTCTGAGTGACGCAAGCGCATCTATGAAGACATCTATACCCTTGTTGTTATACTCGTAACGCCCTCCTATGCCCACGAGAACCGAGTCCTGCGGAACATCGCCGCCGCACATAAGGGAGGCGGTCCTGAGTAGACACATTCTCGCCGCCTCGCGCTTACTGCTGTACTCTATATCATTGGACGGGGTAAAACTGTTCTCAAAGCCGTTAGGTGTAACGAAGTCCACAGCCCTGCCATTGAACTGCCGGCACTCGCGCGCCGTAATTTCACTGACTGTCGTGAAAACATGGGCATTCATGGAGCTTTTCTTCTCAAGGCTGTAACGGGAGATGACCCCCAGCCTCTCCGCCATTTTGTCCCCGTCGTATTGCTCAAGGCAGCCGTAAAGAGGAAGCCTGTTGCCGCAAATGCAGCGTCCCATCATCGTGGCGTGAGTGGTAAAAACCGTTGCCACAGGCACTTTCTGCGATCTCAGCCACAACAAGCCCGCACCTGTCTGCCACTCGTGGAATTGCGCAAGCACTTTCTCCTGATGCCGGATATTGTATTTATAGAAACTCTCTATCACTTTTCCGGCAGCATAGCCGAAAAGTGCATTTTCCCTGTAGTCCCAATCACCCGTCAGAGAATCGACTCCGAAATCCCTCCAGAGCCGGGCAAGAATCTCATTCTGTTCGGGGACGAATTTCCTGTAATCCACAAGAACGGCTACAGGCTGCCCCGGTATATTCCAGCGTCCGATACGCAACTGCAGGCCTTGTAAGGCTGCATTTTCTTTCCATGATTCGTATAAGCGGGAGTCTTCGATAAAATCGGGATTTGCACTACCGTCCGTCCACAAATCCGGACCCAGCATTATATGACGATTCCCGAATTGTGAGTTCAGGTACAAAGATTTCGTGGCAATCACCGTGTAAATGCCTCCGACCTTGTTGCAAACTTCCCAGCTTACTTCTAAAAGATAGTCAGGTTTCAACATTTTATTTTTCAGCAACTGCGTCATCGACGCGTATAATGAAATCACTCAGGACATTCATGTAATTGATAAATGCCTCGTAAGGGGTTTCATAAGGGTTGAATCTCTTATGGATTTCTCCGTCAGAGAAGAATTTAGTACACATATAATAGAGATGGTCGCTCTCCTGCAGATGACCGAAATCCTCCCAAAGCTGCGGAAGATTTGCAAGATTCAACTTCTCCAAAAGCCCGTAGAGCTTGTTGAAAGCGTCCTGTTGAAGTTCGTTTCCGAGCCAGGCAGTCACATCTCTTTCTTCGTCTGCCCATGAGATCGGCTCGGGCACCGAAAGGTTTCCGACAGATTTATGTTTGGAGGCTATTTTCGCAGGGGTCTCAAATTCAAGTTCCTTATGGGCAAGGACTGCGGCAGGAAGAGCCTTCATAAAGTCAAAGATACCGCAGGAAGCATCCTGATGCTCTCCGAAAGTCTCGTAGTCCATGAAAAGATTGATGACATCACCCTCTGCCTTACAAAGCCAATCTGCATATTTTTCGGCAGTGAGAGGCCAGCCTCCCCAATTTCTGTCAGAGAAGCGGAAAGCTATGTCATCGCTTAGGGCATAATTGCGCAAGAGCAGCTTCAAGCGGGGCTGGAGGTCGTTGTTATATACATAATTCGGGCTTTTCCAACCCATAATGTGGCGGGCGCCCTCTGTCAGAATAAGCTTGAATCCCTGGGCATATACAGCCTGTCCTATGGCATCGGAATATATCAGTTCCGTGTTGCGGAAGCTCTTGGGGCTCACCCCGAAATGTCTTTCGATCGCAGCCTTATGCTTTTTCACCTGATGCTCGAACTCGTGAGCATCGGCTAAGGAAGCAAGGGAATGGTAATAAGTCTCAGAAAGGAACTCCACGCAGCCCGTATCGGCAAGAGCGCGGAAACTTTCCATAATTTCGGGCGCATAGCGTTCGAACTGATCCATCGCCGAACCGCTGAGCGAGAAAGCTACTTTAAAAGCGCCCTTGTTTGCCTTGACAGCATCAAGCAGCAGGGCATTCATCGGAAGATAACATTTCTCCGCTATCCTCTTGAGAATGGTCCTGTTTGCAAAATCATCATAATAATGACTGTCTTTGCCTATGTCAAAAAATCTATAAAGCCTAAGCCTTGTAGGCTGGTGTACCTGAAAGTACAAGCATATACTTTTTTTCATATACTGCTACTGTATCAAAGATTCATATATAGTTTTAAGTTTGGCTGCCGCCTCGTTCCACTTGAGCCTGTTCACCTCGTCATAACCTTTCTCCGAAGAGAACTTCGCAAGGGCAGGATATTCAAGGAGGGCGTAAATCTCGTCCGCCATGGCATCCACATCCCAGAAATCCACCTTGAAAGCGTATTTCAGCACCTCTGCCGCTCCGGACTGCCTGGAGATGATGGAAGGGACGTTGGACCTCATCGCTTCAAGCGGGGAAATGCCGAAAGGCTCGGAAACGGAAGGCATAATATAGACATCGGAAAGGGCAAACATCTTCTGCACATCCTGTCCGTGCAGAAAACCGGTGAAATGAAACCTGTCGGAAATGCCGAGCCTTGCCACATATCTTATACAACGGTTCATCATATCCCCGCTTCCCGCCATCACAAAACGCACATTCTTCGTCCTCTTCAGTACCTTTGCCGCGGCTTCTATGAAATATTCCGGCCCTTTCTGGAAAGTTATGCGGCCGAGGAAAGTCACGACTTTGTCCTTCACCCCCCTTTCCACATGAAGATTCTCACGACCGCTGAAGTCCACCGCGTTGTGCACTGTCACGACCTTTGCAGGATCTATTCCATACTTGTTTATCACTATGTTTCTTGTCAGATCGCTGACTGTTACCACCCTGTCGGCAGCCTGCATTCCGCGTTTTTCTATATCGAGCACACGACTGTCGATATGCGCCTCGTCGCCGCGGTCGTAGGAAGTCGCGTGCACATGGACCACAAGGGCTTTTCCCGTAAGTTCCTTTGCGGCTATGCCGGCAAGATAGGTAAGCCAGTCATGAGAGTGAATAAGGTCTATTTCGTCTTTGTGCTGCATGGCTATGGTAGCCCCCACCATGGCATAACGCGCGACCTCTTCGAGAAGATTAGCCCCGTATTTTCCGGAAAATTTATATTTTACTCCGTATTGTATGCGAAAATCCTCGACCTGGCGCCTGCGTTCCTCCTCAACCATGGAAGAGAACTCTTCAGGGTCCACGTAAGGCAGCATATTGGAAGCTATATGCACAAATTTCACCTTCCCGAGAAATTCATCCACGCTCGTGGAAACAGTGTCCACCGCAACATCGCTCGCATTGATGATAGTGGTGGAGGAAGTGTCTTCGTCGCCGCTTGCGGAAGGCATGACGAATATGGTCTCTACGCCATTGTGGGCAAGACCTTTTACTATACCCTCGCAGGCAGTTCCCAGACCGCCGGCAATATGTGGAGGGAATTCCCATCCGAACATCAACACTTTCATTCTCTGTCCTCCTCCCTGTTAAGTTTCATATAATGTTTCACCGTCAGAAGCGCTGCCGTACTCAGAGCGGAAGAAATGGCTCCGTGCGGCTCATGCGGCGGATCTGCGTCATAAAGCTCGGAAAACGCACCCACTCCGTGGGTTCCGAGGTCCTCGAAAAAGCCCTTTATAAGCCATTCCGCCTTGTTCAGGAATGCCGCCCCCTTCACTTTGAAGCACACAATCGCATAAGGCGCAAGGAGGAAAGGACGCGTGCTTCCCTGATGATATGCAAGGTCGCGCTCAAGTTGGGTCCCTTCATAGACACCTTTGTACTTGGGGTAACGAGGCGAAAGTGTCCTTATGCCTCTGCGTGTCACCAACTCGCTGTCTATCACTTGCAGGATAGAGCCTATACAACAAGGATCGACAGGACTGTAGTCCAGGCATATCGCACAAAGCTGGTTGGGGCGTATGTCCGTATTCTGACCGTTCGCATCCACGTAATCCGCAAGACAGTGCATTCTCTCATTCCAGAACACAGGCTGGAAAGAAGACTTTATCAGTTCACGTATAGAACGCCACTTTTCGAGTGAGGGATTCTCTCCCCTGCCGTATTTCTCCTCCATTTCAAGAAAGAAGCAAACGGCATTATACCACAAGGCGTTGGTCTCCACCTGATAGCCCGCCCTTTCAGTGACAGGGACTCCGTCCACATAAGCATTCATCCAACTGAGTGCGGTGTGACGCATTTCCGCCCAAAGCAGACCGTTGGGCTGCATTGCCACTTCCTTGCGTTCTCCCGGAAGATAGCTCTCGATTACGCCTTTCAGCACAGAGCCGTATTTTCCCCATACTTTTTCAGGATTTGCCCCGAATTCAATATATCGTTGGAGGACAAAAGCAAGATAGAGAGGGGATTCGACCTGAGTGGTGCGGTGGAAAAGCCTTTCACTCTCATCTGAAATCAGATTGTCGAGTATTTCCTCAAATTCCTGAGGCTTGCCCGCATATAGAGTGAGACCCGGCAAAGCCATGAGCGTCTCGCGTAGAAGACCCGTGTACATCCAAGAAAGCCCTGCATTTATTTTCTTGCGATTGTTGTGATTGGTTATCAGAGAGTCTGCACAACGTCTGAGTTGGTCGCTGTGATTTGTAATTTCAGGGGCTTTTGAGGCATAGGAATTGAATTTTCTCTTCAAAGTCTTCGGAGCGGCTTCATTAACCGACGCAGAGAAAACAAAGGACTCACCCTCTTTCAAACTTACCTGAAAATGACCGGGGCTGAAAAGGTCCTCACGGCAATCGAAGCCGCGACGCGCTTCATCGGAATAAGTCACACCCTTGTACCAGTCGGGTATGTGTGTGAACTCCGCCGCCGAACTGCCCGTTTGAAGATAGAGGTCAGGGAAATTGGCATACATACGAAAAGAAACGCCGCCGTTCACGTATTCAGGGTCGAGCCTCGCTTCATTATTCTCGTGTGTGAGGGAGTGGATATTCCTGAAAGCAAGGAAAGGTCGCAGCTGGAGAGTCACTTTGGAAGGAGCCTTGAGCAATTCATATTTAATCAGCACCTGATCGTTGTCCGGAGCAAGTATTATGCTTTTTGAGAACAGAAGTTCCCCCACCTTGTAGGTAATCACAGGCACAGGGTCCGCCTTGAAATCTATGACATACTTGTGCCCGCGGGGCTCATATATATCCCCGTAGCAATGTATTCCGAGGTTGAACTGCTTGCCCCCCAGAATGAGGCTTTCATCGACGGACGAGAGCAGAAGGAATCTATCCCCTCCGAAACGGTCCAGAGTGACGGCGAGCAGACCATGATAGCGGCGTGTATTGCAAGTCAGAATGGATGTGTTGCAATATGCACCCGTCTTGTTTGCACTTATAATCTCTCTTTTGAGCGAATAGGAAAGATTCACGAGTTCCGCTTTATTGAATTTCAAGAAAGACATATCCTTTTAATCTGTTAATTCCAAAACTATGGCGCACCTGCTTGGAAGATAGAGATACAAGCGGCCGCCAACCGTAAAATGCTCTTCATTTCCAATCAGTCTCCCGAATCCTCCGAACTCCGCAGCATCCGAGTCGAGCACTTTCACATACTTTCCTTCGGGCGCCGGGAAGCCATAATCGGCAAACGAAGCGCAGGGGTGGAAATTGAACGCAAATATAGTCTTTTTGCGTCTGAAAATCAATACTTTCTTTTCTTCGTCGGCATATATGATTTCCGGAGCCGAACTTAAAATGTTTTGCCTTTTCGCATAAGAGATCATTGCCCTGTCAAATTCGCTCAAGGCGGCATAACGCAGGTCGGGATTGTCCTCCAGAGACCATTGGCGGCGGGCGTATTTGAAAGACCATCCGTTCTCCTCTCTCGGAAAATCTATCCATTCGGGATGTCCGAACTCATTTCCCATGAAATTGAGATAGCCGTCGCCCGCCGTCGCAAGGGTTACAAGGCGTATCATCTTGTGGAGTGCAATGCCCCTGTCCACAGTCAGATTATGCGAATCCTTGTTCATGGAAAAATACATTTCCTTGTCAATGAGGCGGAAAATTATAGTCTTGTCGCCGACAAGAGCCTGATCGTGGCATTCTGCATAACTTATGGTCTTTTCGTCGGCACGTTTGTTAGTAAGTTCGTACCACATTTCACCCATGCTCCACTCCTCGTCGGGCTTCTCCTTTATCCATTTTATCCAATGGTCCGCCACCCCCATCGCCATACGGAAGTCGAAACCCGTTCCGCCCGCACTCAGGGGCGCCGCAAGTCCCGCCATACCGCTGACATCTTCTGCAATCGTGATGGCATTAGGATTGATTTCGTGTATGAGAATATTCGCGAGAGCGAGATAGGTAACGGCGCTCTCATCCACTCCTTGATTGAAATAGAGCCCGTAATCGCCGAAATCCTTGCCCAGACCGTGGTCAAGGTATATCATCGAGGTCACTCCGTCGAAGCGGAATCCGTCTATATGATATTCCTCCTGCCAGAATTTGCAGTTTGAAAGAAGGAAATAACGCGTCTCATCCTTTCCGTAGTCAAAACAGCGCGAGCCCCACGCCGGATGATGCCCCCGGGGTCCCGAATGGAAGTAAAGGTCCTCCCTGCCGTCAAAGCGTCCGAGCCCCTCGCTTTCATTCTCCACGGAGTGGGAATGCACTATGTCCATTATGACGGCTATGCCCCGTGCATGGGCTTCGTCCACGAGTGCCTTGAATTCTTCCGGAGTGCCGAAACGCGAACTCAAAGCAAAGAAATTGGAAACCTGATAACCGAAAGAGCCGTAGTACGGATGCTCTTGAAGAGCCATTATCTGCAGAACATCATATCCTGCCTTATGTACGCGAGGGAGCACCTGCTCGCGGAAGTCGTTGAAACCAGCCACCTTCTCCTGCTCCGAACTCATACCTATATGACATTCGTAAATCATGGGATGCGTCCTTCTACCGGGTCTTTTGTGCTTCCACTGATAAGGCTTGTCCGGAGCCCATACCTGAGCGCAGAAAACTTTGGTCTCAGGGTCCTGCACCGCACGGGTGAGATAGGCCGGAAGGCGCTCTCCTCCACCTCCCTGCCATTCTATGAAAAGTTTGTAGAGTTCTCCGTGATGCAGGAAAAAACCGGGGAGACGCAACTCCCAATTGCCCTGTCCTATGGGCGTCAGAGCATAGCCTTCCGTACGGTGCCAGTTGTTGAACTCCCCTATGAGATAGATTCTGCTGGCATTCGGAGCCCATTCTCTGAACACCCAAGAGCCGTCTTCTTCCTTGTGAAGACCGTAGAAGAGATGATTGTTTATACCTTTACTCAGCTTTCCGTCCACGGAGTAGAGAGCGAGAGCATCTTTTATCCTCCGGCTTCGGGCATCGATAGCTCCCTTGAAAGGCATTAACCAAGGGTCTGTTTCATAAATCTTTCTCATAACAGACAAATGTACAAATTACCTAATGAATTTCCTAT
>CAUUCY010000020.1:0-24736 GCA_963543835.1 uncultured Bacteroidales bacterium
TATTTATTTATCTGACAATAGTGCTCTCTCTTCGTTGGTATGTTTCAGGACACGCGCCTTTTGCGGGGAGTTATTCCGTTATGATGATTATGGCTTGGCTTTCGACCTTCTCGATATGTCTTTTGCGGAAAAAATTCATACTTATCCTGCCTATGGGATTCATACTCGCGGGATTTACCATGCTAATGGCTTCCATGGCGGGGGCGAATCCGCAGATAACGCATCTTATGCCCGTATTGCAATCGCCTTTACTGTCCATACATGTATTGACAATGATGCTTTCATACACTATGCTGGGTCTCGTGGCTCCCAATGGCATAATGGGGCTTATAGTACCTTACGAAAGCTCTGTGCGTTTACAGGATGTCATTACCGTGATATTATATCCTGCCGTATTCCTCCTGATAGCGGGAACTTTCCTGGGAGCGGTATGGGCGAATATTTCCTGGGGTAACTATTGGTCCTGGGATCCAAAGGAAACCTGGGCTCTGGTGACTTTCCTCGTATACTCTTTTGCCTTGCACGGGAAAGAATTGAAGCCAATGCGCAGGCCGCGTTTTTTTCACTTGTTCTGCGTCCTTGCTTTCATCTCCGTTCTCGTTACCTATTTCGGCGTCAATCTGCTTCTGGGAGGCATGCACTCGTACGCATAGACTATTCGTTGGGCGCAATCGCCTTGCCTTGAATGACTTTTGAATGAGGAGGGACATCATCGGTAAGCCAGATGTTTCCTCCTATTATCGTGTCGTGACCTATGGTCACCCTTCCGAGTATCGAGGTGTTGGAATATATAGTCACATTATCTTCAAGTACAGGATGGCGAGGGATATTCAAAGGCTTTCCGTTTTCATCGTATTTGAATTTCCTTGCACCGAGGGTCACCCCCTGATACAGCATGCAGTGTCTGCCTATCACGCTTGTTTCCCCTATCACTATGCCGGTTCCGTGGTCTATGCTGAAATATTCCCCTATTTCCGCCGCGGGGTGTATGTCTATTCCCGTCGCCGAATGCGCCATTTCCGTGATTATTCTCGGAATGACAGGAACCCCTGCCTTGAGCAGCGCGTGCGCCACTCTGTAATGGACCATTACCTGTATTGCAGGGTAGGAGAATACCACTTCCGAATATGATGTCACGGCAGGATCGTTATGCGCCACAGCGTGCACATCGGTCATCAGCATGCGCTTGATTTCGGGAAGTTCTTTGATGAACCTCACCGCGAGTTCCTTGCCCTTTTCTTTCATATCCGCCTCGGTCATGCAGTCGCAATCCTTGCAAAACAGCAGACCTCTCGAAATCTGTTCGCGCAGGATAAGATATATACGTTCCGTGTCTATGCCTATCTGATACTGTCTTGAGCGGTTGGAAACCTTGACTTTATCGAAAAAGCCGGGGAAAAGCACTCCTTTCAGAAGGGACATCATTTCTTTCAGATCGACTTGGGAGGGGAGAGGGGTCGAACTCCTCAAAGCCATCCTCTCTTCTCCCTCGGAAACGAGATTGAGACTTTCTATAGTCTGCTGCAGTTGCGCCTGTATGATTGAGGCTTCTATAGGTTCTATCATATTATTCCGTTTCAAATAATTCCGTGGACAGATAGCGTTCGCCCGTATCGGGGAGTATAACCACTATAAGCTTGTCTTTGTTTTCGTCTTTTTTTGCAAGTTCGAGAGCCGCGTGGAATGCCGCCCCCGAAGAAATGCCTGCAAGCAAGCCCCGAGCGGCAAGTGCCCTTGATGCCCGGAAAGCATCCTCGTCTTCGACAGTTATTACTCCGTCAATTGCAGAAGCATCGTAATTGTCGGGAACAAAGCCTGCCCCTATGCCTTGAATTTTATGCTTCCTGCCTCTTCCTTGCGAAATTACGGGAGAAGCAGCAGGCTCCACCGCATAGGTCCTGATTGCCGGGGAATGTCTTTTCAGAGCTCTTGAGCAGCCGCTTATTGTGCCGCCCGTGCCTACGCCTGCCACAAGTATATCTATCCTCCCTTCGCTTGCATTCCATATCTCCTCTCCCGTGCTTCTTTCGTGCACGGCAGGATTGGCAGGATTGCGAAACTGTCCGAGAATGACAGCTCCCTGTATCTGTTTTTTCAACTCTTCAGCCTTGGCTATTGCGCCTTTCATGCCCTCGGAGCCGGGGGTGAGCACAAGCTGCGCCCCGTAGGCTTTGAGCAGGCTTCTCCTTTCTTTGCTCATTGTTTCCGGCATGGTGAGTATAGTCCTGTATCCTCTTGATGCCGCCACCCAAGCAAGCCCTATGCCCGTGTTTCCGCTGGTAGGCTCTATTATTGTCGCTCCGGCCTTGAGTAGGCCTTTTTTCTCCGCATCTTCTATCATGGATAAAGCAATGCGGTCCTTGACCGAGCCACCGGGATTGAAGGCCTCGATTTTTACTGCTATATCCGCTTTCTGACCGGGGAAACCGCTCATTCTAAGCAGAGGAGTGCCCCCTATCAGCTCCGTAAGAGAATTATATATCATATCTTCTGTTTTAAGTCGAAGACTATATTGCAAAAATCTTTCCAACCGCAGCTTTTTTTATTATTTTTGAGAATGGAATTATCACAATAATTTGGAGCGTGTAATTTTTCATATAGACGTAAATTCGGCTTTCCTGTCATGGAGCGCCGTAAAACTCCTTTCAGAGGGCTTTCAGGACATACGCCTGCTGCCTTCCGTCGTATCCGGCGACCCTGATGACAGGCGCAGCATAGTCACAGCCAAATCCATCCCCGCAAAAAAGCTGGGAATCGACAGTGCCGAGCCCCTTTCCATGGCTATGCGCAAATGTCCAGATCTGATAATTGTGAAGGGGGACAGGGACTGGTATAGAGAGTGCTCCCGCGCATTCATGGACATTTGTCGCTCTTATTCGCCTGTCGTGCAGAAATTTTCAATCGACGAGTGCTTCATTGACATGACTTTCCGGCTTTACGGAAAAGAGCCGGCAGAACTCGCGCTAAAGCTCAAAGATGAAATACGCGAAAAATTGGGATTTACGGTAAATGTGGGTATAGGACCTAACAAGTTACTCGCCAAGATGGCCTCCGATTTTGAAAAGCCGGACAGGGTGCACACTTTATGGAAAGATGAAATAGCGGAGAAAATGTGGGTGCTTCCCGTGCGTAACCTGCTTTGGGTCGGCAGGAAGAGCGAAGAAAAGCTGCGGAACTGCGGCATAGAGACTATAGGTGAACTTGCGCACTTGGGCTTGGATAGTCTGAAAAACCTTTTCGGAGCAAAATATGCCTTGCAGCTGCACGAGAATGCCAACGGCATAGACAATACTCCTGTAGAGACAGAGGCTGCGGAAGCAAAAAGCTATAGTGTGGAACGGACCTTTGAAAAGGATATTTCGGATTCCAAGGCGCTTGACCGCATACTTTTTGACGAGGCCTGCATTCTTGCACGAAGAATAAGGAAAGACTCTTTTCGGGCATCCTGCGTGTCGCTTTTTATCAAATACCCCGACTTTTCGCTTTCTTCCAGGCAGCAGCGCACGGAGCAGCCTACGGATTTGACGGCTCTTATACTTTTCGCTGCCAGAGACCTGCTCAAACAGCTATGGGACGGGCGTACCCCGCTTCGCCAGATAGGAATGGGACTTAGCGCCCTTACTCATGAAAAGGCTTACCAAATGTCTTTATTCGAGGATAGGGATTTGGAGTATTACAAGCGTTGGGACAGGGAGTACGACAGGAAAATGGAAAAATAGCTCGTATCCTGAGAAATCCGTGGCGCAGTTTAATTCGCGCCTACGCCGGTAAGAACCTTGTTTGTCCATTTGTCGCCGCTTATACGCAGGGCAAAGATTATTCCCTTTACGGAGAGTTCTATCGCCATCGCGTACCAGTAACCCTCAAGTCCGTAGCGGGGGATAAGGAGCAGGGCAAGCCCTATGCGCACCACCCACATGCTTATGAGATTTATCGCAGACGGCATCAGAGTGTCTCCGGCGCCTACGCAGCAGCCGTTTGCAACTATGCCTATACCGAAGAACAATTCTGCCCAAGCCTCGATTCTGAGACATTTTGCGCCAAGCTTCACGACTTCCGGGTCATTGCTGAGCATGGCCATTATCTGAGGGGCGAATATCCACATAAGAACGGCGAGGGCAAACATCATAGACGCTCCGCTGGCAATGGTGATGAATGCGAAACGCTTTGCAAGAGTCTTTCTGCCTGCTCCCAGACTCTGCCCCACGAGTGTCGTAGCCGCATCCTGCATGCCGAAGCCGGGCAGGTAGCAGAAGCCTTCCGCTATTATCGCGAATGCGTTAGCCGCTATTGCTATTGTGCCTAAAGGCGCGATTATTATTGTAGCTGCGATATAAGCTCCGCGGACAGCGAGATTCTGTATCCACAAAGGCCAGGATATGCCTAATGCGTTTTTAAGCACGGCTTTGGATTCGTAGGACACGGGCATTTCTTCCGTTTTTGCCTTGGAAAGCTTCAATTCCCTGCTGAAACGCGTGGCATATACCAGAAGAAAGATGCCCACGCAAGTGGTGGCAAGGCCCGTTCCTATTGCCGCGCCCTTGACTCCAAGATCCAGGACGAAAATGAACAGATAGTTGAATCCTGCATCGAGTACGCACATCATCACGCTCATTATGCTCGTGATTTTGAGGTTTCCGCTCGCAATCAGCGACGCTTCGCAGTATATAGCAAGCTGAAAAGTAGGAAGAAAAAGAGAATAAAGCAGGAAATAAGAAAATGCGTCTGCATTGATTTCTTCACTGCCTCCAAGCCAGACGGGCAGCGGGGAGCTGATTGCAACTCCTGCGATTACGAGCAAAAGACTTGCTGTAAGAGTGTCTTTCAGGCCCTGAAAGAAAATTTTCCTGGCTCCTGCCAGATCTCCCGCACCGCAGCGATGGGCAATCTGCACGCTGAAGCCCGAGGAATTGGCATAACAGAAACTTCCCAATATCCATGTACAGCTGCTTACAAGCCCTATCGACGCCGCCTGCGCACTGCCAAGCCGCCCCACCATCGCAGCGTCTATATAGCTCATAAGACACATTGAGAGTTGGGCCAATATTGCAGGGATTGCCAGTATGAAAGTGATTTTGAGTTGTTCCCGAGTGCTCATGGGCTGTCCCGTGCGGAGCTTACCCAGCAAAAATTCTTTATTTGATGCCATTTATAAACCTTCTGAGCGGAACAGGCAGCAAATTTAATGCCCGCCCGGCTTGAAAATCAAACGAAAATAACTAAATTGCAAGTATGAATGAGAGAGAATCGTTGAGAAAAAAAGTACTGGACTTTCTTGAAGTTCACGGGATTGAATTTGAGCTTTTCGAGCATCCTGCCCTTTCCTGCATAGAAGAGTGCCTTGAATATTGGAAAGACATTCACGATGCGGCTCACTGCAAAAATCTGTTTTTCCGAAACCATAAGGGCAACAGACATTATCTGGTCAGCATGGAATGTCATAAAGACCTCGATATACACGCTCTCGAACACAGTCTGCGTCAGGGGAAGCTCTCCTTTGCTTCCGAAGAAAGGATGATGCGCTGCCTCGGAGTGCATCCGGGTTCTGTCTGCGCTTTCGCCCTTATCAATGATATGAATATACAGGATGCCGACCCTAAAGAAGTTTTTGAAAACGGACACCGCGTGAAATACTATATAGACAAGGAACTGCTGAATGCAGGCAGGATAAGTTTCCATCCTTGTGAGAACACTGCGAGCGTAGTTATCTCCAAGGATGATTTTATCAGATTCCTCGACTTGTGGGGAGGGGAAGTGGAATGGCTGGAGTGCTGAATTTATTTTCTGAATTTCTTTTTTGAGCGCTCGGGTCTGAAATTCTGAGGCTTGGACTTTATTTTGCTGCCTCTTTCAATCTGCTCGTCGCTTGCGGGATTCGCTCTTACGGGACGCCCGCGGAGTTTGAGGGTGTTGAGCTGCTCCATAAGTTCCTCTGCGCAGTCATCCTTCACGTCGAAGAGGGTATAGCGTGTGAAAAGATCTATTCTGCCGACTTCTACTTTGCGTTTCATACAGGAATTGACCATACCCAGCAAGTCCTTTGGGTCTATTCCGTCCATTCTTCCCACATTGATGAAGAGTTTTGTGTAGCCTTGCTCGCGTTGGATAAACAGCTTGCGTTCCGGCTTTTCCTCCTCGTCCGCATCGAAGTCTTCATCGTCCCGATAGTATTGCAGGAAACGGTGGAACTCAAGAGAGACAAGGCGTTTGATGATTTCCTCTTTTTCCAGCCACTCAAGCTTGTTGTACACGGCGGACAGGGTGTCTCCGAGTTCTTCTTCATTCACATCTACATTTTCCAGCTTGTCCACCAGATTGAAAATCTGCTTGCTGCATATTTCCTTTCCCGTGGGGATGCGCCCGACCTCGAAAGTCTGCTTCAGGGCTTTTTCGATTTCGCGTATATGCTTTCTCTCCCTCATATTGACTATACTGATGGATATTCCCTTCTTTCCTGCGCGTCCCGTGCGTCCGCTCCGGTGCGTATAAGTCTCTTTTTCGTCGGGAATGCTGTAATTGATTACATGTGTTAGGTCGTCCACGTCTATACCCCGGGCCGCAACATCGGTGGCAACGAGTATCTGTATATTGTGCAGGCGGAATCTCTGCATTACATTGTCCCGCTGTGCCTGGGAAAGGTCTCCGTGGAGGGCATCGACATTATAGCCGTCTTTTATGAGTTTGTCGGAAATCTCCTGGGTTTCAATTTTGGTACGGCAGAAAATAATTCCGTAGATGCGCGGATAATAGTCTACTATACGCTTCAGGGTGCGGTATTTTTTGCTCGCAGGGACGGTGTAATATATGTGTCGCACCGACGAAGTGCCTTCATTGCGCCCCCCAACCACAATCTCCTTTGGATTGTGCATATATTTCATGGAAAGGCGGGCTATCTCGTCAGGCATGGTGGCGGAGAAAAGCAAGGTATTGTGTCCCTCCGGAACGCTTGCCAGTATAGAGTCTATGTCATCCAGAAAGCCCATGTTGAGCATCTCGTCCGCCTCGTCCATGACGACAGTCCGCACCTGCGAGAGCTTCACCGCTTTGCGTTTGATAAGGTCGAGCAGACGCCCCGGGGTCGCCACTACAATCTGGGCGCCCTTCTTGAGCTCGTCCATCTGAAATTTTATGCTTGCCCCTCCATACACGGGAAGCACTCTCAAACCTCCGAGATAATGTGCGTAGTCCTTGAGGTCGGATGCAATCTGCATGCAGAGCTCCCTCGTAGGACTGAGAATCAGGGCTTGAGGAAGATTTTCGGAGATATCTATTTTTTCGAGTAGCGGAAGACCGAAAGCGGCAGTCTTGCCGGTTCCTGTCTGTGCCAGAGCTATCAGATCACCACCTTCTCCGAGAAGGAAGGGAATTACTTCGGCCTGGACAGGCATGGGGTTTTCAAAGCCCAGTTCTTTGATGGCCTGAAGCAATTCTCCGGACAATCCTGATTCTGCAAATGAGTTCATTATTATTGATTTATTTATAATTGTGCGCAAAGATACTTCACCGACTTGGATAATCAACCAAATATCTGATATAAATTGATTTATGCTGGCATTTATATTGCAGGAAACATTCGGATTTCAGAAAATACGCGTATGAAAGAATATTTGACCCCATTTATATTTTTGCTCGAAGAGATGGCTCCCTATCTGCTTCTGGGCTTTTTCATTGCCGGTTTGCTGCACGCTTTCGTGCCAAAGAATGTATATAGAAAATGGCTTGCCGGAGATGATTGGAGAAGTGTGCTTTTGAGCGTGCTCTTCGGTGTCCCGCTTCCTCTTTGCTCCTGCGGAGTCGTTCCGACCGCGGTTGCGATGAGAAAAGAGGGGGCGTCCCGTTCGGCAACCACAGCCTTTCTTATTGCAACTCCGCAGACGGGAGTGGACTCCATTGCAGCGACCTGGTCTGTCTTCGGAGCTCCTTTTGCCATACTAAGACCGCTCGCCGCATTGATAGTCGGTATTTTCGGAGGCTTTTTGAGCGGCAGGCTTTCAAAGGACGGGGAGGGGATTTCCTGCAATGCTCCGGAAGAGGGGGATGAGCGCCCCGCAGGCTTTAAAGCCAAATGCAGGTCTGCCCTTGAATACGGCTTCACCAATATGATACAGGATATAGGCAAATGGCTTGTCATAGGTCTTGTCCTTGCCGGTCTGATTACCATCTTTGTTCCCGATGATTTCTTCGTGACTTTTGCGGGCGGTAATGCGCTCCTTAATTATCTGATAGTTATAGCTATTGCCGTCCCAATGTATGTGTGCGCCACGGGCTCTATACCTGTTGCTGCCGCACTCATGCTGAAAGGACTCAGCCCCGGCGCCGCATTTGTCTTCCTCATGGCAGGTCCTGCAACGAACATAGCATCCATACTTATTTTATCCAAGACTTTGGGCAGAAAATCCCTCATAGCATATCTTTTTTCTATAATCACAGGGGCTTTCCTCTTCGCTTTCCTGGCGGATTTTGCACTGCCGCGGGAGTGGTTCACGGCAAAGCTCATGGGCACGATGAAGTCCTGCTGTTCGGCAGGAGGTCACTCTGAGACGAGCCTCATTCAGATAATTTCAACAATTGTCCTGACTTTCCTGCTTGTGAGGGCTTTTATATTGAAAAAGAAAAAAACAAATTCAAAGGCGAAAATGAAAAAGTATATTGTAAAGGGCATGGTCTGCAACCATTGCAAAGCGCATGTCGCAAAGGCAATCAGAAATCTCGCAGAGGTAGAGAACGTGGAAATAAAGCTTGACAGCGGAGAGATGTTTGTCGAAGGAAATGTCTCGGCGGATAAAATTATCAAGGCCGTGGAAGAAATAGGATATGAGTGCCGGGAGGCTTAAAGGCCTGTCTTGATTTTCTGGTAGGCTTTTCTCTCTGCGCCCGATTCGAGAAATATTATTCCGCAGTAGCTGAATCCTGCTTTTTCCAGACAATGCTGCATAACTGTATTGTCGGCGTGTGTGTCGGCACGCAGGGAATTTATCCTTTCCCAGCACCATTCAAAGCAGCATTGCGCCACTCCGTGCGAGTCTTTCGTGCTTGCAAGACGGTGGATAGTGGCGTATGGGGAATCCGGGTCCGTCCATCTCCCTCCGCTTATTACTTTGTAAGTGGGATCTTCTCCGAAAATAAGGGCGAAACAGCCCTTGATATTGCCGCCTTCGTCCTCTACTATGTAGGAAAAACCTGATTCAATATCGCTTTTAATCAGTTTTTCGGAAGGATAGCCTCCCTCCCATTGGGTGAGATTGCCCGACTCTCTCATAATCTGCCTCGCTTCATCGTAGATTTGAATGAGGCGGGGCAGATCGTTTGGAGTGCCGGATCTTATTTTCATGCTACTTGAGTATCTGCGCGCTATGATTCTTAGTATCCACTTTTTCTATTATATCCGTGCAGATACCGTTTTCGTCGAAAATAAAAGTCTTGCGCAAGGTCCCGGAATAAGTCTTGCCGTACAGTTTCTTTTCCCCCCAGGCTCCGAGGGCTTCCAAAAGAAGGTGCTCAGGGTCCGAGAGCAGGGGAAAAGGAAGAGCATATTTTTCTGCAAACTTTATATGCGAGGCAAGAGAATCCTTGCTTACCCCGAGTACATTATATCCCAAGGCGAGGAATCTGTCGTAATTGTTCCTCAAATCGCAGGCTTCCGCAGTGCATCCGGGCGTGCTGTCCTTTGGATATGCGTAAAGCACGGTTTTGCGACCGAGCAAGTCTTCTCTCTGCCACAATCTGCCGTTCTGGTCCTCGGCATTTATTGCCGGCATCTTGTCTCCTTTCTTTATCATGATTTTCAAAATGTTTATATTGTTATGCAAATATAATATTAAAATTTCTTTTTACTTTTCCATTGATAATACATACTTTTGCGCATGAATACAAAAAAGTTCATAACAGATTTGCGCGGGAGCGGACTTGAGGGAGAAAGCTCCTGCGGCTTTGCAAGTCCTTTGGGATTCATAAGGATTTCGGCAAGAGGGAATTTAATTTCTGAAATAGCATTTACCGATTCATTATGCCCCGGTGAGCCTCGCGGAGAGCTTGCGGCGGCCGTTCATTGGCTTGAGGAATATTTTGCAGGAAAAAATCCGCGCAGAAGCCTGAAAATTTTGGATGAGGGAACGGAATTCCAGCGCAAGGTATGGGCAGAGTTGGACAAAATACCCTACGGAGAAACCACTACTTACGGGGAGATAAAGCGGGCTATACTTCGGAAATTTCCGGGAACGGGAGTCTCGGCTCAGGCTGTTGGAGGAGCTGTCGGGCGCAATAAATTCGCTATTCTGCGCCCTTGCCACAGGGTCATAGGCGCAAACGCTGCTCTAATCGGCTACAAATGGGGGCTTGACAGGAAAGGCTTTCTGCTCGATTTTGAAAAGCGGACAGCCGAGGGACAAGCGCATCCATAGACAAAGGCAAAAGTATGTTTAGCTGCGCAGGCTGTGTGTTCTGCGGGCTCATGCGGCGGTATCAGATGCCTGCGCTCCTGCGATAATCCATAGGTGTGACACCGTACTTCTTCTTGAAGGCACTGTAGAAATTTGTGGCATGCTCGAAACCGCAGCGCTCGGCAATATCCTCAATCGTGAGCTCCGGATTGCTTTCAAGCAGATGCCGGGCTTTTTTCATCTTTAATGTCAGAATATATGAGGCGGGGGAGTCGCCCGTGAGGGCTACGAGCTTGCGCTGCAGCTGACGCGGGCTCATGCAGAGCCTGTCCGCCAGCGTGTTTACGTCCAATTGATGCTTGTCCAGGAGCTGATAGATATAATCGACCGTCTTGACAAGAAAGCGGCGCTCGCTGTCCGTTAACTGCTGCTCCTCTTCTTTGTCCGTTTTGGTATTCTTGCCGAATTTTCCACGCAGCCGTAGATGACGCTCAAGCAACTTCTCTACCCTCGTACGCAGCTCGTCAGCGTTGAACGGCTTGGCGAGGTAGGCGTCCGCCCCGGCCTCTAATCCCTTGATGCGCTCTTCTTCCGTAATCTTCGCCGTGACTACGATGATAGGAATATGGTCGATGATCTCGTTGCCGCGCACCTGCCGGCACAGCTCCAGTCCGTCCATGCCGGGCATCATCAGGTCGGTTATGATAAGATCGGGAACGAGCTCGAGCGCCTTTTCCAGGCCTTCCTTGCCATTGGCGGCATAGGAAACGCTGTAGCGGCCGGCAAACTGCGAGCCTATATAAGCGGCTATATCGCGCTTGTCCTCAATGACGAGCAGACGGCACCAGTTATCTTCTCCCTCGCTGTCGGCAAGCGCGGCTTCTTTTTCGGGCAGGAGCGGAGTATTGGTCTGCGGTGTCGCGGCTATCCGCCGCCCGGCTTCGTTGTGTATAGGCACGCTGATATGGAAAATGGTGCCTCTGCCCACAGTGCTTTCCGCTGTTATAGTCCCCTCCACGGCATCCATGATCTGCTTCACGAGGGCAAGTCCCACGCCCGTGCCGATGTTACGCGCGTCCCCTTCGCCTTGATAGAACGGCTCGAAGATGTGGGCGAGCGTCTCGCAGTCCATGCCTTCGCCCGTATCTTCCACATCTATTAGCAGACTCTCGCACTCGCGCCTCATCGTCACGCTCACCTTGCCGTACTCGGGCGTGAACTTGAAGGCGTTGGAGAGCAGGTTATTCATCACTTTGCTTACATAGTCGGGCACAAAATCCATCTCCACCGTTTCCCCGGCGAAGAACTGCAGGTCTATGTTGCGGCTGCGGGCGTAGTCGCGGTAGGTATCTATAATCATGGTAATATGCGCCATGATGTTACCGCTTCTCCTGTCGGCATCCCCCACCGCAGATTTGACCTTGGAGATGTCGAGCAATTGGTTGATGAGTGCAAGCAGGCCCTTGCCCTGCCTTTCGATAGCACGGCACTTTTCTCGCAGCTCCTTCGGACTTTCGTCCTGCAGTTCGCGGCTAAGGCCGAGTATCACGGTGAGCGGTGTGCGGAATTCGTGGGTGATGTTGGTGAAGAAGTTCTCGCGCAATGCCGACAGTTTTTTCAATGCCTTATGATTGCGTTGCCGCAGCCGGTTGCCGTAAAGCACCATTGCAAGTATTCCTGCCAAGATGAGCAGCACGAAGCCCAGAACAGCAAAGCCGACATTGCGTGCCGCCCGCTCCTGCTCCAGTTTCAGCCTCGCCTCGTCCATTTCCCTTTCCTGCCGCTTGCGCTCAATATTCAGGCTCGTGTTCTGGATGCGGTTCAGCTTTTCAATATTCAGCACACTGTCTCGCATGGCTGTAGCCTGCTCGTAAGAGGACAAGGCTGTACGGTAGTTACCGGTGCGTTTATAGAGCTCGTAATATAAAGTGTGGATTTTCGCTAAGTGTTCCGGCGACTTTATCTCCTCCGCAACCTTTCGTGCCTTGCCGAGATACTCCATTACCTTGGCATTGTTTCCTGTCGCGTTATGGACGCCGGCAAGGGCTATCAGCGAGTTCAGGGAGTGCCATTTATCCTTGGAGGCTTGCATCATCCGGTAGGCGGTCTCGTATTCCTGTTCCGCCTTGTCGTATTGTCGCGCTTTCTCGTAAAGCGAGCCGAAATAAGTGTGGCAGAGAGAGATTCCGAGCTCGCTGCCCGCTTCAGTGTTCAAAGACATAGACTTGCGGTAATAGGCCCATGCCGAGTCTATCTTTCCCCTATGCTCGAAGATTGAGCCGAGGTTGGCGTAGTTGATGGCTTGTCCCAGTGTGCTGTGCAGATTCTTCTCTCCCTTTAATGCCATGCGCAGCACGCTGTCGGCACGTTCGTAGTTACCGAGAGTCATGTAAATATTGCCTAAGCCGTTGAGTGATACCACGCGGTTTTTCATAGCGGTGAACGAGCTGTCGGCGTATTCCTCGCTCATAGTCCATGCGCGATAGTGGTAGTCCTGCGCCACATCAAGCACGCCCATGCGCCTGTAGTCGGTCCCTATGTTGTTCAAGGCCTGCACCCATTCCAATGTGTCTCTTATGGCTTCCGCCTGCCGCAGCCCTTCGCTATGAATGCGCAGCGCCTCCTCGAAGCGGCTCTCATTGCGCAGTTGCTTGCCCCATTCCCTTAGGGCAACGATACTGCCGAGCCTGTTGCCCTCGTTTTCCAGCCGTTTTTGCAGACGGGAGAGCGAGTCCATATTGCGCGCGGCTTGCACGATGCGGAACGCCTCTTTGCGTTCATTGGGGCTTAAAGACACAGATTTCCCTCCGCACGAAACAAGTAAGAAACAAGTGAAGCAAATGCTGAAAGACTCAATTAGACAAGTTTTAATGCTGAGTCTTCGATACTGCATAGGTATCTCGTTCATTCTTTGGTTAGCCATTGGGAAGCGGGAATATATATTCTTACAAAAGTAACAAAAGTTCTATAATGCGCAAGATAAATTACGGAAAACTTCCATAGGATCTGCAAGTCTTTCCTTGCAGGTTCATTGCTCCATGACTCGTACAAGGCATAAACTGAAGTTTTCGGTCCTCCGTATGCCCGTTTCTTGAACCGACCCGGACTATTCGCAGCTTTTTGGTGATTATCAATAAGTTATAAGCTTGGAATGTCCGATTTGAATAGTCGAAGCAGACGCAGAATGTCCGATAAGGATAGCTTTTTGTCCGATCAGAATATCATGCCTGCTATGTTTATGTTTTACCTTTGCAAAAACCGGGCGGTGCCTGCCAAAACCGGACAGGCATCCTTTATAATGTTTTGGGAAAGCTTCGCAAGAGCGCAAATATATAAATTCGATGGAAGAGCGTCAAGGCAAAAAAAGACAGGAAGGTAGGCAAAGTAAATTTGACGATGCCCGACGCTTTGGGGAAGAGCGCATGCAACTGCTCGACACCATTCATGAGATGATAGACATCGAGTTCGAGCGGCGCGGATTTAAGCCGGAGAATAATTCCCTTGCCGGAATTTCTCCCAAGGAAAATACATGGCGCGAATCCCCCGGGCTCAAACCACCCCGATGCAGCCTCTGGCAGCGCGTTATGAAATTATTATTCGTATGCCGATGAAAAAGGTATAATAAAAAAGAACTTTTTAACAACCAAACGCCCGCTCCCTCGATACGGCGTTCCAGTCAACACTACACAGGCGGGTCATAGGGGGGAAGAATATATGAAAATCAATAGATTATTCGCGAAAGTGGCAGTAAGGACTCTTACTCTCGCGACAGTGATGATGACGGGCGTTATGTTCTCTGCCTGCTCCAAAAACAACAAGGACTCCATGTCCGATGAAGACAAATACGTGGATCTCGGTCTTCCGAGCGGTGTGAAATGGGCGAAGTGCAATCTCGGTGCCGCCAAGCCTTCCGACTCCGGCGACTACTACTCTTGGGGCGAAACGGAGCCCAAGACCGATTACTCATGGGCAAGCTACAAGTGGATGCAGGAGGGCATGAACGATTGGAGTTTTATTACGAAATACACCAAGGATGACGGAAAAAAAGAGAGCATCTGGTATAACGGAGCGGGCCAGTTCATAGGCGATGGTAAGACCACTCTGGAAGCTGCGGACGATGTCGTCACCGCCAAGCTCGGCTCGTCCTGGCGCATGCCGACATCGGAGGAAGTAGTTGAGCTTTGCGACAAATGTAGCTGGACTTGGAGCACTCAGGACGGCAAGAAGGGCTATGAGGTAAAAGGCCCTAACGGCAACAGTATCTTCCTGCCTGCCACCGGCACCCGCTTCGATTCCAAAATCAATGGTGTCGATGTCTGGGGCTTCTACTGGTCGAAATCGCTCAGCGTGACCAACAGCAAAGACGCCATGACGATCTTCTTCGATAATTTGAATTCCCACTACCAGTATGCCCCATACCGCTACTACGGCTTCGTAGTGCGCCCCGTACACCCATAGTCTTGCCTTGCCGGAAAGCGGCATAGCATAATGAACCAAAGCAGACTCCTTTCCAGTCTGCGGCACGGATGTTGCGGTCTTCTTGCCCGGAGACCGCAACGCCATATTACACAAGGTGACAATTCGGAAAAATTCTTGCTATGATTAAAGTTTATGGAATGAAAACCTGTCCTTACTGCACATATATTTACGGACAGATAAAGAATGACAGGCGTTTTGAAGTTATAGATATAGGGGAGCATGTCCGCTACTTGAGCGAATTTCTGATGCGTCGTGATACAGATCCTGCTTTTGAACAATCAAAGAGGCTGCACGATATAGGAGTTCCTTGTTTTGTGCTCGAAGACGGAAGCGTAAGCCTTGATCCGGCAAGAGTAGGCTTGCGGGAATATTCCCCGAAGGAAGAGTCCTGTAGTATGGACGGACGTGGCTGCTAAAGTTTCGATGCGGAAGCTTTGAGACTCGAAATATCCTGAACGGATGAGGCGATGCAGATAGCACACCCTCCTATGAACAGCAGAATCGTGGTGGAGGAAATCCACTTGATGTCGCTTATGCTTATGCCGAAATCTTTGACCCTGCACAGAATCTCCGCGTCTGTGGGCATATATGCGATTGCGGCTATAGCCATACATCCCAAAATGACTCCGCTTATGAATGCCGCGAGAATCCCGGTCTTGTAGTTGCGGAGTTTCTCTTCCTGCATTCTTTTTATATACTCAAGCTTGTCGAGTCTGGCAGACAGCGAGTTGATGAATTCCTCATTGTCTTCGAACTCTGTTTTTGCCGTTGAAAAAAGCTTTACTATTTCTGTGTCTCCTGTCATGGTTTAATTGATTCTTTGAGTTTCTCTCTTCCTCTGGATAACTGTTTCTTTACAGCATCAATGCTACAGTCTGAAATTCCGGCTATTTCTTTTATGGAATAACCGTTCAGATAGTATAGCGTGACTGCGGACCTTTCACGAGGGGGCAGTGCGGCAAGTGCAAGATAAAGGGGCTGATGCTCGAAATTGTCTGCCGAAAAGCCAAGATGCCCGGCTTCTTCAAGAGCGGCATGCGGGCGTGCGCAGGCACGGTGATTGAGAAAGGTGTTGAATGCAATCCTGAAAATCCAGGAGTGGAACCTGCCGCTGTCGGAATAATGTCCTAACGCGAGATATGCTTTGACGAGCGAGTCCTGAAGAACATCGTCCGCATCCTCTTTGTTTCCGCAACATAAGGCGAGCAGAAAGCCTCTGAGGGCGTTCTGCTCCGCTTTTACTTGTGTTATGAATTCTTCTTTTGTCACTTCTTGTCCTGTAGTTCTTCTTTCTCTATATCCTTGGCGAGGAACTTCCTGCCCACGGAATAGTTTATGAGAAAAGCGATTCCTACGGCAATGCAGACTGCTCCCCCGATTCCGACAGTGTATATGAAATTATCGTTTCCTCCTCCTGCATAAGACATTATCAGAGCCATGACCGTCAATCCCAAGCCTATGAAAAGACTTATCATGCCTGCTAACATTTTGTTAAGCAACTTTTCCTTCAAAAGCTTTTTCTGTTGGTTCATACTCTCGATGAACTGTGCTATATTAAGGTCAGGATTCTTTTCTATCGCTGCGAGAAGAATTTCTTTCTGCGCATTATCCTTGTTCATCCTTGCGCGCATTGCAAGCCATACAATTAAAACCGGGAGCACAACGCATACTCCGATGGGAACTATTATTTCAACCATATCTGTTTGTTTTTTAAAGTTAATAATACTCTTGTCTGAATCTCGATTCACATATAAAACAAAATGCGACGCCGAAAAGTGACGTCGCATTTGAAAAAATTATTTGCATGGAGTCCAGACCGAGGTCCTTCCTATCGCGGCTATTCCCACAAAGCCTCTGACTTTAAGGGAGCCGTCCGGCATCAGAGTAATCTTGCAGCTGTAGGTCTTTCCCGACTCGGGGTCGTATATGCTGCCTTTTTCCCACACATTTTTGCCGCTGTACACAAAGTCTTTCAGTATGACTTTTCCAGCCACTGCTTTCTCTCTCTCGGAAGAGACAGGGTTCTTTATATCTTTGGCACCCTCATTTATTGTCCAGACAAGAGTCCCTTTGAATTTATCCCCGACTTTTTCGATTACAACCTTGCCTCTCCCGCCTTCTGTGTAGTATTGTCCTACGAGACGGTCCGATTCTTGAGCGTTGAGCAGGCCGAAAAGCCCGAAAAACACAAACAGTGTCGTTAAAATTTTCTTCATGATATTAGATTTAAAATTTAAGTACGCCCTTGTTGCAGCAAAAAATGTGCGAGAACGCTCATTGAATATTTTTTTCTAAATTTGTAAAAAGATGCGCTGTGGCAGAGAGATAAACTCTTAAAGTTCATCGCCGGCGGTATGGCGGGCTTTGCCATGGTTTATTATAATTTATAAGGATGAAAATTTTACAGTCTTTATTTACGGCGACGCCGGACAGCGTCACTATTGCAAAGGTGGAGGCGCAGAAAGCCGCTTTCATCGAGAAAGTAAGCACTTCCTCTCCGAGTGAGCTCCTGGAAGAATTTACGGAAGCGGCAATTATGTTCGGGCTCAAGCTACTTGCCGCTGCAGTCATATTTTTCGTGGGGCGTTTTCTTATAAAATGGGTGAGAAGCATACTCAAAAAAAGATTTGCCGCAAGGAAAACGGATGCGACTATTGCAAGCTTCGCGCTGAGTCTTGTTAATGCCCTTTTGTGGATTGTCGTTATAATAATCGCTGTCGGAATACTCGGGGTCAAGACAACTTCTATCGCAGCCCTTTTCGCTGCAGGAGGTATGGCGATAGGTATGGCTTTGAGCGGGACTTTACAGAATTTTGCCGGAGGCATCATGATACTGGCTTTCAGACCTTTCCGTGCAGGTGACTATATTGAGGCCCAGGGTTTCGGAGGAAAGGTCAAGGAGGTGAATATTACGAGCACGAAGATACATACTCCTGACAACAAGGAAATCATATTGCCTAACGGAGCTCTTTCAAATGGGGTGATAAACAATTATTCAAGGCAGAAGTGGCGCAGAATAGAATTTGTCGTGGGGCTTGAATACGGTTGTGACGCCGAGGCTGCAAAGGATGCTCTTCTGGAAATCGCAAACTCGGAAGAGAGAGTGGCCCATCTTGCGCAAGGAGCTCCTGCCGAACCTTTTGTAGGGCTCAAGGCTTTGTCTGCGAGCAGCGTGGACTTTACTCTGCGCGTCTGGGTGAAGTCCGACGACTATTGGCCTGTCTATTTCAGGCTCAATGAAATGATTTACACCTCACTTCCTCAAAAGGGGCTCGATTTCCCGTTCCCGCAAGTCACTGTCAATATGGCGGGGAAGCAGAATTAATGAGCCTGCATTCTGTTTTTATTATCAATCATTTTGTTCATAATAGTATGAATAGTCAATGCTCTTTATGAACATTTCTTTGTCATCAATCTTTGTTGTGAGTGCAAGATGTACTATTTTAGATTAGCCTTTTTACTTAGCTTCCTAAAAGGCTCAATATATTACCCTGTCGAGTCTGACATCCCAAGGGTCCACGGGAAGTCTGTCAAATATCTGTCGGGGCAGGGCAAGCCCCCAGGCAGGGCAGTGCAGGGAGGGGAGCAGGCGGTCGTAATATCCTTTGCCTCTGCCGAGCCGCCAGCCGTCCGCGGTAAATGCGCGTCCCGGAATGATTGCCAGGTTTATGCTTGAGTAGTCTTTGATTTCCTCTGCTCCGTCAGCAGGTTCCGCAATCCCGAAAGCCCCCCTTTTCATGTTCCCCCCGTACACAAAAAGCCGCAAAATTTCTCCATCGACCACGGGCAAAATGACACGTTTCCCGCATGATTGCGCCTCCCTTATGATTTTCTCCGTATTGCATTCATCGTCAAGGGAGGAATAAAGAAGTATATCGTGGGCGGACTCCCATTCCTTGCTCGTGAAAATGGCATTCAATGCCTCCCGGCTCGGTTCAAGGCTCAGGTACGGCTCTCTCATCCTTGCCTTGACTTCTCTTCTTATTTCTTCCTTAGTTTTCATGATGCAAAAATAAGGATTATTAGTTATAGATGAATCATCATTATGCACCTGCCGATGCAGATTGCGGATTAGAACTCAACTCTATCACTGCAAGGCACTAAACATGAAGGCAAGCAAAAAGCGAGAGGCGCGTGCTGCATTTGAAAAGAAAAACAGTGTCTCCGACAATACGACAGACACTGTAGGAACCCTTGTAGAGGGCAAGAAGAATGACAAAGCTACTCTTCCAAACACTGTTTCTGAAGACAGAATTACAAAAGATTCTGAAAAAATCAAGGCCTCAAAAATTATAGATGAAAAATGTAGAACCCGTTGGTGGGGGAAATGTCTCAATGAGAAAAAAGGACAGGAACAACCGGAGCAATTAGCCATTATACATTATCTGCCGAAAGTCGTTCATGCCCTTCCATACAAAAGAATTGTCAAGGGAGATATTATAGACTACAAAGTGCTCATGATAAAGTCGATATCATCAATCCTCACCACTTGAGTCTGATAATATCCTACGATAATTAGCAGATACTCTTTTCCATAAATTAGCCAAATTTGCGACTTTGTTTTTTCAAATAGACTATATCTCCGGCAAGAACCAGAATATCGCCCGTTACTGGCAATTCATTATGTTTAATCTACCTGCTGTTATCGCTGAACTCCAAATGCAGATCGCTCATATATTGTATATTCATTTCACTGTCCTCCTTTTTCTATTTGTTGGCTAATAATTCTTTTAACCTGTTCTGAGGATACCGGTGTAAAGTTATTGTTGTCTACTCCTACATCATACTGTGTCGGATATAGATATTGAAGCGGACAGCGTCAATTCCGGTGTTGTTTTTCCTTGTGTGAACGTGTCCGAACAGTTGCCACACATCTTTATATCCGCCATCAAAGCATAGAGAGGGATAATGATTCAGATATATTCTCTGCTTGCCACCTCTATGTGTATCTGCATTGTCACATGCTCAAATCTGTTAATGTTTATATTGTCTCAACAAGCAACGCAAAACTATCAAATAAATTCCATACTCACATCACTCTACATAAATTTCTTTTGTCATAAAGAAAATATTTGACTTGAAATTTTGTATTATGTTATAAAAACATTATGTTTGCACATCATAATAAACATAAGATATGGAATTCGTTGATAGAATAGATGAAACAGCACGTTTTAGGGATGCCCTTGCGAGAGAGAAGCCCTCGTTGGTCGTAATATACGGTCGCAGGCGATTGGGGAAATCGACACTTATCAAAAAGGTGTTGTCGGATACAGATGTTTATTTCCTTGCTGACCGTTCTGAAGGCCAACATCAGAGAATATTGCTTGCAAAAGTGTCAGCACAAGTATTCCCCGATTTTGATAAGTTGACTTATCCGGATTGGGAGTCTCTGTTCCGTGCGGTCAATTATCGCACAGACAAGCGTTTCACGCTATGTTTGGATGAATTTCCGTATCTTGTGGAGCAATCTCCTGAACTGCCATCTGTGTTGCAGAAGCTTGTTGATGAGAAGCAGTTAAAGTACAATCTTGTGCTTTGCGGTTCATCACAGAATATGATGTATGGGCTATTCCTTGATTCTACGGCACCTCTCTATGGCCGTGCTGATGAGATTATGAGACTTACGCCGATACGCTTGCCGTATATTCAGGAAGCTTTACGCCTTGATGCGGTCAGTGCCATTGAAGAGTATGCTGTATGGGGCGGTGTACCTCGTTATTGGGAATTAAGGGAAAGCAGGGGCTCACTTGACGATGCGTTGTGGCACAATATCCTTTCCGTAAATGGGACCCTTTATGAGGAACCGGTAAAACTATTTCAGGATGATGTAAAGGATATTGTCAAGACTTCTACAATCATGTCCTATATCGGCTCCGGTGCAAATCGCCTTTCTGAGATTGCTGCCAGATGTAATGAGCCGGCAACTAATCTGTCACGTCCATTGAAGAAACTTATTAACCTCGGATTTCTGGAGAAAGATATCCCGTTCGGAATTGAAGAAAAGAATGCAAAAAAGAGCCTATATAAGATTGCAGACCCTTTTATGGCATTCTACTATCAGTTTGTCGTACCTAACCGTTCGTTCATCGAGCTTGGCCGTCGTTTGCCATTAGAGCAGGCATTGGCAGCCCATTTCTCGGAGTATGTGAGTATGCATTGGGAAAAATTATGCCGGGATGCTGTAACGGGAAATATGGTCAACGGAATTGTTTACGGTAAGGCAAAACGCTGGTGGGGTCCTATTCTCAATAAGGACAAGAAGCCCGAGCAAGTCGAATTTGATGTAATAGCAGAATCGCTTGATAAAAAGTATCTGCTGGTCGGTGAATGTAAATGGACAAGTCAAGAGAATGGCAAGCAGCTGACTGCTGAACTTCTCCGTAAAGCCCAGATGCTGCCATTTGCCAAGAATTACAAGATTCTCCCGGTCTTATTTCTTAAGAATGCGCCGAAAGATGATCTCGGGAATGCCATGTTGCCGGAAAATGTTGTTAGGTTAATGTAAATTAAAGAGCTATGGGCGGAGGATATTTTGATACATATATGTAGTTGGGTGCGCTTGCAGATTCCTCAACCAATCATGCCGATCTTCAGTTGCTACTCGATTTTCAGAGGAGTATATGATTGGCAGGAAGGGCTAGGGCGCATCACAAATAGAGTAAAAGCTGGTGTGAAGCATTGGAAGCCTGTACAATATGTAGTCGTGCTGAAAAACAACGATTTACATATCATGACGACAAAATCCAATGTGGCAAATATGCAGCAATATTTGTTTAAATGCAATGCATGAATAATAATACTTTAGAAAATGGCTTACAGTTAAAATCAAACATCCTTGGAATTACTACTATCACATTGAAAAAATCCTCCGGAGGGTAAATTAAGATCTTATATGTCAAACTTATTCATAATCATAAAGGGTCAAGCTAAAGCATTACAGATAGAACGGTTTCAAATGTCTAATAACGGCATTTACGATGTGAAGTTCAAATCTTCTCCTCGCACATATCATTACCGACATAGTGATGTGGTTTGGCTGAAAGATGCAGTATGGCATGATCACCTTCATTGCAAGGTTTACATAGGCGGAAAAGAACGGCATAACGTTGAAGATATATGCTCTTTTCAACAGGGAGAAAAAACGCATTGGCGTATTAAATTCAGAAATGGAGCCGTTCAGGACTATCTGCATGGTAGTATTCAAGTGGTCGAATCATGCCTGGCAGATAATGTCGTTCAAAATGTTTTTGAGTTCCTAAAGCGTATTGCGCAGGTTAACGAACTGGGAAAAGATAAGGAACATAGTGGCATTTTGCCTGCACTATATGAAAAGATATACTTCATCGATAAAGAACTTGCCGCTGCACCATACCTTGACCCTAACAACAACTCTATCAATAAATATTATGTCTCAGACCTAATTTTTCCTTTTGGATGCAACTCCAGCCAAGAGAAAGCAGTTACCGCTGCTTTTGAAAACCAAATCAGCGTGATCCAAGGACCTCCAGGAACAGGTAAAACACAAACAATCCTGAATATCATTGCCAACATCTTAGTGCAGGGCAAATCGGTTATGGTGGTCTCCAACAACAATTCTGCAACAGCCAATGTGCAGGAGAAATTGCAGAAGTATGGGCTGAACTTCATTGTGGCTCCATTAGGAAAAAGGGAAAATAAGGAGGCTTTTGTCAATAATCAAGCTGTCACACCAGATGAATTACAGACGTGGAACTTGTCTCCGGCTGATACGTTTCAAGAGAAAAGAGCGGTATCAGAGACATTCACACAACTGCAGAAAGTGTTTGAGTTGCAAGAGAGCCTCGCTTTAAAAAAACAAGAACTGAAGGCAATAGAGTTAGAATGGGAACATTTTAAGCAGGACAATCAGATAGACGAATATAAGTATTCGCGCAAAAGAACTCTCAAGTCCGAAGAAATTATGAACCTGTGGCTTCGCTACCAAGCATATGCCGAGGGAGATAGAATAGATGCATATGGCTTATTCGGCAGAATTCTGGAACGCATAAAGTGGGTCTGGATTAATTTTACGAGGAAATATGTTTTTGGCATAAAATCACCGTTAGACAAAAGCAATATTCAGCCTACTATCTTGGAACTACAGGCATTGTACTATATCGTGCGAATTAAAGAATTAACTGACCTAATAGACAACTATTCGAGCCAGCTCGCTTCTTTTGACTCAAAGGCATTGACAAGCGCACTTTCCGAGCACTCATTGGTTGTTATGAAAGGTGCACTCTATGATAGATACCACAAGAACCAACGTAGGGTGTTTAATGACGTGAAAGAGTTACGTCTTTATGCTGATGAGTTACTAGAACAATATCCCGTAGTTCTGAGTACAACCTTTTCTGCAAGAACAGCTGTTCCTGATATGATATATGACTATGTCATTATGGATGAAGCTTCGCAGGTTTCTATAGAAACCGGTGCCTTAGCTCTAACCTGTGCTAAAAATGCCGTGATAGTGGGCGATACCCTCCAACTCCCTAACGTAGTTACGGATGAAGACAAGCTAAAACTTGATACCATCTTTGATGAATACAAGGTTTCTCAAGGTTACAACTGCGTTGAATATAGTTTCCTGCAGTCTGTCTGTACTATTATTCCCAACGTCAAGCAGACATTGCTCAGAGAGCATTATCGCTGTCATCCAAAGATCATCAACTTCTGCAATCAGCGTTTCTATGGTGGGAACCTACTGATTATGACAGAGGATAACGATGAAATGAATGTAATGACTGCAATAAAGACTGCTCCGGGGCACCATACACGTGGTCATTATAATCAACGCGAGATAGATGTGGTTAGAAAGGAAATAATGCCAAGGCTAAATGAAGAAACAGATATTGGCATTATCACACCTTACAACCAACAGGTAAATGAGTTTAACCGCCAGATTCCCTCAATAGAGACTGCTACCATTCATAAGTATCAAGGGCGAGAGAAGGACTCCATCATCATGAGTGTCGTGGATGATGAAATAAGCGAGTTTGCGGATGATCCTAATTTGCTGAATGTCGCAATATCAAGAGCGAAGAAACACTTCTGCTTAATCGTTTCGGGCAATGAACAGAAGAGAAAGGGGAATATCACGGAGTTGATAGACTATATCATATATAACAATTTCTCCGTAACGGAGAGTAAAATTAATTCCATATTCGATTATCTATACAGCCAATACACAACTGAGCGTATGGCATTTCTTGCCGGCCACCGCAACATTTCAAAATACGACTCTGAGAACTTGACTTTCTCATTGGTAGAGAATATACTGAATGGGTATCCTGAATATTCTCACTTGGGCGTATTCTGTCACACTCCGCTAAGGACGGTTATAAGAGACTGGACTCTACTCAATGATGAGGAGCGCAAATACATCTCTCATTATGCAACTCATCTTGATTTTCTCATAGTAAACCACGTCACAAAAAAGCCTGTTATGGCAATCGAGACTGATGGGTACAATTTCCATAACGAGGAAACAGAGCAACATAGACGCGATGAGATGAAAAATCATATCCTTGAGGTGTATGGTTTGCCCATGCTTCGACTGTCCACGACCGGAAGTGAGGAGAAAGAAAAAATAATAAAAGCTTTGGAAGGTATAATATATCAGAAGGTCTGATAATTGCCAATGTATAAGCACAAGCCGAGCAAGTGCCCTGTTTGCTTTAAACTTTTTATGTAAATTATCTATGGCACGGGTGAGATGACGGAAGTTGATTTTATGTCAGAGTACCATACAGATAGTCTCATGGGAGGAGAACATCCTTAGTTTTTATTTAATCCTTTTTACTTTATTTTAAAAGTAAGTATCAGAAAATACAGTAACCAAGATCAGAACCGCACGC
>CAUUCY010000021.1:0-24402 GCA_963543835.1 uncultured Bacteroidales bacterium
CCGTCTTTTGAACGCAGGAAAAGCACTCCGTTGGGATAGGATTCGAGAAAATTCGGGGCAATTTTCAGCCTTATGCCGGAATTGAGCTGCTTACACAGAAGATTTACATGATACTGCTTTCCGCTCTCCACAATAGCCACCTGCGTGTCGCCGTATTGGGCAGAGGAGAACTTGGGCTTGTCGAACTCGCAGGAACGGGCCTCTATGGTGTAGCTTCCCGGATTCACCAGCAATTTCTGCGGAGCCGCGCTGAATTTACCCGAATAAACAGCCCTGCCGGCTGCATCGCTGACATCGAGAATAAAATCGTTGGTGTCCGGAAGGGCGTTTTCCGCCTTGGAGACAAGGCGCCTCATACTCGAGTATTGGTCATCGACGAAACTTATACAGAGCTCCCCCTGCCCGTCGCTTTCCTCCCTCATACCTTGACAGGCAGAACAAAAACACGCTCCTGCAAGTGCCAGAAACGGAAAAACAGTCTTGCAAAGACTGAAAGAACCAAAAGATTTAAGCATAACGCACTTAGAATTTGTGCGTCCTTTTTCTCCCGACGCTAAGTTAAGAAGTATTGTCGAAAAAACAAAATAATCACGGCCCGTTGCATCACTGCAGCAGGCCGCTACTAAACCTAAACTTAAACTATGAAAAACTTCATCTGCGAAGATATGATTTTTTTATCGAACATCCAAGAAAAATGAAGAAAATTATCATAAAATTCTCATTTTTCCATAGTGCAGTATTATGGTTTTCTCTCCATATTCCTCGAATCTTACCAGAGCCCTTGTCTCAGGTTCCTGACCATCAAGCGAGAGAATGCTTCCACGACCGAAACGCACATGCTCTACTCTCTGCCCCTCGCGGAAATCCGCAATGGGAGAGGGAACGAAATCGGGATTTTCCGCTTTTGGAGGTATAAAAGTCTTAGGGACAGGTTTCTGCATTGTTTCCTGCCGGGAAAAAGGTTTTGACACGCCCCCCGGCCGGGCAGTCTGCCCCCCCACGCCGAATTTTTTGAGGTTTCCGAAAGCCGAAAAGCGTCCTCCGCTTGCACCCGCAAAGCCTCCTGCTCCCTGATTGTGCAGGTCGTCTTCGGTAAGAGGAGAGTCGAAATATGCCGGATCTATCTCTCTCAAAAAGCGGCTCGGAGAATTCGATTCGTGACTTCCGTTGCGCATACGCGTCTTTGCAAAAGATACCGAAACGGCCTTTTGGGCACGGGTGAGAGCCACATAAAAAAGGCGTCTTTCTTCCTCAATATCGGAGGGGCTCGCAAGCATTCCTCCGGAGGGGAAAAGATTTTCCTCCATTCCCGCTATGTAAACGTACTTATATTCCAGACCCTTTGCAGAATGCACAGTCATCATCGCGATTTTATTGCTGCTGTCCTCATCCTCCTCCACATCGACATTGCTTAGAAGGGATATGTTCTCCAGAAATTCGCCCAAAGTCACCACGGGAGGCTCGATTCCGTCCGCAGAGGACTGCCCCGTCTCAGAAAATTCCATTTCCTCCATATATTCATTGGTGCGCTCGTCCACAAAAGAGGCGATGGAATTTATCAATTCCTCCACATTCCCCGCCCGTGCCAGCGATTCCACGGAATTGTCAAGTCTAAACGACGAGAGAAGGGTCGAATCGTCCGCAATTTTCCGTGCGAGCAGAAAAGCATCCTCCGAAGCTGCTTCCATTGCCCATTTATTCACCATATCCCCGAAGGAATGAAGTTTGGCAATCGCCGCCGCTTTCAGACCGTATACTTCCAAGTCCGGCATATACAAGGCCTTGAAAAGGGAGCAGCCGTGTGCAGAAGCGGCGTCGGCAAGCGTAGCGAAGGAAGTGTCCCCTATACCTCGTGCCGGCTTGTTCACTATACGCTTGAAAGCTTCGTCATCGTTAGGATTCACCGCAAGCTTGAAATATGCCATCATATCCTTCACTTCCGCCCTCTCGAAAAAGGAGTTTCCCGAATATATAATATAAGGAAGGTTGCGCTTGCGCAGTATCTCCTCGATTATGCGAGACTGGGCGTTTGTGCGGTAAAGTATGGCAAAATCCCTGTAAGGCGCCTTGTCTTTCTGCATGCGCGCGACTATGTCGGAGGCTATGATGCTTGCCTCTTCCGCCTCGGTGTAAGGGCGCAGGAGTCGGATCTTGTCCCCTTCCTCGCCTGCGGAATAGCACTTCTTGGGAATACGCCCCGAATTTTTCTCTATGAGGGAATTTGCCGCATCGACTATATTCCGGGTAGAGCGGTAATTGCGTTCGAGACGGAAAATCTTACTTTCAGAATAGTCTGTGCGGAAATTAAGTATATTCTTTATATTCGCCCCGCGAAATGCATAAATGGATTGGGAGTCATCTCCCACCACACATATATTATGGTGAGTACGGGCAAGGCGCTTGAGTATCACGTATTGGGCGAAATTGGTGTCCTGGTACTCGTCCACAAGCAAATGCGTAAAGCGCGAGGAAATATTTTCGGCAGCCTCCCCGTTATCGCGCAGCAGTATGTTCATATTGAGGAGTATGTCATCGAAATCCATCACTCCCGCATCCCTGCACTTCTTTTCATAGAGCGAATAAATATCGCAGATGCGAGGCTTGCGCGCAGCGGCGTCCTGATTTATTGCGTTCTGGTTGGAGCGGTAGGAGGCTGCCGTGAAGAGATTGTTCTTCGCCTGGGAGATGCGGGAGAGCACATCCTTCGGCTTGTATATCTTATCGTCAAGTTTCAACTCCTTCAGGCAGGTTTTTATCGCGCTGACGGAATCGGAGGTATCATAGATAGTAAAAGATTTGGGATAGCCCATGTAATCGGAGTATTCCCTCAAAAATCTTATGAACACGGAGTGAAAGGTGCCCATGACAAGCCTGCGCGCACTGCGCTCCCCCACCATCTTCGCTATCCTCTCCTTCATTTCACTTGCAGCCTTTTTAGTAAAGGTCAGCGCCATTACCCCCGACGGCTCCGTACCCTTGGCAAGCATGTAGGCGATACGGCTCGTCAAAACCCTGGTTTTCCCAGAACCGGCTCCGGCAACGATAAGTACAGGTCCTTCAACACATTTGACAGCGGCTTCCTGCTCGCCGTTCAATCCATTCAAAATAGCACTTAAATCATTCATAGTGCGAAATTACATAATTTTTCGTAACTTCGCGCCCGATTATCAGACATTAGTCCGAAAAACACAAGATAATTTACTACTTATAATGTCAAACAACATCGTTTTGAAAAAAGGTCTCGATATTCCTGTCGCAGGAGCAGCCGAGACGCGCGTCAGCAAAAGCATTGCGCCGGAACGTGCAGCCATTATGCCCGCAGACTACAAAGGTCTCATGCCGAGACTTCTTGTAAAAGAGGGTGACGTGGTGCAAGCCGGTTCGCCTGTCTTCGCCGACAAATCAAACCCCGACATTCTGGTGACTTCTCCGTTAAGCGGAACAGTTGCGGAAATTGTCAGAGGTGAAAAAAGAAAGTTGCTTGCAGTGCTCATAGATGCAGACACAGAGCAGAAGTATGCGGAGTTCGATGTCAAAGGTTACGAAAACTTTGACGCCGGCCAAATCCGCAAAACACTTCTTGCCAGCGGTCTGTGGGCAGGTCTTATCCAAAGACCTTACGGCGTAGTCGCCGATCCTGCGAAGCAGCCCAAGGGTATTTTCATTTCAGGCTTCAACACGGCACCTCTCGCTCCTTGCGCAAAATTCGCGCACGAGGGGGACTTCGCCGCCATACAGACGGCAGTGTATCTGCTGGGCAGCCTGGCTCCCGTGCATGTCAGTGTGGACAGCGAGGAGAGTTTCCTCTGCAGACTCAAAGGGGCTGAAATACATGTTTTCAAAGGGAAGCATCCCGCAGGAAACGTAGGTGTGCAGATTGCCAATATCTCCCCTATCAAAAAGGACGAGACAGTATGGACAGCCAATCTCGTCATCGCGAGCGCAATAGGACGCCTCTTCCTCAAAGGCAGGGTGGACCTGCGCAGAAAAGTTGCGGTGACAGGTCCTGCAAACCTTCATCCTTCGTACGTGGAAACCGTTTCCGGCATGCCTATAAGCTGCCTCAAGTCATTTTACGGCAATTCGGACAATATACGCTTCATCAGCGGTGACATGCTCTCGGGAGCGAATGTGGGAGAAAACGGCTATATTCGTCTGCAGGACGAACAGGTGACCTTAATGAGCGAGGGCACTGAAAAGGAACTTTTCGGCTGGGCGCGTCCATTCCGTTTCAATCAGTTCAGTTCGGACCACTCTTACTTCCACTGGCTTTTCAAGCCGTTCATGGGAAAGAAAAAATACGAGCTCGACACCAATCTCCACGGAGGTCCGCGTGCGTTTGTGATGTCCGACGGCTATTATTCAAAGGTGCTCCCTATGGACATCTATCCCCTCTTCCTCGTCAAGGCATGCCTTGCCGGAGACATAGAGAAAATGGAACAGCACGGCATCTATGAAGTTCTTCCCGAGGATCTTGCCCTCTGCGAGTACATAGACCCTTCAAAGAATTATATACAGGATATTATCGCAAAAGGTATAGATCTGATGATTAAAGAAATGGCTTAAGAGTATGAACAGTATTTTTGAAAAAGGAGGAAAGCTCTATTGGCTGCACTCCACAATAGACGCTTTTGAGACATTCCTGCATGTCCCCGGCACCGTGACCCTGAAGGGGGCGCATGTCAGAGACGCGGTCGACCTCAAGCGTATAATGATTATAGTAGTATTCGCCCTTGTTCCCGCAGCCCTTTTCGGCATGTGGAACGTGGGCTACCAGCACTCTCTGGCAACGGGCGTGCAGCCTGCCTTCTGGAGTGACTTCCTCTTCGGTTTCCTGAAGGTGCTTCCGCTTTTTGTGGTTTCCTACCTCGTGGGTCTCGGAATAGAGTTCGCATCGTCCCAGATAAGAAACGAGGAAGTGAACGAAGGCTACCTTGTAACAGGTTTCCTCATTCCTCTCATAGTTCCCGTTGACATTCCTCTCTGGATGCTCGCTCTCGCGGTGGCATTTTCAGTGATTTTCGTAAAGGAAGTCTACGGAGGTACGGGCATGAATTTCCTCAACCCGGCTCTCGCGGCGCGCGCTTTCCTTTTCTTCTCTTATCCGACCAATATGTCCGGCTCTTCAAGCTGGATTGCATTGGGCAAGGGAGAAAGCCTGATTGATGGAGCCACGGGAGCAACCCCTCTCGACCTTGCGGCAAACGGAGGTCTTGATGCCTCTGTGCAGTACGGGACAAGTTTCTGGGACATGTTCATAGGCACCATACCGGGCTCTGTCGGAGAGACCTCCGTAATAGCGATACTTATAGGAGCTTTCATTCTTGTCTTGACCAATGTGGCAAGCTGGAAGATCATGCTCAGCGCAGTTGCGGGAGCGCTCCTCGTGGGCTGGCTCGGCAATGTGGGCGGAGCGACCGAACTCCCTGCATACTATCATTTGGTGATGGGTGGCTTCGCTTTCGGAGCAGTATTCATGGCAACGGACCCTGTGACTTCGGCGCAGACTGAGTGCGGAAAATGGATTTACGGCTTTCTGATAGGTGCGCTCTGCGTGATTGTACGCCTTTGGAATCCGGGATATGCAGAGGGCATGATGCTCGCAATACTCCTCGGCAACGTCTTTGCTCCGCTCATCGACTATTATGTAGTCAATGCACATTTGTCAAAAAAAGCTAAAAAGATTGCATAGCTATGAATACGAACAACAATACATACACAGTAATATATACTACTATTATCTGTGTGCTTGTGGCGGCAATCCTCGCATTTGTTTCACAGACACTCAAGCCCAAGCAGGACGAGAACGAGAAAGCCGGGACAATAAGCCAGATTCTTTCTGCCGCCCAGTTCACTCACGTAGGCGAAGCTAATGCGGAAATCGTCAATTTCTACAAGAAAAATGCTCAAGAGGCTTTCCTTGTCAATGCGGACGGAAAGAAAGTCAGGGATCTGGATATAGAGAATGCGGAAATTTTCACGACTTCCGCCCTCAAGCTGCAGAACCACAAGATCAAGAATGCCGAAGAGCCGGAACTTCCGGTATATGTCTTCAAGAACGGAGTACAGGTGATTCCTATCTACGGAGCCGGTCTTTGGGGTCCGATATGGGGATATATAGCGTTTGAGGACAATCTCAAGACCATTGTAGGCACATTCTTCGACCATGCTTCGGAAACTCCGGGGCTTGGCGGTAAAATCAAGGATGACCCTGCATTCCGTGCCCAGTTCATAGACAAGAAAATAGACTGGGACGATGCCGCTCCTTTCGCAATCGTGAAAGGCGGTTCTCCAAATGCAAAAGAAAATGCCGTTGATGCAATATCAGGTGCAACCATGACCTCTAACGGAGTCAATGCCGCCATAAACGTATGGCTGGGGGCATACAAGGCATACCTTAACAAATCAAAAGGGGAGAAATAAACCATGAGCAACATTAAAGAAACAATACTCAACCCCATATTCAGGGGTAACCCTATAACCGTCCTCGTTCTGGGTATATGCTCTTCGCTTGCCGTTACCGTCGAGCTCAAAGGCGCGCTGGTAATGGGTCTGTCCGTGATAATAGTCACGGGGCTTTCAAGCTTTGTGGCTTCATTGCTCAGAAAGACCATTCCAAACCGCGTGCGCATCATCATACAGCTCGTTATAGTGGCATTGATGGTTATAACAGTGGATCAGCTCCTCAAGGCATTTGCCTACTCGGTAGGAAAGCAGTTGTCGGTCTATATAGGACTCATCATTACAAACTGTATCGTGATGGGACGCATAGAGGCTTTTGCCTTGGGCAACAAAGCCCTGCCGTCTCTTCTCGACGGTATTGCAAATGGTGCCGGCTACGCATTGATTCTCGTCATCGTGGCCTTCTTCCGTGAACTTTTCGGCAGCGGAACCCTTCTCGGTTTCCCTGTACTCAAGACTCTCGGCTACACCAACAACGGTCTTGTAATCCTGCCTCCTATGGCGCTTATCATAATAGGATGTATAATCTGGGTTCAGAGATCCATTCAAAAAGATCTTCAGGAAAAATAATAACACTTATCGATTATGGAATATTTAAGCTTATTCGTAAAGTCAATCTTCGTTGACAATATGATTTTTGCATACTTCCTCGGTATGTGTTCATACCTGGCAGTATCAAAGAATGTGAAGACTGCAACGGGCCTTGGCGTCGCTGTAATCTTCGTGCTCCTCGTCACCCTTCCTCTCAACTATTTGCTCGACACCTATATACTCAAACCCGGCGCGCTTTCATGGCTCGGAGAGGGTTTTGCGGACGTCGATCTCAGTTTCCTAAGTTATATTCTCTTCATTGCGGTGATTGCGGCAATTACACAGGTTGTGGAGATGGTCGTGGAGAAATTTCTTCCCGAACTGTACTCCTCACTCGGTATTTATCTGCCTCTCATCGCTGTGAACTGCGCCATACTCGGAGGAGCCCTCTTCATGCAGCAGAAAGAGTTTCTGAACATAGGCGAAGCCACTGTATATGCTCTCGGAAGCGGTATAGGCTGGTTCCTTGCAATCGTGGCCCTTGCAGCCATACGCGAGAAAATACAATACAGCAATGTGCCTGCCGGGCTCAAGGGTATAGGAATAACATTCATAACCGTGGGTCTGATGGGCATAGCATTCATGGCATTTATGGGTCTTACAGTATAAGGAGGAAAGAATTATGAATTCAACAATTATCTCGGCATGCGCCATTATGGTGATTGTCATCCTTATATTGGTGGCAATACTCCTATTCATCAAAATAAAACTTACCCCTGCCGGCACGGTGAAAATAGACATCAACGACGGCAAGAAAATCCTCGAAGTGACTCCGGGAGCTTCTCTTATGTCGGCCCTTGCCGAAAAGAACATTTTCCTCCCGTCTGCCTGCGGAGGCAAGGCCAACTGCGGACAGTGCAAAGTACAGGTACTTGAGGGCGGAGGCACCATACTCCCTACGGAAGTCGGCTTCTTCAACAGAAAGCAGATTAAGGACAATTGGAGACTCGGGTGTCAGGTAAAGGTCAAGGATAAGCTCAGCATCAAGGTGGAAGACTCGGTGCTTTCTGTCAAAAAACTCGAATGCGAGGTCGTTTCCAACAAGAATGTGGCGACTTTCATCAAAGAGTTCACAGTACGCATCCCTGAGGGCGAGCATATAGATTTCAAGAGCGGAGAATACATGCAGATCGATGTACCTGCAGGGACTTTCGACTTCAAGGATATAGAAGTGGAGCCCGAGTACAGACAGGATTGGGATACATTCAAGTTCTTCGATCTTAAGTGCGTCAATCCTACCCCTACAATGCGTGCCTACTCCATGGCTTCTTACCCGGCGGAAGGGAATATAGTCAAGTTCAACATACGTATTGCAACTCCTCCTTTCGACCGTAGCGTCCCAAGGGAGCAGGGTCCTAAACTTCTCCCTGTAAACCCGGGTATAGCGTCTTCATACGTATATACGCGAAAGCCGGGAGACAAGGTGACAATAAGCGGTCCTTTCGGAGATTTCCTCCTGCCTCAGAACGATCCCGAGGATATGGAATACATCTTCGTGGGCGGCGGCGCCGGTATGGCTCCTCTGCGCAGCCACATCATGCACCTTTTCAAAACCCTCAAGACAAAGCGTAAGGTGAACTTCTTCTACGGTGCCCGCTCGCTCAAGGAAGCCTTTTACCTTGAGGACTATGCTGAAATCAGCAAAGAGTTCCCTAATTTCCGCTTTCATCTTGCCCTTGACCGTCCCGACCCTGCAGCAGATGCGGCAGGAGTACCTTACGTGGCAGGTTTCGTGCATAATGTGATGAACGAAACCTATCTGAAGGACCACGAGGCTCCGGAGGACATCAAGTACTTCATGTGCGGCCCTCCTATGATGGTCGCTTCGGTGGTAAATCTGCTCGACAGCCTCGGAGTTGACGAGGGCAACATTCTCTACGATAACTTCGGTGCATAAAGTCCTGTTCATCGCAAACCCCGTAGCGGGGGGAAAGAATAAAGTCTGGATAGTGTCTCAGATAGAGCGCTATCTGGACTCTTCCCTCTTTGAGTGGAGCGTGGAATATACCAAAGCCAAGGGGGATGCGACCGTACTCGCAAAAGAGACCGATGCCGGGATAGTAGTCGCCATAGGAGGCGACGGCACTGTGGACGAAGTCGCAAAAGGCATTATCGGAACAGACAAAATTCTCGGCATCATCCCTTGCGGGAGCGGAGACGGACTGGCTTTGCATCTCCATATCAGCAGAAATATCAAAAAAGCCATATTTAATCTCAACGAATTCTTCGTAACCCCCATAGACTATGCCACAATCAACGGCGAGCCTTTCTTCTGCACCTGCGGAGTAGGCTTCGATGCTGCTGTAAGCTGGAAATTCGCCCAGGCGGGTAAAAGAGGGTTCAAAACATATATTGAAGAAAGCATAAAGACCTGGTTCAAGTTCAAAGCGCAGGAATATATCCTCGAAATGGACAATTGCACCATAAGGATAAACGCTCTGCTGGTCACGGTAGGCAATGCCAACCAGTGGGGCAACGAAACACTCATAACCCCTTATGCTTCAATCCGGGACGGGCTGCTGGACGTAACGGTTCTCGAGCCTTTCACTATTACCGAAGCGCCCCTGATAGGTGCGCAACTGCTTGACGGGCACATAGACAAGAATCCGCGTGCCAAATGCTTCAAATGCCGCAGTATAACAATAAAGCGACAAGACGAGGGAGAAGCCCATTATGACGGAGAGGCTGTCAGGCTTGGCAAAGAAATTGAAATAAAAATCGTACCGGGCGCAATAAGGACCATCGTTCCCCAAAAGTCCGCATATAAGATATGAACAAATTATTTGAGCCGCTGTCGAAAGTTGCGCGCAATCTTTTGATAGTATTTGTTTTATACACTATATCAAGAATAATTTTCATTCTCGCCAATGTTGATGCTTTCCCCGGTCTCAACATCATAAAGTCGTTGAAATATTGTCTGGCAGGTCTGAGATTCGACTGCTCGGCAATAATGTACACCATGCTGCCATACATAGTGATTGCCCTTGCGCCTGTCACTTTGAGGACGAGTAAAATCTATAAAATCATCACGAGATTAAGCTATGTGATGTGTGCATTCGTGGGTTTGGGCTTAAATATCTTCGACATAGTATATTTCGCATTCGACGGACGCCGCATGACTTCGACTTTCTTCAACGAATTCAGCGGCAACGACAACAATTTCATAATAGCCGTTAAAGGAATAATTTCGTTCTGGTATCTGTACCTTCTTGGAGCACTGGTATTATTCGTGCTCTACAGACTTTACAGAGGGCCTGTCTACAGAGGACGGCGCGTGCTTCCGTATTATCTGACCCACAGCGCTATTTTCCTCTTTTCTCTCGGCATGGCTGTCGCCGGCATGAGAGGTGGCTTTACTCACGCGACACGCCCTATAAGCCTGAGTAACGCCAATCAGTATGTGGACAGCCCCATCGAGGCATCCATAGTGCTAAACACTCCTTTCTGCATAATACGCACCTACGGAAAAGCGCATTTTGAGAAAAAGAATTATTTCAGCAGCGAGGAAGAAATGCTGGGGTATTTCAATTCGGTGCAGACGGCGCGTGACAGTTCCATATTCAAGGCGAAAAATGTCTGCGTGCTCATTCTCGAGAGTTTTTCCGCCTCATACAGCTCTCTGCTCAAAAAGGAACAGGGCTCGGACAATACGGAAGGATATATGCCTTTCCTGGATAGTCTGATGCAGCAGAGCCTGACTTACCGCTGGTCCTTTGCCAACGGAAGAAAAAGCATAGAGGCTATGCCTTCCACCCTTTCAAGCATACCGTCTCTGATAGAACCTTTCTTCCTCACCCCTTATTCCACAAATGAAGTGAGCGGCATCGCCGGTGAACTTGTAAAGAACAAGGGATATGAAGCTGCGTTCTTCCACGGAGCTCCCGCAGGCTCCATGGGTTTCGAGGCTTTCTCCCATATCACCGGCTACGAGAAGCAGTACAACATGGAGACCTTCAACGACAAATCCCAATTCGACGGCACCTGGGCAATTTGGGACGAGCCTTTCCTGCAATACTTCAAAAAGGAGATGGATGGCTTCAGGCAACCTTTCGTAAGCACCATATTCACGGCCACTTCCCATCACCCTTTCAAGATTCCTAAAAAATACGCCAGACGTTTCGCCAAAGGAAACGTGCCAATACACCGCTGTGTGGGCTATTCGGATTATGCCCTGCGACGTTTCTTCGAGGAGGCTTCCAAGTCGGACTGGTACAATAACACGATTTTTGTACTGACAGGCGACCACACTTCCATTACAAAACAAAAGGATTACAAGACCAATTACGGGATATTCGAGATACCAATACTGATTTTCGACCCTTCCGGGGAGATGCCGAGAGGAATCAGGGACGGAATAGCACAACAGGCAGATATGATGCCGACCGTGCTGAATTTTCTCGGCTATGACAAAGCATATATAGCTTTCGGTTGCGACCTGCTGAACACGCCTGAAGACGATCAGTTCGCAATCAACTACCTGAACGACTGCTATCAATTCTTCTACGGGGATTATTGCATGCAGTTCGACGGCGAAAACGAAATTGCTCTCTTCAATTTCAAGACAGACCGTCTGCAGGAAAACAATCTCAAAGGACAAGTGCCGGAGATTGAAAACAAAATGCTGAACGAAGCCAAGGCGCTCATCCAGCAATACATCCAAAGGATGATTGACAATACCTTAGTCGTAAAATAAAAATTGATTCACAATGCCAGCAAAAAGTATTTCGGTAATAGTGCCATGCTATAACGGTGCAAAATTCATCGGTAATTGTCTCGATATGATGTTGCGCCAGACTATAGCGGATCAACTGGAAATTCTTGTAGTCCTTGACGGTTGCACCGATGAGTCCGAAGCAATAGCCCGAAAGTTCCCGTTCAAGATTATAAAGTTCGAGAAAAACCGGGGTTTGTCGGCAGCAAGAAATGCGGGCATGGCAGCAGCCGGTGCAAAGTATATCCATTTCATGGATGTGGACGACAATATAAACGACGGCTTTTATGAGAATATGCTCGATTCCGCAGAAAAAAGCGGAGCCGATATGGTCCTCTCGGGCATGTACAACTATGCAAAAACATACCAAAGCCAGCTATTCTTCGAACAGAAGGAATATGTAACACTGAAAGAGAAACTTCAGATTACTTTAGTAGGTCAGTGGGGGTACGTATGGCGATACCTTTTCTCAAAGGATTTTCTTGAAAAACACCGGCTTTCTTTTGAGGAAGGAAGGCTTATAGAAGACTTGTTGTTTTCCGTGAGGGCAGTATATTTTGCGAATAAGATAGTAAGTGCTCCGGATACGGTCTACCTTTACTCGCAGACCCCCGATTCCATACTCAACAGCAAGGACTCCGCAATAGCCCGGAAGAGGCACGAAGACTGGGTACATGCCAAAGATCTCGTGATAGCTTTTTGCAACGAGCACAAGTTCACCATTCAGGGACTAATCGACAAGGGACATAATTGGAACTATATTAAACATAAATACAAAACAATCTTCGCCCTTAATACAAAACATTCAAGATTCAGAAAAACCCTGGAAAAACTTGTTCCGGACAAACAGTAAACTTATTCGCCGGAATCCCTTTTTATTTCCAATAATACCTGAAAGAGCGGTGTTGCGCCGGTTTTCTCTCCTTTTCGGGAGGCAGTTGCATATAATCACCGAAAAGTCTGGTGAGTACGCTCTTATAATTGACGGGCACCATGAGTTCCGTGTCCTCGAATTTCATGGGCATGGTATCTTTCAGATCTGACAGTCTGAAACGGAAACGAGGGTCGTTTGCACAGCCCTTTTGAGCAAGATAAGGGTCTGTCCCGTAATCGTCGGTTGTCATAAGCTGCATGAACTTTCTCATCAGAGAGGGCGCATCGGCATTTATTTTAAGGTCTCGCAGTTTATGTCTGAGTATACGCAAATACGAGTGTAAATTGAATGCGTCGCAGGCATCTGCCTTGCTCTGGCGAACTCTCACCATATAATTGTACATACGGTTAAGCTCTTCGTACTGGGCTGTAAAATCCTCTTCTTTTTCAGGAGCCGCATCAAGCGGAAATACATCCACGAAAACCCCCGTTTTTATGCTTTTGCCATGCCATGGGCACAAGGATTTGTCTTCCGTGGATATAATATCGCACACACGCCCGAAAGCTATGTAGCAGTCCTCGCTCAGGGAAGAATCGAGGAAAAGGTATTTATCGGACTTGAATACTTTTTTGAATTTCTCGTAATCGGGACGGGGCATTACTATATCGATGTCATCGTCCCAGGGCACGAAAGCCCCGTGACGCACGGCCCCTATCAGAGAGCCGTATGCAAGACTGTAGTTGATACCGTTCTCTCTGCATACCTTATCTATTTCTTTTGCAATATCAAGACATGCCAATTGTAATTCCCTCAAGCTAAGTTCTTTCATTTTAAGATTAATTTAAAGTTTGAATACTCCTGCACCTTTTATGTAGAGCTCCTGCACCTTTGCCATAGCAAGATTTTCCTTTTTAGAGACCTTTCCGTAGAAATATTCTTTGGAAAGCACCGCAGAAACAAAATCCTTTATCTCGTAGCGCAAGCCCTCCCCCATATAAGGGTAAAAGAACTTTTTGTTCAGATTCTGGTCCTCGTAACGCAGTTCAAAATAATCGGTTTTCCACCATGGGGCAGGCACATAAACATAGCCCTTGGTGCCGCTTATGACCATATTTCCCTCGGATTTCACGCCTAATCCCACCTGAAAGGACGCAAGCGCATGCTCATAAAGAAAAACCGCCTTCGTAAATATGTCCACCCCGTTCTTCATTTTGGAGTAGAATTTTATGTCCTTGAAACCGGTGCCAAGAAGTTTGAAAACAGGCAACATTGGGAAACATGCGTTTTCGCTCATGGAGCCTCCCATATAGGCTATATTCAGCTTTTCGGAATTTTCGTCCGTGAGGGTCGTAACAGAAGCATTCACTTCGACTATCTCCCCTATCGCTCCCGATTTGAGAAGCAAGACAAGGTGGGTGAATGCGGGACAGAAAGCAGTCTTGAGAGCCACCATAAGCACAAGTTTCTTCTGCTCGGCAAGCTCGTACAACTCTTCCGCCTCCGACTCACGGAATACAAAAGGAGACTCGCAGAGCACATTTTTGCCTGCAAGAAGAGCCTTTTTGGCATATTCGTAATGTGTATAATGCGGAGAGGCTATATATACCGAATCGCAGCCGGCAAAAAGTTCTTCAAGACTTCCCGCGCAAAATTCTATGCCGTAATTTTTACGGAAAAGTTCAGCCTGCTTGATGTCGGGATTATAGACTGTACTTAATACATTGCCGGACACGAACTTGCTTTCCGGAACAAAACGGGAGGCTATGCTTCCGGTGCCTATTATACCCCAACGCACCGTGCGGCGCTCATTACGCAGGAGAGTGCTTGAAATCCCCTCGGTGCGCGGCAGATAAACTACTTCGCAAAACTCCTTCAGATAGTCAAAATATCCCTCCCAGTCCGAGCCTATAGCAAAAATATCCACGGCATATTTCTGTATGTCGTCTATCTTTTGTCCCCGATATTCTTCAATGACTATACGGTCTGCAAGTCCCGTGGCCCGCACCGCCTCTATGCGATCCATGACATTGTCGCAAGTGTTTATTTTTCCCCTTTCAAGGTCGAAATTATCAGTCGTAACACCTACTATAAGATAATCCCCGAGTTCTTTAGCCCTTTTGAGCAGATTGTAGTGCCCCTGGTGGAAAAGATCAAAAGTTCCGTAAGTTATAACTTTTTTCATAAGCCTTATAGAAGTTCAAATTCGCATATACGCCCGGCGAGAAGACGCAGCTCCTCATCGCTCTGCAGACCCATGTGTGACACTCTGTATAAGCCCGGGACAGAGCCCGGCATGATATAGGTATTATACTTATCTATCAGACCGCGGAAAATGCCGCGATTTGTCTTCTCCTTTGTCTGAAAGCCTGTGATCGCGACAGAAGGCACTTCGGCGGGAATATCCCAGCCGTACTTTCTGCATTCTGCACGGAAAATCCCGCAGCGGTGCTTTATCAATTCCCGGTTGTAAGTCTCGCCTCCCTGCTCTTTAATCTGACGCAGGCGCGCATTGAGCTGGAGAAAAATCTGCGTTGCAGGGCTGAAAGGAGTCTGACCGCGCCTGAGATTGTCCAAATTGCTTTCAAAGTCCCAATAATAGCCTTTCCGGGCAAATTTATAATCAACAAGTGAGGAACTCAAAAAGACTATTGAAAGTCCCGGCGGCAGATTCAGTCCTTTCTGAGTGCTGGTGACGCATATATCTATGCCATATTCATCCATATCCAGATGCTCGGCAAGAAAAGAACTGACAACATCAACTACAAGCGAAACGCCGTGAGCGTGGCAGATGTCCGATATTTTCCGAAGATCGAAGAGCTGCCCCGTAGAAGTCTCGTGCTGCTGGCAGAGAAGCACATCGGGGCTCTGGGAGTTCAGCTCCTTTTCAAGTTCGTTATAATCTATGTCTTTTGCGAAAGGTAGTTTGAAATCAAAGGCATCGATGCCATAGTATTCGCAAAGCCGGAACCAGCGCTGTCCGAAAGAGCCCCCGTCTATCACAAACGCTTTCTTTTTGGTACTTACATAATTCTCCACTACCGCACTCATCGCCCCTGTTCCCGAGCCTGTGTATATAATGGTGCGACCGCCTTTGCAATGAATGAACTCCAGCAAAAGTTTTTCCGACTCCTTGTTTATCTCTGAAAATTCGTCGGTACGCATATACAGAAAAGGCTCCGCCCCTATTTGTGCAATAACAGGGTCTATATCACCCGGAAATACGTATGATTTCATCATTAGAATACCGTTAAACTTAAGCAAAGTTAATAAAAAAACGTATATTTGTAAGAAAGTATTATTGTTATCATTATGACATTAAAAGATTTTTGGCACAAGATATATCTCGAACCGAGACGCAGGTCACTTATGCGCCGCCGGGGTATCGAACTTCTGAAAGAAATCGACCTCGCGATGCGCACTCACGAAAAGCCCTACACTCTCACTTTCGGCACCCTTCTCGGAGCAATTCGTGAGAAAGGATTCATTCCTCACGATTGTGACGTGGATATTGCCGTATGGGCTGACGAGGATTACAGTGAGGTTTTCAAAACTTTGGAATCCCGTGGATTTGTGCTGAAAAGAGAAATTCTTGTAGATAACGGAGATTTCGGGCACGAGTACACTTATTGTTACAAGGGCATTGATGTGGACTTTTTCTTCATGTACCCCATGGGTGACGGCAGTTATTACGGGACCGAGTTCCGCGACCAGCCGGGCTGCAACAATTGGGACGAATCCATAAAGGAGAAAGGCGGACTGCATGTTTTCCGCATTTTCCTGCCCATGAGAAAGGAGCTTGAGAGTATCCCCTTTGAAGACAGCTCCTTCATGGTGACAAAGGATGCGCTTGGATTTATAGAAGGCTATTACGGACCGAACTGGCGAATACCTGATCCGACTTTCGTATATCCGAGAAAGGGTGAGACTTCCTATGAAGAGAGGCCGGAAAAACTTGCAATTCTAAAACAATATTAAAATGGGAAAACACGCATATCTTATAATAGCACATTCAAATTTCGGGCAGTTACGTACCTTGCTCGGGATGCTTGATGATGAAAGGAACGATATTTTCGTACATGTGGATGCACGTGCCGGCGCTTTCAAAGAGGAGGAGTTCAAAGGGGTGTGCACAAACTCGAGAGTGGAATTTATCAAGCCCCGCATCAGGGTGCATTGGGGGGGCGTGAGCATTATGCGGGTGGAACTTGCGCTTTTGGAAGCTGCAAGCAGTAGGGGGAGCTACGATTACTACCATCTGCTGTCCGGGATGTGTCTTCCTATACAGACGCAGGATACCATCCACAAGTTTTTTGACGAGCATCAGGGCAAGGAATTCATTGAATTCTGGCAGATGAAAAAAACCACCCCTTCGCGTTTCCACTACATAACTCTCTTCCCCGAGGGAGCGGGATTTTTCCTCAGCAACATGTGCAACAATCTTTTCAAAGGTCTGCAAATGGCTTTAGGCTATAGTATAAACAAGGATGTGGATTTCAGATTCGCCTCGCAGTGGTTCAGCATTACCGATGAGCTGGCAAGATTCGTGATTTCAAAGCGAGACTGGCTTGAGAAAGTATTTCGCCGCACCAATACTTGCGATGAAATATTTCTCCCTACCTTAGTATGGAACACTCCTTTCCGCGAGAAGCTCTACAGCAAAGAAATACACAGGCAGGAAGAAGCCAATTCAAATATGCGCCTGATAGACTGGTCCCGGGGAAGCAGCATACGTCATCCCTGGACTTTTCAGAGCTCGGATTTCGACATGCTCGTGAACTCCCCGATGATGTTTGCGCGCAAATTCGATGAAAGGGCGGACAAGGAAATAATACGCCTTATAAAAGAAAAATATTCGGGGAAATGATAGAGCTAATGATAAGGGGGCTTATGTGGCTGTTTTCCAAGCAGCCTCTCAAAGTGCATTATTTTTTTGCCCGGATAATTGCATACTTCGCCCGGAATATAATAAGATACAGATACGACGAAGTTCTGATAAATATAACAAGAGCCTTCCCCGAGCGTCCTTATTGGGAGATAAAACCCATAGTGAAGGACTTTTACCGCCATCTGGCAAATGTTATAGTCGAGACAATCTGGTTCGGAGGGTGCACAAATCCCAAGAGATTGCGGGACTCCTGCATAATCAAAATAGACAATCAGGAAGAATTGGACAGGCTGTATGAAATAGCGCCGAGCGTAATCATTCTATGCAGCCACTGCGGCAATTGGGAGATGGCGGGAGGCATGGAGAGCTTCTGGTATGAAGGTACAAAATGCAGCAGGGAAAATTTCGTATATGTCTACAAGAAGATGGAGAGCGAGATGTGGGAGAGGATTATGAAAGGAAACCGGCTTGCTCCCCTACAGGATAAAAGCTACAAAGAAGGCTATGTAGAGTCGAAGAATGTGGTCAAATACATATTCAGCCACCGCTCGGAAAAGAAATTCTATAACCTCAACACAGACCAGAGACCTTACTATAAAGGCTCCGACGAATTGAAGGTCAGTTTCATGGGGCAAAAGACACGTACCATGTCCGCAGGAGCGGCAATAGCCCACAAATTCGGCATGGCGGTAACTTTCTGCAAAATGTACGAAAAATCCATAGGACACTACGGAATACGCTATATAACAATATGCGATGACGCTTCAAAACTAAGCGTACAGGAAATAATGGACAAATACTACGAACTGCTCGACTCCCAGCTTCGCGAGCAGCCGTACAACTATCTCTGGAGTCACAAACGCTGGAACAACATAGAATTGTAAAGTTCCGGAATCTTCCGGTTTTTCTTCCTAAAATATAAAAAAGTTCCTAAAATCAGTATTTCTCATGCTGATTTTAGGAACTTGCTTGTTTAATCCGAACAGCCTTCCAAACTTTGCAAAAAGACAAAGCGATGGAAAAGTATTTTTACATAATCATTTATCTTATGTTTGCATTAACGGGCTGTGAGAAAGAACAGGAGTCCGCGTGCACTTCAGACGGCTATAAGATAAAAATCAGCATTCCCGGCTATCTTGAATCCACAAAGGCAGTGAAATCCGCCATATCAAGTCTGGAAATATTCTGCTTCAATGACGATGCTTACAGAAAAATAGACTCTTACGCAGTCTATGACGGGCTTAGCGGGGATGAAGTCCAATTTGCATCACGTACTGGCGAAAAGATAATTGTTGCCGTAGCCAACTCCCACTCTCGTCTCAATGAGGAAGTCTACTGCTATGAAGATCTCGCCGGAGTTATGGCAAATCTTTGCGAAGAAGACCCGAAATTCCCCCTTATGATTGCTCAGACAAGCATAAGGGCAGGCAATGGTTTCTGCTTCAACATGAAGCTCAAGCCTCTGTGCGCAAGGATAAGGATAGCTGCGATAAAAATGGGCATCGAAGGAGGAGCGATGCTTCGCAACGCCCAATGCTACCTGACAAATGTAAATACAGCCTGCAAAATGCTCGGTCAGAAAAGTTTTGCTCCCTCTTCCATACTGAACCCGAGTATGCTCAACGAGCACGATTTGGAGCAGATGAAACACAAGGAAATGCTTGTCCATAAATTCAGGCTCCCTATAGGCAGTGCCGGAGTATATGAGAATATCTGTTTGTACTGCTATCCCAACGATGTGGAGCAAGAGAGCGCCGGGAGTCAGTTTACAAGACTGGTAATCGAGGGTTACATCAATGGTAAAAAGTATTTCTACCCTATAAACATCAACAGAAACGGCTTCCGTTCCAATTCCGGAGAAGCAGCGGGGATATTCCCGGGATGCGAGTACGTTTACCGTCTGACCCTGGCTCACTACGGGACCTCAGACCCGGACATCCCTTTTGAGATAGGCTCGAACAACCAAGACAAAGGATGAATCAGAGAATATCTCTGAAGCGTTCCGGGATACGCACCACTATCCTCAGTTCAAACATAGAAGGCTTGTTCCAGGCATAGGGAGGGCGGAAAATATTCTGGCAACAGCGTCCGAATCTCGTCCATTTATCAAAATCGCGGGCAGGCAGGCTGCTTGCATAGCGTATGGTACGGGAACGTTTTTTTATATGCCTTTCCCAACCCTGTTTCACCCTGTTACTATCGTTCATGCGCTCTTGTATGCGTTTCATATCGAAGTAGCCGAAATGGAAAAGATACAGGTCCTTTGCGATATGGAAGTTATGCCCTTTCACGCGATGAAAACCCGAACCCCAGGTACAGGGCTTTGCAATTATCGAAGGCTTGGAATAACGGGTCCCGATTTGCGCATAGTGCCTTTGCCTGAGGAAAGGCAGCTCTTCGCTGATATCCGCTTCTTCTCCTAATTTCTGCCCGAAATCAAGGCCGAGACAAGAGAGGGACACTCCTATTTTCTGCTCGGAAAGATATTCTGCCAGAGATTTTCCGAGTTTGGGATCAACTATAACAAATTCGTCCGCATCGACACCGATAACAAGTTCGTAGCCACTCCCCAACAAGTCGGCAGCCTTTGCAGAGAGGAATTTCGAGCGTCCCTTGTCGGCATCTACTATCCGTGTGCCTATTTTTTCCACAAGCTCGGCGTTGGTTCCGGCACAAAAATCGGCTATAGTCTGATCAAGTCCGTCAAAGTAGATATAGAGATTCTCCTTACCGAGCTGTCTGCCATAGTACTCCACCCATTTGCGTAGATAAAAATCGTCATTTCTGACCATTGTAAGGGCTGCTATTCTTTTCATAAAACTATAAGTATTTAGCTGTAAACGATTCTTTGCAGTTTTTCAAATCCTCCGGAGTTCCGCAGAAAACTACATTCCCTCCCCTGTCCCCCGCATTAGGACCGAGGTCTATCACCCAGTCTGCCGCCTTTATCACATCCACATTGTGCTCCACAACGACCAGACTGTGACCGTGTTTCAGCAGCACATCAAAGGACTTGAGCAGCTTCTCCACATCATAGAAATGGAGTCCCGTGGTAGGTTCATCGAATATGAACATTATTTTCCCCTTGTTCGCGTCAGTGGTTTCTTTCAGGGAGAGAAAATAGGCAAGTTTTATCCTCTGGCTCTCGCCCCCGGAGAGCGTACTGCTGCTCTGACCGAGTTTGATATAACCGAGCCCCACATCCTTGAGCGTCTGAAGGCGTGCGGCAATCTGCTTTGAGAGCTCGTCCTGATTCTTTTCAGGCGCGCCGGCGGCGAAAAATTCTATTGCCTCATCTACACTCATGGAAAGTATATCATCCGCGTTCCTGCCTTTGAAACGGACCTCCAGCACATCAGCCTTGAACCTCTTGCCTCCGCACTCCTCGCAGAGCATCTTGACATCGCTCATAAACTGCATCTCTATCTTCACCATCCCCTCTCCCTGGCATTCGGGACAACGTCCTCCCTCCGAGTTGAAAGAGAAATAATTCGCTCCGTAGCCGTTTATTCTGGCATACTGCTGGAGCGAAAGGAGCTTACGTATATCGTCATAGACCTTGAGGTAAGTCACTGCATTGGAACGGGTACTCTTGCCTATGGGATTCTGGTCCACGTATTCTACGCGCGAAATCCTGTCGAAATTGCCCGAAAGTCTGCGGAAAACTCCGGGCTTGTCCCCCGATTCATTGAGTTGCCTGTAAAGCGCAGGATAGAGTATATCTCCCACAAGCGATGATTTTCCCGAACCGCTAACACCTGTGACGACAGTGAGTGTCCCAAGAGGGAAAGTGACATCTATATCCTTGAGGTTGTGCTCCATGGCACCTTCCACTTTAATAGAATACTGCCATTCGCGCCTCTGGCGTTGAAGACGGGGTCTGCGCCCATATAAATATTGGAGAGTGAGGGATTTTTCCACTTCTTCCTCCGGCACATTATCGGTATTTTCCCCCTTGAAAACAATTTCTCCTCCGTATATGCCGGCACGCGGTCCCATATCTATAAGATAATCCGCCGCGCGTATTATTTCCTCGTCATGCTCCACTACCACTACGGTGTTGCCAAGATCACGCAAGCGTCTCAACACCCTTATCAGGCGCTGCGTGTCGCGGGAGTGAAGACCTATGCTCGGTTCATCAAGTATATACATGGAGCCAACGAGGGAATTGCCCAGAGAAGTAACAAGGTTTATACGCTGGCTCTCTCCTCCGGAAAGAGTATTGCAAGCGCGGGAAAGCGTGAGATATGACAGACCTACTTCTTTCAGACATTCGAGTCTGGTAAGTATCTCTTTAATGGGACCGTCAGCTATTTTATGCTCATTTTCGGTCAATTGCAGGGACTGAAAGAAGCTGATGCACTCTTCTATATTCATATCCAGCAGCTCGTCTATGCTGCGTCCTCCGACTTTAACCCACAGCGCCTCCTTGCGAAGTCTTGAGCCATGGCAGTCATGGCAGGTAGTGCGTCCGGAGAAACGGCTCAACATATACTTGTATTGAATTTTATATCGCTGGGTCTCCACCCATTCAAAAAATTCGTCAAGCCCCACTATGGACGTGTCATCTCCCTCGACATGACGCTCATGCCATATTATATCCTTTTCGCGTTGAGAAAGTTTGCAATAAGGCTTGAAAGCATCTATGCCATATTTCGCGGCATTCTTGACAATTAGATCCCTGAACCAGCCCATCTTTTCACCGCGCCAGCAGGCAATGGCACCGTCATATATGCTCTTTGTCTTGTCGGGAATCACCAGATCCTCGCTTATGCCTATGATTTTGCCCAGACCGCCGCAGGTAGGGCACGCCCCGAGCGGGCTGTTGAAACTGAAAAGGTACTCGTCAGGCTCACGGAAAATCATTCCGTCAAGTTCAAAACGTGTGGAAAACTCTTTCATTGAAGAGCCGGTCGCGATTGTGAGCCGTCCGTCTCCGCGGGAAAATGCCGAAGTCACGGAAGCAATCATACGGTCGCGATCGAAAGGTGCCTTGGCACGGTCCACAAGCAGCCAGGCCTGCTCCGGCCATTTTCCGTCCATTTGAAGGACTTCATCTATCTTTATAGGAGCACCGTCCATCCACAAGCGGCTGAAACCATCCTCTTTCAAGCCCAACATGAGCTCGACCTTATCCTCCCGCGCACTCCAATTGATGTCTGCAAGCACATAGGCCGCACTGCCAAGCGAATTCATATATTCAAACACATCGCTGACGCTGTCTTTTCGCACTTCGCGCCCGGAAACAGGAGAAATCGTATGACCCGTGCGGGCATAAACCAAACGCAGATAATCGTAGATTTCAGTAGTTGTCGCCACTGTGGAACGCGGATTCTTGACATTTACTTTCTGCTCGATGGCGACTGCGGGAGCTATGCCCTCGATGGAATCCACGTCAGGCTTGCTCATACGACCGAGAAACTGGCGGGCGTATGAAGAGAGACTCTCCGCAAAACGGCGCTGCCCCTCTGCATATAAGGTGTCGAATGCGAGAGAAGACTTCCCCGAGCCGGAAATACCTGTTATCACTACAAATTTTCCGCGCGGAATCTCAAGGCTCACATCCTTCAGATTGTTCACCCTCGCCCCTTTTATGACTATATTGTTTTTTTCCTCCTGAATCTCCATCCCGTAATAATTAAGAGCGTAAAATTACGGATTTTTGGGGAATTTTGAAAAATCGTACTGGAAAAACTTGATACAGCAAGAAAGCTCTTCCAAAACGTTTTTTTTGATTTTGAATTTATCTAACTTTGTGCTTTAATCACGAACACGAAAATATGTTTAGCACTACACGGGGGCTGCTGAAGTACGTTCTTCTCAACCTTATCACACTCGGGATCTACGGCTTGGTTGTAATGTCCCACATTTCGGAAGAAATCAACATCGTAGCCTCTCCGCGCGATGGAAAGCACACTATGCATTTCCTCCTGATTGCATTTATCTTCTCCTGGCTTACTTTCAACATAGCTCCTTTGGTGTGGTGCCACCGCATAAGCAATCGCATCGGGGACGAGCTGGATGCCAGAAATTGCAACTACTCTTTCGGTGCGGAAGACTTCTGGCTTTGGGGCGTTATCGGCAGCATTATAATCGTAGGTCCGTTTGTATATTGCCACAAGCTTTTCAAGTCGATGAATCTGATCAATGCCGATTATCTGATAAATCATAGCTAAATCGTCACAGGGCTGCCGACTCAAAGGACTTGACTCTGGTATCTTTTTTAGAGTGAGGTGTATGGGGTGCCGGGGAACTTCGTTCGCTGCGCTCACTCCGGCCCCTCCCACAATCTGTTTCGTCATCGCTTCGCGATAACTCGCAGCTTGCGGGCCCCTCCCCCTACACTTGTCCGGGGGTGGACAAGCCCCCGACACCCCATACTCCTCCCTCAAGGCATCAGCCGGAACCATTTCGGAAAGACACGATGCAAAAGGCTTCCCCCTCGTTGCAGTTGTAAGACTTATGAACTACCCTTGCCATGCCTGAGGTCAATATTTGATATGTTATAACGCAATCCAAATACGATCATAATATTTGGCAAAGGCTATAGTCATTTCTTTGGCATCAAAAGGATAGCTATATTTTTACACTAAGTTTGAGCCGTAGTAAGGGATACCCTCCGGGGGGACTCCACTTCGCTTCGCTGCGTTCCGGCCCCTCCCATTGTCTCCTGCGTCCCCGCTACCGCGGGAACTTGTATCCAACGGGCCCCTCCCCCTGCCCTTGTGCGGGGGTGCACAAGCCCCCTGGAGGGCATCCCTTACTACAACTCGAGTATTGGTCAACAAAAATATCAGAGCTCCTGCAAAAGCGCCCGAATTCACATCCGTGCTACACCAGAATCTTCATCTAATCGATTTTGACGGTCCCCTGTAGAAG
>CAUUCY010000022.1:0-23196 GCA_963543835.1 uncultured Bacteroidales bacterium
AAGGAGGATAATTTGAGTAAAGATTTCGGGCTGGAACAGTACAGACCCGGAAAGAGGATGAAAGATATGATTGCAGATAAGAAATATTATTTAGATACATTTAAAGTTACAACAGGGCAACTCGAAAGGATAGTTGCCGAAGGCTCCAAAGGGGGCAATTTCTGCGACCTTTTCTTTGAAAGTACAGCCTACACCGATATTCTTTTGCGTGACGGACAGGTCAATTCCGGCGGCTTTCACATAGATTACGGTTGTGGCGTGAGGGTACTCAATCAAGATAAAACAGGCTACGCGTATTCCGAAACCACGGATGCCGCGTCGTTAGATGCCGCTGTGAAAGCCGCGTGTGCCATAGGCGAGGGCGATACTCCCATGCCGCACATATACAGAGGTATGCCCAACCCCTCCGCCGACCGCTATCCCATCAACGGAGACTGGCGTGTGGAGCCTGCTTCCGAGCATATTCCTTTTCTGAGAAAACTTCAGTCTGCGATAGAGTCCCGCGACAAGCGCGCAAAGAAAATAGTGGCGATGATTTCCAGCAGCGTGAGCGATGTTCTGATGTTCAATTCCGTGCGTGAAATGAAATTCGACACCCGCCCAATGGTGAGCGTGTCCGTCTCCGTGGTTTTTGAACAGGGGGAGGGAGCACAGAAAAAAGTGGAGAATTGCAGTGTCTCACGCAGCTTCAGAATGGGAAGCGAAATGCTCACGGCTTCCCTTATAAATGAAATTGCCGATGAAGCCGTGCGCGGGCTTGATGCGCGTTTTGATGCGCGTCGCCCAAAAGGCGGCAGAATGAGTGTGGTTATGGGAGCAGGCGCTTCGGGCATACTTCTTCATGAAGCCATGGGACACGCATTCGAGGCGGATTTCAATCGTAAAGGGCAGTCCGTTTTCAGCGGACGCATAGGCGAGAGAATATGCCGTAAAGGCATAAATGTAGTGGATGATGCGACCATACGCTACAATAGGGGATCGGTGAATTTCGATGATGAAGGTGTGCCGGGACAGCGTACGATGATGGTGGAAGACGGTATTCTTACAAGCTATATGCACGACCGCATCAGCGCTTCGTATTTCGGTGTGACTCCCACGGGAAACGGACGCCGCGAGTCTTTCCGTTACTCTCCGCTCCCGCGAATGAGGGCAACTTATATGGAAGGAGGCAATGACGGCACGGCTGAAGATATAATCGCATCAGTGAAAAACGGCATATTTGTTGATAATTTTGCCAACGGTCAGGTGAAGATAGGCGAGGGGGATTTCACTTTTTATGTAAAGAGCGGCTTCCTCATCGAGAACGGACGCCTGACTATGCCGGTCAAGGATATAAATGTAATAGGAAATGGTCCGGAAGCCCTTGCCAATATCACGGCGGTCGCGAATGACCTTAAAATAGATAACGGCACGTGGACCTGCGGCAAAGGACAGTCCGTGCCTGTGTCCTGCGGTATCCCTACGGTGCTTGTGGAAGGATTGACTGTCGGAGGAGAATAAATATGACGGAAATAAGATCGGAGATAAACTCTTTTGAGGAAAATATAGCAAGAGAAGCGGTAGAAAGAGCTTTGCGCCTCGGTGCAGATGCGGCGAGAGTGACCATAAACAAAAGCACTACGGATGAAGTGGGCACGCTCAACGGAGAGATAGAGCACGTCATTCACTGCCTTGACAGGTCTTTGACTCTGGCGCTTTTCATCGGCGGACGCTACGGGACTTTCTCCACCAATCGTCTGGAATCCTCCGAACTGGAAAAATTCATATCCGGAGGCATTGACATAACAACTATGTTTCAAGAAGATTCGTGCCGCGCTCTTCCTGAGCCTGAACGCAAGGAAAAATCGGCACTCAGCGGTAATGAACTTTCTCTTTGTGACAATGCGTATCCTGAAATTACGCAGGTACGCAGAGTGGAGCTTGCCCGCCGGGGAATGGCCTGGGGCGCTTCTTTCCCCGACTATAAATTGGTGTCGGAAGAATGCGCATATTCCAACCACTATTTTGACACTCTTGTACTGGACAGCGACGGACTATATGCGAGGCACAGGGAAACGAGTTTTGAGTATGGGGCGGATGTGACCATAGAGGATTCCAAGGGGAATCTATGCTCCGGGTATTGGTGGGATGCTTCTCCTCGACTTTCGGAACTTAAGGCTGAGGGCTGTTCTGCCCGTGCGATTGCCCGTGCCGCGGCGCAGATAGGCTCGCGAAAAGCAGCCTCGGGCACTTACTGCATAGTGGTGGACACCGAATGCGCAGCAAGACTTGTTGCACCTTTGCTCAACGCCCTCGGAGGCTACGCACTCCAGCAGAACAATTCCTTTTTGAGAGATAGCCTCGGCAGAAAAATTTTCGGAGACAATGTCACTATAATAGACCGTTGCAGGGAAGCGGGAGCTACGGGCTCGCGTCTTTTCGATTCCGAAGGCGTAGCAACGCAAGAAAGGGCTATAATCGAAAACGGAGTTGTCAAAATGTACTTCTTGAACGAGTACATTGCGCGCAAACTCTCCTGCCCGGGAACAGTGGAAGACGCTTCCAGGCCCACTCTGTTGCCGACTGCGGAGCACTTGATTGCCGGAATCGAGAACGGTATACGCATAAGCGGCTTCAACGGCGGGAACAGCAACAGCGCGACAGGAGATTTCTCCTACGGGATAGAAGGCTTTATGATAAGAAACGGCAAAATCGCGGAACCTGTCAGCGAAGCGGTGATGACCGGTAATTTCGTGACTTTATGGAACAATATGCTTGCGGCAGGGAGCGATTCTCGTCCATGTATGAGCAGGCAGATACCGACATTAGTATTTGACAAAGTAGAAATATCAGGAATATGAAAATTACAAAAAACACAGTGGTCGTAATGACCTACACTCTGAAAGTTGACGGTGAAATTGCAGATCAGGCAACGGTAGAAATGCCTTTCGACTACATTCAGGGCGCGAATATGATACTCCCAAAACTCGAAGAGGCTGTGGAGGGTCTGGAGCCGGGAGCAGAGTATTCGGCAGTAATATCCGCAGCCGACGGATACGGCGAATATGATGAAAAACTCTGTTTCGATATACCTAAGTCCTCTTTTGCCATTGACGGTAAAATACGAGAGGACCTGCTTGTGGTGGGCAATATCGTGCCCATGCTTGACATGCAGGGCGGGGTAGTCCGTGCGCGCATAGTGGAAATAAAGGAGAAGGATGTCAAGGTGGATTTCAATGATATTATGGCAGGGAAAGACCTGGATTTTTCCGGCAAAATACTTTCGGTGCGCGAGGCTACGGAGAAAGAACTGACAGAGGGGCTTCACGGAGAGTTTCTTCCGAAAGAGCATTGTTGCCACGGGCATTGCAAGAACAAGGGCGGAGAAGGTCATGAGTGTCATTGTCATGACGACGACGAGGGGCATGAGTGTCACTGCAACGGCGGTAGCGATAGCCATGAGTGCCGCTGCCACGATGGCGAAGGGGGCGATTGCGATTGCAAATAGTTTTTATTATTTTTGTCGAAATAACACGATAACTAAAGCGTCAGTCACCTGTATGTTCCCCGTTAGCTTATTAAGGGCGTAAATATTTGATTATTATATAATTATAAAAAAACTTATGTTCAAAGGTCAACCAAAGGGCTTGTATGCCCTTGCTCTCGCCAATACGGGAGAGCGTTTCGGCTACTACACTATGTTGGCGATATTCATGCTTTTCCTTCAGGCGAAATTCGGCTTCGACGGAAAGGTAGCCAGTCAGATTTATTCGATTTTTCTTGCAGCCGTGTACTTTATGCCGGTTGTCGGAGGCTGGCTCGCTGACAAGATAGGCTACGGCAAGTGCGTGGTAACCGGCGTATGGTTCCTCGGATATCTTGCCCTGTCAATACCTACCGGCGCCAACTTTATAGGCATAGCCGCAATGATAGGCGCTCTTGCCCTTATTTCCGTCGGTACTGGTCTTTTCAAAGGGAATCTTCAGGTTATGGTGGGCAATCTCTATGACGATCCGAAGTATTCTGCAAAGCGTGATTCCGCATTCAGCCTGTTCTATATGGCAATAAATATAGGCGCGATGTTCGCCCCGTCCGCTGCTACTGCAATAACCAACAAATTCCTTGGCAATGCAGGGCTCATCTATAAGGCTGACATACCTGCCCTTGCACATCAGTTCCTTAACGGAACGATTTCTGCCGAGAATGCCGGCAAACTGGCAGAACTTCAGGCAGCCATGCCGGGAAGTGAAATCGCTTCTATGCTTCCTGCAGACTTCTCAAGCTATTATATAGAGCATCTCAGCACCGCATACAATATGGGCTTTGCAGTTGCCTGCGTTTCCCTCATACTCTCCATCGCGATTTATTTCGGCTTCCGCAACTGGTTCAAACACGCGGATATAAATGCCAAGCAGGCTGCTGCCAAGGGTGCTTCTTCAAATCTTGCGGAACTTACTCCAAAGCAGACCAAAGACCGCATCGTCGCCCTCTGTCTTGTATTTGCCGTGGTAATCTTCTTCTGGATGGCTTTCCACCAGAACGGTCAGTCCCTGACATGGTTTGCCCGCGACTATACCCTGAGCACAGCGACGGGACTTCCGCGCCTTGGCTTCAATATATGGATTCTTGCCCTTATTGCCGTCAGCATATATACTCTGTTCGCGACTTTCCAGTCCAAGAATCTGAATGCAAAGTTGATCAGCGGCGGTGTTACTGCGGCTCTCTGGGCTGGCGCCTACACCCTTTATTCGGGAATGCCTGAGGTGCTTGACATACAGCCCCAGCTCTTCCAGCAGTTCAATCCGTTCTTCGTTGTGTTCCTGACCCCGGTTTCAATGGCGATTTTCGCTTCTCTTGCAAACAAGGGCAAGGAGCCCTCTGCGCCGATGAAAATAGGTCTTGGTATGTTCGTCGCAGCCTTAGGCTATCTGATAATGGTATTCGCTTCGCTCGGTCAGGCTTCTCCCGCACAGCTTGCAGGCACTGTTTCTCCGGATCCGGTAGTCCCGGCATATCTGATGAGCACCTATCTTGTGCTTACTTTTGCTGAACTTCTGCTTAGCCCTATGGGCATTTCATTTGTAAGTAAGGTCGCTCCTCCTAAGCTTAAGGGTCTTATGATGGGTCTTTGGTTCGCCGCAACCGCAGCGGGCAATTACCTGAGTTCTATCCCGGGATTGCTTTGGATGAACGTCCCTCTTTGGGCGAACTGGGCTATACTTATGGCTCTCTGTATCATTGCAGGTGCCATAATGTTTGCAATGCTCAAGAAAATCAACGCAGCAACTGCAGAATAATGAAAAAGTCATTTTTAATCGCTTCGCTTTTATTGCTCTGGGCTGCCGCTGCAGGTGCGCAGGATATCAGAGTGGATATTGAGGGGGTTCGTACCTGCAATGTGCCCGGACCTTTTGCCAAATATGCAAGACAGTACCTTGGAATAAATGTCTTCGAGGAGGCTTTGGAAACTTTCGAGATCAAATCGGCACAGCTTTTCTTGGTCTCGCAGGGCAACGAAAGCGATGATAAGGTATATTGGTCGGAGTGCATTCCCGCCGAGCCGTCTTTTGACGACGTGCCGTACACCAAAGAGATGCTCGCTGCAGCAAGTATTGATGACAAAGCGCGTCTGGCGGCAGAAATAATACTCAAACTCCGCGATACCCGGATGGATATACTCGGGGGAAACACCGATGCCTCCTATACGGGAGAGGCTTTAGGCGATGCTATGCAAGAAATTTCCCGCCTGGAGAATCTCTACCTCAAACTTTTTTCCGGATATGTGACACGAGAAGTAATCAAACGCAGTTTTACTCTCGATATAAACAAGGGTAACACTTCTTATGTTGCTTTCCGTGTGAACGATGACGCCATGCCTGTCGACGGAAAATTCCCTGCAGGCAAGCCATATATACTTTCTGTCTACCCGGAAAAACAGAATGTTTCCGGTGCGACGGAAGAAGCATTGCGCTCGGTCAATCCCCGCAAGCAGCGTGTGGAGCAGACTCTCGTACCTTGCAACTGTACAGTGACCTTGTCGGACGGAATGGACGTTCTCATTCGCACCAAACTGCAGCTCGTCCAGTTCGGCAGCACTATTTATAAAATCGTAAACAATAATTGATATGACTATCTTAGATCTCGAACCGAAGATCGTATGGAAAAATTTTTACGGTCTTACCCGTCAGCCCCGGCCTTCAAAGCATGAGGAAAAAGTCAGAAAATATCTCCTTGATTGGGGCAAGGAACGCAATTTTGAAACATTCGCCGACGAAACCGGCAATGTGATTATAAGAGTGCCTGCCACTGCGGGCTATGAAAAGCGTAAAGCTGTAGTTCTTCAGGCACACATGGATATGGTCCCTCAGAAGAATGCGGACAAGGTCCATGATTTTGAAAACGACCCTATAGAAACACGCATCGATGGAGATTGGGTAAAAGCCTGCGGGACCACTCTCGGAGCTGATAACGGCTTGGGTGTGGCGCTTGCACTTTCCGTGCTCGAAACTCCGGGAGTAAAGCATGGACCTCTCGAAATACTCGTGACTTATGACGAAGAAACGGGCATGACAGGAGCGCGCAAGCTGAAGCCGGGGGTACTCAAAGGCGAAATACTCATAAATCTTGATTCCGAGACAGAGGGCGAGCTTTACATAGGCTGTGCAGGCGGCATCGACGCAACTGCCAAAGGAACTTATGAGCTCAAGGCTGAGCCGGAAGGCTATGAGTGCTACGAGCTGGCTTGCAAGGGCTTCAAGGGCGGACATTCGGGAATGGACATAATATTGTGCCGTGCCAATGCCAATAAAGTGGCTGCCCGGGTGCTTTACGCTCTTCTGACGGAAGCAGACGTCAAACTTGTGGACCTTGAGGGGGGCACTCTGCGCAATGCTATTCCGCGTGAGGCTTTCGCTACGCTTTATGTTGCCAAAGACGAAGTGCAGAAAGCAAAGGCTATCGTGGAGAGAGTGGCTGCAGACATAAAGTCGGAGTATGCCGCGACCGATCCCGATGCGGAATTTATCTTCAAGCCTTATGAGTGCGACGGAACTTGCGATCCGGAAGACTGCCGCTATGTTGCGGAAGACGATGCTCTCCGTCTGGTGCGCGCCATTCTTGCCTGCCCTGACGGGGTCGAAAGGATGAGTGATGCCATGCCGGGACTCGTTGAAACTTCCAACAATATGGCAATGGTGAAGATATACAAGGGAGAGTTTCTTGTAAAATCTCTTATGCGCGGCTCTGTCGATTCCGCAAAAGAAGCATTGGCGGTGAAACTCAGCAGTGTATTCCGGCTTGCCTCTTGCGAAGTCGAACTTTCGGGAGGCTACAGCGGCTGGGCGCCTAACAGCGCTTCGCCTATACTCCACACAATGAAAGAGGTGTATAAGAAACTCTACGGCGTAGAGCCTAAGGTTATGGCGATACATGCAGGTCTTGAGTGCGGAATACTGAGCGGAGCTTATCCTGAATGGGACATGGTTTCGATGGGCCCTACCATTATGAGCCCGCACTCTCCTGACGAGCGTTGCTACATACCTTCGGTTGCGAAAGCATGGGATTTCCTTTGTGCCGTGCTTGAGGCAATCTAATCTGAAGAAAGTTCGCTGCGGAGCTTTTCCGAAAGTTCTGGCCAGCGCGAATCTATTTTTACAGGGCGTCCGTCTGCTATAAAGCAATGGACGCTCTTTCCCGTAAAGACCTCTTTCCCGTCTATACTCATCACGTATGCAAAGGTGATTTTGAGAGGGGACAGCTCCGCAACACTGATTTTTATGCAAATATCATCCTTGAATGTGGTTGTGCGTATGAATTTGCATTCCAGACTGACCACGGGGGATACAACGCCCTCTGCCTCCATTTTCTCGAAGCCGTAGCCTAACTGGTCGAGGAAGTCTATACGGGCTTCTTCCATGAAACGTGTGTAATTGGAATGGTGGGTTATTCCCATTCTGTCACATTCGTAGTATTTTACTTGATGAATGTAAGGTTTAAGCATTTTCTTTCCAGAATTTGAGTCCTTGCCACCTGTCAGGGAAGCCCATTTCACGCACGTCTATTATAGGATAATTATTTATAAGCGTGCTTAGTCTGCCGCTGAACGTATTTTTTGGCTTTATAATGTCGATTAAATATTTTATTATACAGAAAGTAAGATAGATATGCTCTCCCGCATCCGCTTTCTGTTCCGGGAAGTAATATTCCGTATTGTGCGGGACCATAGCCCTTATACTGAGGGTCTTGTTCCAGAGGCGGCTGTGATGCGCGCAGGAGTTGCGTATATAGACGAGATGGTGCAGCCACGAGGAGAACACAAGGTCCGGGACCCCATAATATGCCGCGAGCTTGCGCTTGAACGCTCCCGGACGCAGGGCGTCATAAATCATCGACAGCGTGCCCATAGAGGTGGCTTCCAAAGTCATCCAGCAAGGAGGGAAGCGGTTGCTGTACTTTTCCTTGAAACGCAGTATAGCATCGTTGTCGCTTCTGTCCACTTCGGAAGAAATGCGTCGCAGTATGCTCCTGAACTCTTCTTTGTCCGTATAGTATTCGGAATTGACAAACCAATAACCTGCATCGTCGCCCATTGACGCATAGGCTATGCGTGCGCGTATGGAAATCTCTATTTTTTCGAGTTCGTGGAATATAAGTTCACGCATGCGGCGGTCGAAGCCGTATATGGCATACGCGTCCTCTATTGAAGCGCCTTTGCGGAATTGGTGCGAATAGCGGTCCGCCATCAGAGGTATAAGATAACTCTTGAAGCGGGAGTAACTTATGTTGCTGAGTATGCGTAAGGCGGACGCTTTGTCCTCTATCCTTAGCCCCTGACCCTGCAGCATTGAAATCTGCTCTTCAAAAGTGAGAGCGCGACCTTTGAATTCTGTCTTCAGCATATTAAAAAAAGACTTGCCCTGAGCGCGCTGATCTTGCGGGAAGCGGGGCAAGTATGTTGATGCAAATGTAATAAAAAAAGCGATTCCCGCAAAACGGAAACCGCTTTCTGTCGTTTTATTGCAAATGCTTACTCGGCAACAACCTCAAGCTTGACGTTTGCGAATATGCCTTTGTAGCACTTTACCTGAGCCTCGTACTCGCCGAGCTCTTTGATTTCAGGAACTGTGACATTCTTCTTTTCCACACCCTCTCCGAGGAGCTCTGCAACTTGTGCCGCAGTGACTGAACCGAAGAGCTTTCCGCTCTCTGATACTTTTACTGCAATCTTAATAAGTTTAGCCTCGAGCTTGCTTGCGAGAGCCTGTGCGTCTGCAACGAGTTTTGCCTCTTTGTGCGCTCTCTGGCGTATAGTCTCCTCGTGCTGTTTGATGGCAGATGAGGTGCCCATTACAGCATATCCCTGAGGGATGAGGTAATTGAGAGCGTAGCCTGCTTTCACTTCAACGATATCTCCGGCCTCGCCGAGATTCGCAACTTCTTTCTTAAGGATAATTTTCATAACTCTCAATTATTTAAGAAGGTCGGTAACATAAGGAAGTAGGGCGAGAGTGCGGGCTCTCTTGACAGCCTGAGCCACCTTGCGCTGGAACTTGAGGGAAGTGCCCGTGATGCGGCGAGGGAGTATTTTTCCCTGCTCGTTGAGGAACTTCTTGAGAAATTCAGCGTCCTTGTAGTCTACGTACTTTATGCCTGCTTTCTTGAAGCGGCAGTATTTCTTTTTACGTACCTCCACGGTCTGTGGGTTGAGGTAACGGATTTCGCCATTCTCTGCCATGATTATGCCTCCTCTTCTTCTTTGGTTTCTACTTCTACGGCAACTTTGGTTTCGACCTTGCCTGATGACTTGTTGTTTCTCCTCTTCTCTGCGTAAGCGGCAGCGTTCTTGTCGAGAGCAACGGTGAGGTAGCGCAAGATGCGCTCGTCACGACGGTACTGGGTCTCAAGATTCGCCACAAACTCGGGAGTGGCCTTGAATTCAATCAGGTGATAGAATCCTGATGTCTTGTGCTGGATAGGGTAAGCGAGAGCTTTGAGTCCCCAATCCTCTTCGTACACAAGCTCTCCGCCATTTTCGGCGATGAGTGCAGTGTACTTGGCAACCGCTTCCTTCATCTGGGCATCAGACAAAACGGGAGTTGCAATGAAAACGGTTTCGTACTGTTTCAACATTCTTGTGTTGTTTAGTTGGTTTGTAAATAATATCTTCCCCGGCTTTCGCCAAAAGGACTGCAAATATAGAAAAACTTTCCTGTAATTCCAAATGTTTTCGGCATCGGTGTTTTCCTTTGCTTAGCCTTATGGCAGCGGTATATCTTTTCCTGTTTTTTATGATGGTTTTGCGATAAAAGGACGGACTTGCTGTATTCAATGTCCTGACCATTTATATATTCACATCCTCAAGCTCTTCTTCGGAGCGCAGGTTCCGGCGTATGAAATTCTGGCGCTCGATTGTGTTGTCGCCCATGTAGAATTCCATGATGTCGGAAAGGCTCTCTTCCTCGGAGAGTTTCACCAGATCCAGTCTCATTTTCTCGCCTATGAAGTCCACAAATTCATTTGAAGAAATCTCTCCGAGACCCTTGAATCGCGTGATTTCCACGCCTGTTTTCAACTCCGCCATTGCCTTTTCCTTCTCATCCGGGCTGTAGCAGTAACGGGTCTCTTTTTTGTTGCGGACGCGGAATAGAGGGGTCTGGAGTATATGGACATGCCCGCGGCGTATAAGGTCGGGATAGTATTTTATCAGGAAAGTGAGCACGAGCATGCGGATGTGCATTCCGTCGTCGTCGGCATCGGTCGCTACAATTATATTGTTGTAACGGAGATTTTCGAGATCCTCTTCCACACCGAGGGCGGATATAAGGAGGTTCAGCTCTTCATTTTCCGCAACGCGGCGATGGCTTTCCTTGTAGCAGTTGATAGGCTTTCCACGCAGGGAGAAGACTGCCTGATTGTTGGCATTCCTGACCTTTGTGATAGTTCCCGAAGCGGAGTCTCCCTCTGTTATGAATATGCTTGAAGCCTCTATGTCAGCCTCGTTTTTGTCAGTGCGTTTGTCGTTGAAATGGAAACGGCAGTCGCGCAATTTGCGGTTGTAGACATTAGCTTTCTTGTTTTTCTCGCGCGTCTTTTTCTGTATGCCTGCGATTTCCTCGCGCTCCTGCTTTGAGGATTTGATTTTATCCTCTATGGTCTGGCTTATCTCCTTGTGAATGGTGAGGTAGTTGTTGAGATTGACCGAGATGAAATCGTTTACGAAAGAACGTATTGTCGGGCCCACGTCTCCCACTTTTTCCCACATATAAGTGGAACCGAGCTTGATTTTCGTCTGACTCTCGAACTTCGGCTCCTGAATCTTTATGCTGATAGCCCCGACAACGCCCTGGCGGCAATCTTCGGGGGCATAGTCTTTCTTGTAGAAATCTTTGAGAGTTTTGGCTATAGCCTCGCGGTATGCAGCAAGATGCGTACCGCCGTCGCGTGTGTTCTGACCATTTACGAAGGAGGAAATGTTCTCTCCGTAGGCATTGCCGTGAGTCAGCACTATTTCTATATCTTCACCCACAAGGTGTATCGGTTCATATAGCGAACCCTCTCCGAGATTTTCGTTTACGAGATCCAGAAGTCCCTTTTCCGACTTGTAAGGAGTGCCGTTAAGAATGAGAGTCAGCCCCTTGTTGAGATAGGAGTAGTTCTTGACCATGGTCTCGACGAAATCCATGTTGAAGTGGAAATCGCCGAACATCTCAGGGTCCGGGGTGAATTCGACCAGAGTTCCGTTTTTTTCCTTTGTCGGCTCCTGCGCGCTCTGTTGCAGGCGTCCGCGCTCAAACAAAGCCCAGGAACATTCGCCGTTTCTGTGCGAGCGCACATAGAAATCCTTTGATAGGGCATTTACAGCCTTTGTGCCCACGCCATTGAGACCGACGGATTTTTTGAAAGCCTTGTCATCGAATTTGCCTCCGGTGTTCAATACACTTACGGCAGTAACTACGGAACCGAGAGGAATGCCCCTGCCATAGTCGCGTACGCTCACACGACCGCTATTCTCATCTATATTTACTACAACCTGCTTTCCGTAATCCATTGCGAACTCGTCGATACAGTTGTCTATAACCTCCTTGAGAAGCACATATATGCCGTCGCTCTGGTTGCTTCCGTTGCCGAGGCGGCCTATATACATGCCGGGGCGCATCCTTATGTGTTCTACGCCCTCAAGAGTTTTGATGTTTTCTTCGGAATAATTGATCTCTCTTTCGTCTGCCATATCGCTTTGTCTGAAAAACTCACAAATATAGTAAATATTAGGCTAAATATCTCTTGAAAGACAATACTATTTCGCCCTTTGGCTATATTGAAAAAATATGATTATATTTGCCCGTTGTTTGGACAATACTTATCAAAACAATACTATGGCTTACAAAATTGATCCGGAAACCTGTGTGGCATGTGGAACATGCCAAGGTGAATGCCCTTCAAGTGCAATCAATGAGGGGGATTTTTATACTATCGATCCGAATATCTGCATAGACTGCGGAACTTGCGCGGATGTATGCCCAATGGGCTGCATCTCTCCGGGAGAGTAGTGTAAATGCACAGGAACGAATAAGGTGACCCGTCAAGGCCACCTTATTTTGTTTCAATTCTTTCTCTTGTCACTTCTCGTTAATCGGTCTCATCTACCTCTCCCTCTTCCTCCCTCTGCTTCTCTTCTGATTCCTCTCTTTACTTCTTTCCTCCGATGCATTTGGGGAGGTGTATGGGGTGTCCGGGGGCTTGTCCACCCCCGGACAAGTATAGGGGGAGGGGCCGCAAGATGCGAGTTATCGCGAAGCGATGACAAAGCATCTTGTGGGAGGGGCCGGAGTGAGCGCAGCGAACGGAGTCCCCCGGCACCCCATACACCTCCTCTAAAAACAAGAGGCAGACTCGATTTTGAGTCAGCCTGTCTTATTGTGCAAATATGTGCGCGGGGCTTATTTGAAGTTTGAATAATTCAGCGCAAGGTTCGTTATCGCTGTCGCTTTGTAGGTATCGACCGTCTTGCCGCTCACGGTGTACGAGCGTTTGGTCTTGTCTTTCTGCAAGGTGAATTTTATCTTATCTCCGGCAGCGGCTTGAAAGTTATAATAATAAGGTGTTGTCGCTGAACCTATATACCACCTCTTTGTTGTATAATAACAAATGCGAAGAGCAGCAATACTGATTGTCAATTTTGTCATATCCGGCCCCTCCCGGAAAAGAAAAGCTGCCGCCTGCAGAAAAATCGGAGAATCCATACCTCGACAAATCGTTATAACCCTCGTACACGACAAAGAAAGTACCGTCTTTATTATGAATAAAAAAGTCGCGTTGTGTGCGCGATTTTTTCATTTGTAAATGCTCTTATTATTTAATCTCGCCTTCGAGAAACAGGTCCAGAAAAGGTCTCATGGGGCTGTTGCTTGTCAGGGTGGCGTAGGCGCTGACCTGTCCCGGCGGCAAACCGGAAGTGTCGTAACTGAAGATGAAGACGCCTTTTTCTCCGGGCTTTAGGATGCCCGGCTTTTGGATGCACTTGAGTTTTACCGCATCCGTATCCACCTTATAAATGACGAGATCTTTTTTGCCCTTGTTTGTGAGAGAGAAGCTTGCCTTTATCTCTGTCCCGGACTTTACCTTTCCGAAAGAGAAAGTGCTGTTTTCAAAATAAGGCAGAGGACCGGACATTTGCTCCTGTCTTGACATTCCGCTGAAATTCTCTTTGGTGAATGCCTGGAAAGAAAGTTCTTTCCGGGCTTTTCCGTCCACTACTACAGTCGCTTTGTAATAGTTTCTGCCCCAGAGTTCGCGCGAAGCCGTCACAGTATATACGAGCACTCCCGTGCTGTTTGCAGGAATGGTTTCAGGCTCGCTGCGCACGGAAAAATTTTTGCTTACTTTCTCGAAAGTGACCCTTATGGGCTTTGAGGAGATATTCGCTACCCTTATTTCGCCGCTTTTTTTCTCCCCCTGACTGAGATTACCTACTTTGGTCTCAAGACTGCGTATTCCAAGGCCGCCGAGGTGTATGGGGTAGGTCTCGGAGAGTGGGCGTTCCTTTTCCCGGACTATTCCGCGTATGCGAAGTATTACGGGAGTTTTCAGACTTGATATATATACCGTGAATGTTTTGTCGAAAGGGTAGGGACCGTCCTCGTTGAGATATTTTGCCTTTACTATGCCCTTTCCTCCTGCAGCTATGCTTTCCCTTGTCCATTCCGCCACGGCGCAGCCGCATGAAGAGACTACATTATATATGCTGATCGGTTTATCGGAAATGTTTTTGAAAGTGAAGGTGCATTCCGCCGCTCCGCTGCCAAGAACAAGGTCTCCGAAATCGAAGATAGTCCTGTCAGCCTCCACAGTGCCTTCGAATACGGTCTGTGCGAGCGCCGAAGAAGCGAGTGCACAGACCGTTGTAATTATCGCCAATAATTTCTTCATATCCGCAGAAGAGCAACTATTGTGCCTTTTCTTCCGGATACATCATTATTTCTATGAAATTGCCAGAATTGTATAACTCTGCGGCAGCCTCCCTTATCTTCTCAGGAGTGAGGGCATTGACGGCGGCTTCGTATTTGGAATCGCGGTCGGAGTTGAACAATGCCCAAGTTTCAAGCACTTCCATCCAATAAGAGTTTTTGATTCTCTTTTCAGGAATGCCCTTGAGAAGATTCTTGACTGTCTTGTCGAACTGTTCTGCGTCCGGACCCTCGTCCGCGAGTTTCTTCAGACCCTTTTTTGCGAGTTCCGAAAGTTTTTCCGCCTGAGCCTCATTGGTCTGGAAATATACCTGGAGTATGCCGTAAGGCTTAGGTACTCGGGCTACGGATGCGCTTGAACTTGCACCGTAGGTGCCCCCTTCCTCCTCGCGCAGTGTGGCTGTATAAATCATGTCAAGGATGTAGCTGAGTGCGGAGTAAGTCACTGATTTCTCCATGGAATAAGGAACTTCGGACTTGTAGCACTGGAATACCGTCACCATAGGCGCTTCCATTTTTGCCTTGAAAGTGTTCTTCAGCTCTCCGTTCACTATGGAAACATTGTCGTCCGTCCATTGTGTTGCCTTGCCTTTCGGAAGAGAACCTATGTATTTGTTCAGAAGGGCTTTTACCGTCTCTGTGTCGAAGTCTCCGACCACTAATACATTGGCGCCGTCGACTCCGCTGAAGAGTTTTCTGTAGTTCCTTTCTATGGTGGCCAGATTTGCTTTTGCCAGTATTTCCTCATTGAGCATGAGTTTGCGCGGGTTGTTGCCGTAGAGGGTACCATACAACTCCTGCTGGAATTTGTAGCTTGAGTTGGTGAGCAGATTAGGGAGTACCTGCTCGATCATTTTCGTGCCCTGTGCATATTCGTTTGCATCGAAGCGAGGGGCGGTGAATTGGAGGTAGAGCAGTTGGAGTGCCGTCTCGAGATCCTTTGGAGTGCTCTGCAATGAGATTCCGTGGTGCAGCCTGTCTATGTACGGATTGCAGCTTACGGACTTGCCGGCGAGCATTTTTGCCACCTGTGTCGCAGGGAATTCAGCAACTCCGGTGTTTGAAAGGTAGAGTCCCCAGATATTGTCCTCGAATGAAGCGAGGTCCTCTGTCGGGATGAGGGTCTGCCCTCCATTGAGCATGAGTTTCACGCTGACCTTGTTCTTCTCGTGTTCCGTCGGCATGAGTATGATGTTCGCACCGTTTTTCAGCGACATTACGGTACTGCCGTGCAAGCCTGCCTTTATCGCCTTTACCTTGCTGCCCTTGAGTTTGGTCGCATCGAGGAAATCCTTTGCAATCTCCTCCTGCTCCGGCGCTGCAATCTGCGATGAGCGCACATCTTCTATCACTTTGAGTATTTCAGCCTCCTGCGGGTGCTTTATGCCCTCTTTTTCCGGGGCTACATAGAGCACCACGAGGTTTTCTTCAGTAATGATCTGGGCAAGAGCCTTGTTGAGATCGGCTGTTTTGAGATTAGGCAGCAACTGCTTGACGAGTTCCGAATAATCCTTAGGGTCGAGGAGAAACTCGTTGTTGGTGAAGTGGGAGATTATTCCATTGATAAATTCCGCGTTCTTGCGGGTGGAAGCTTTCTCTGCCGCGTTTTCAACCGTTGTTTTAAGCTCTGCCTTGGCCCTTTCGTACTCAGCTTCCGTGAAGCCGTAGCGTTTTATTCTTTCAATTTCGGTGTATAGTTCGGCGAGTGCGTCGAGGGCTGCGCCGTCTTTCATCGTCGCCTGCGCCATAACGGCTTCCGTGGACTCGCATATATTCCCTATGCTGAACCAGGCATTCGTGAATTTTGCCTCGGGCTTTGCCGCAAGGTCTTGCAGGCGCTCATTCATCGCACTTGTGAAGAGTGTCTTGAGCAACTCGCTTGAAAGACCTACTATGGTGTTGTTGTACTCGACTGGGAGAGCCTCGCTCTTCCAGAGCATCTCTATGCTGCTGGAATTTGTCTCCGGATCAGTGATTATGCCTATTATAGGCTCTGCATTCTTCTCGGGAACAACCGGTTCTTTTGCCTTGGGATTCTCGGCTGCCGGTATGTCGGAAAAGATATCCTTTATTTTCTTTTCGACCGCAAGCTCATCAATGTCTCCCACCACTATGATCGCCTGAAGGTCGGGACGATACCAAGTGTGGTAGAAATTCGTAAGGCTTTCGGGCTTGAAGGTCTTGAGGTTTTCCTCGCTTCCGATAAGGGAGGTGTTTGCGAGTTTGCTGCCTTTGAAATAGTATTGGGCAGCCTTGAGATAGTTGCGCCAGCCGGCGTTGTTGCGTGAGCGTTTTTCTTCAAGTATGACGCCTCTCTCGTTGTCGATTTCCACGGGATCGCAGCTGACGAAATGGGAGTAGTCGTGCATTATGAGAAGGCAGGTATCTATTATGCCCTCGCGGGTGAGAGGGATATTGTTCAGCATGTATTGTGTGCTCTCGAAACCCGTTGCCGCATTGATGTTGCCTCCGAAAGATGCGCCTATGCCCTCAAGGTAGTTGAGCAGGCTCTTTCCGGGGAAGTTTTTCGTGCCGTTGAAGCACATGTGCTCGAGGAAGTGAGCGAGACCGTCCTGGTAGGGCGTTTCCTGGACTGCGCCCACATGGGTGACGAGATAAAACTCCGCGCGTTGGGCAGGTTTGTCGTTATGACGTATATAATAGGTCATTCCATTATCGAGCTTGCCGGTCCTGACGGCTTTGTCGATAGGGAATTGCGGTAACTGCTGCGCAGAAGCGATAAGTCCTGAAAGGAGCAGCATGGTGATAGATACAATTCTTTTCATCTTTTTCAAATGATTTAACTTCTTTGCAAATATATATTTTATATCTTTGTTATTCAAATATTGTAATATTTATTATGCTTCAGGATTTCAAATTGGTGGTTTTTGAGACTGTGGTGCGGCTCGGAAGTTTTACAAAGGCGGCGCATGAACTGGACGTGAGCCAGCCTGCCGTGAGCGGGGCTGTGGCGGAACTTGAAAAGCAGGTCGGGCGCCGGCTGCTGCTGAGAGGGCGGAAGAGTGTGGGGCTGACCCCCGAAGGCGAGCTTTTTCTCTCCTATGCTTCCGGGATTACCGATGCCTACGGGAAAATGTCGGAGGCAATGCTGCATTTCGATGAAAACAGGGAGAAAGTCTGCGTTTATTTTGTTCCTGAAAGCTTGAAAGAGGCGCTCGATAAAATAATACCCCTTTTGAAAAAATAGTTTTTTCTTTTATCGTTTTATTTTGTAAATTTGCTCGTAGTAACAAGCGTAATCCGTACATGATGAAGACAGCACATGTGTTCCCCGGGCAGGGGTCTCAATTTACAGGGATGGGAAAGGAACTGTATATTTCCGAAGCCAAGGCTCGTGAGATGTTCGAAAGAGCAAACGATGTGCTTGGCTTTCGTATTACAGATATAATGTTTGAAGGAAGTTCGGAAGACCTTAAAGCCACGAAAGTGACGCAGCCTGCGATCTTCCTTCATTCTGTAATTACTGCGGCTTGCGCCCGGGGGCTTTCCTCGCCCGATATGGTGGGGGGGCATTCGCTCGGTGAATTTTCAGCGCTCGTGGATGCGGGCGCCGTGGAGTTCGAGGATGCCCTGAAACTCGTGGCTGTACGCGCTTCCCAGATGCAGAAATGCTGCGACACGGCGCCCGGCACAATGGCTGCCATCCTGGGTCTTCCCTCCGAGACGGTGGAGGAAATCTGCTCGGGCATAGACGGGGTTGTCGTGCCTGCCAATTACAATTGCGACGGGCAGCTTGTAATTTCCGGCGAACTGCATGCCGTAGAGCAGGCTTGCGAGAAGCTGAAGGAAGCAGGTGCAAAGAGGGCTCTTACACTTGCGGTGGGAGGTGCGTTCCATTCGCCCTTGATGGAGCCTGCGCGCGTGGAGCTTGCAAAGGCGATAGAAGCGACCAAAATGCGTGAGCCCCGTTGCCCTATATACCAGAATGTGTCTGCTGTGGCGGAGACCGATCCTGAAGTGATAAGGAAAAATCTTCTTGCCCAGCTGACTTCTCCCGTACGCTGGGCGCAGAGCGTCAGGAATATGCTTGCCGACGGGGCGGGGCATTTCATCGAAATAGGGCCCGGTGCGGTTTTGCAGGGGCTTGTGAGAAAAATTTCGGGAAACGACGAAAATATTTTTATTGAAGGAATTCAATAATTCAGTATAAATCTAATAGAAAACAATATGGCTAAAGAAAAGAAATTCATTACCTGTGATGGTAATCAGGCAGCATCAAACATCGCTTACCTCTTCAGTGAGCACGCTGCCATCTATCCTATCACACCTTCTTCCACGATGGCTGAGAACGTAGACGAATGGGCTGCGAATGGAAAAAAGAACCTTTGGGGCGAGACGGTAAAAGTTACCGAGATGCAGAGTGAGGCCGGTGCAGCCGGCGCAGTGCACGGTTCTTTGCAGGCAGGCGCGCTTACAACTACATTTACCGCATCTCAGGGTCTTCTGCTGATGATTCCGAATATGTATAAGATAGCAGGCGAAATGCTTCCGACCGTCTTCCATGTTTCCGCACGTGCCCTGGCTTCGCACGCCCTTTCCATCTTCGGTGATCACCAGGATGTCATGGCATGTCGCCAGACAGGATTTGCAATTCTGGCTTCTGGTTCGGTTCAGGAGGCTCAGGATCTTGCGGCTGTCGCACATCTTGCCGCCATCAAATCCAGCATACCTTTTATACATTTCTTTGACGGTTTCCGTACTTCTCATGAAATTCAGAAGATTGAGGCTATAGATGAAGGGGAGCTCAAGGCTATGGTGAGCAAGAAATCTCTCGAGAAATTCAGGACACGCGCTCTCAACCCGAATGTGCCAGTGACACGCGGAACAGCCCAGAACGGTGACGTTTATTTTCAGGCAGTGGAGAGCCGCAACAAGGCATACGAGGAAGTCCCGGACATAGTTGCCCGCTACATGGGTGAAATCAGCGAGCTTACAGGCCGCTCATATCGTCCTTTCGAGTATTACGGAGACCCTCAGGCAGAGAATATCATAGTTGCCATGGGCTCTGTCACCGATACGATAAAGGAAACCATAGATCATCTTTCTGCCCGGGGACGCAAGTACGGTCTTATCACCGTGCACCTCTATCGTCCTTTTGCGGAGAAATATTTCCTCAAAGTACTGCCTAAGTCGGTCAAGAGAATAGCAGTTCTGGACAGGACAAAGGAGCCGGGCTCCCTCGGGGAGCCTCTGTTCCTCGATGTTAAAGCCCTTTTCCAGGGAATGCAGAACGGACCTCTCGTAATAGGCGGACGTTATGGTCTTTCAAGCAAGGACACAACTCCCGCACAGATTGTGGCAGTCTTCGATAATCTTGAATTGAAGAGCCCTAAGGGTGGCTTCACGATAGGGATAGTAGATGACGTGACTTTCAAGTCACTCCCGCAGAAGAGCGAAATCTCCATAGTAAAGCCCGGCACGACCGAGTGCAAATTCTATGGACTTGGCTCTGACGGAACTGTCGGAGCGAATAAGAATACAATAAAGATTATCGGAACTCACACCGAACTCTACAGTCAGGCATATTTCGACTATGACTCCAAGAAATCCGGAGGTTACACCTGCTCGCACCTGCGTTTCGGCAAACAGCCTATACACGCACCGTATCTTGTGAATACTCCGGACTTCGTGGCTTGCCACGTCCCTTCGTATCTCGAAAAATATGATGTGCTTAAAGGCATCAAGGAGGGCGGCAGCCTCCTGCTCAACTCCCTTTGGGACGAGAAGGAAACGCTCAAGCGCATTCCTGACAATGTTAAGGGAGTGATAGGTCGCAAACATATCAAACTCTATATAATCAATGCGACCAAAATTGCGGCAGAGATAGGTCTCGGCGGACGCACCAACACCATATTGCAGAGCGCCTTCTTCCGCATTACCGGCATTATCCCTGCCGATGACGCAGTGAAGTATATGAAAGATGCCGCTCTCAAGAGTTATGGCAAAAAGGGCGAGAGCATTGTAAATATGAACTATGCCGCAATCGACCGCGGCGGCGAATATGTCAAAGTGGAAATTCCTGCCGAATGGGCAAAAATCAACGCCAAGTTCGTTAACGGCAATTCAGAGCGGCTTGCCACACCTTTCGTAAAGGAAGTTGCGGATGTAGTGAATGCCCAGTGCGGAGACCAACTTCCGGTAAGCTCCTTCCTCCCTTATCAGGACGGCACCATGCCTTCGGGCACTGCCGCATACGAGAAGCGCGGTATCGCAGTGTCCGTTCCTGTATGGGATCCGGAAAAGTGTATACAATGTAACAGTTGCGCTTACTCCTGCCCTCACGCAGTGATACGTCCTTTCCTGCTTACAGCGGAAGAGGCTGCAGCTGCTCCTGCGGGTCTTAAGCTTAGCGACGGTAAAGCAAATCTCAAAGAGTATAAATTCGCCATCTCCGTCTCTGTCGATGACTGTACGGGTTGCAGCAATTGCGTGGATGTCTGTCCGGCAAAGGAAAAGGCTCTCGTAATGGCTTCATATCAGGACAATCTCCAGGAGCAGGAGAATTTCGATTATCTCAATTCAAAGGTAGGCTACAAGAATACGGCGGTGAACATTGCCGCCAATGTCAAGAACAGTCAGTTCGCCCAGCCTCTGTTTGAGTTCTCGGGAGCTTGCGCCGGCTGCGGAGAGACTCCGTATATCAAGAATATCACCCAGCTTTTCGGAGACCACATGATGATTTCCAATGCGACGGGCTGTTCTTCGATTTACGGTGCATCATTCCCGGCTTCTCCTTATTGCACCAATGCCCAGGGGCATGGTCCTGCATGGGCTAATTCCCTGTTTGAAGACTTCTGCGAGTTCGGTCTCGGCATGAAGCTGGGCTCTGACAGAGTACGTATGACAGTTGCCGAGCAGATGGAGAAAGGCCTGAAATGCGACTGCTGTTCGGACGAAATGAAGAAGCTCTTCCAGCTATGGCTGGACAATCGCAATGACGCTAAAATGACCCGTGAGGTGGCTGACAGTCTTGTACCTCTCATGGAAAAATGTTCCTGCGATATTTGCAAGGCTCTTCTCAAACTGCAGAACTATATTCCTGCACGCAGCCAGTGGATTATCGGTGGTGACGGTGCAAGTTACGATATAGGTTACGGCGGGCTCGACCACGTGCTCGCATCCGGCGAGAATGTGAATATACTCGTTCTCGATACCGAAGTTTACTCAAATACCGGAGGTCAGAGTTCCAAGGCTACTCCTGCCGGAGCGGTTGCGAAGTTCGCGGCTTCGGGCAAGAAGATACGCAAAAAGGACCTCGGCGTCATGGCTATGAGTTATGGCTATGTATATGTGGCGCAGGTGGCAATGGGAGCATCTCCTGTCCAGTACCTCAATGCAATCAAAGAGGCGGAGGCATACGACGGACCATCTCTGATCATCGCTTACGCTCCTTGTATCAACCATGGTCTCAAGGCAGGCATGGGCTTGAGCCAGAAAGAGGAGAAACTGGCTGTAGAATGCGGATATTGGCATCTGTATCGCTACAATCCGACTCTCGAAGGAACGGACAAGGGGCCGTTCTCTCTCGATTCCAAGGAGCCTGATTGGACTAAGTTCCAGGCATTCCTCAAGGGTGAGGTTCGTTTCTCTTCCCTCTACAAACTCTTCCCTGACAGAGCGGAAGAATTGCTCCAGAAGACAGAGGAGTTTGCAAAGCTTCGCTACGAAACCTACAAACGTCTGGCTAAGTAATCAAAGCCTTGATAAACGAAATGGACTGGCTCTCAGAGTCAGTCCTTTTTTTAGAGGGAGGCTTTCCGGATTATTTAAGCCCGGCCGTTACTCGGGTTTATCTCTGTTTGTTGAGGAAGGCAACTACTTCGCCGACGCTTTCAAACTTGGCGAGCTCTTCGTCGGGAATGGCGATTCCATACTCGTCCTCGAACTTCATCAGGAGCTGGAGTATGTCAAGGGAATCCGCTCCGAGGTCCTTTTTGATTTTGGATTCGAGAGTTATTGCTTCTACGGGTTTGTGAAGTTGCTTTGAGAGGATTTTTTTGACTTCCTCAAACATGTCCATCTTTTCAGGCATCATAATGTTCGTATTTTAAGATTTCTTTTTCGATTTTAGGATTCAGACCGCTCATTTCCATTTTATACGCCTGCTCGATGCATTTTTCCACGGCTGTGGCATTGCTGCTTCCATGACCTTTTACAACGACTTTTGTAGTGCCTATAAGCACGCTTCCGCCGTAATTCTGGTAGTTGAAAAACTCCTTTTCCGCTTTGAACATACCTTTCATCAGAAGCGCTCCGATTTTGTATATCCACTTGGAGTAAATGGCTTTCTTCAACCTTTTCATTATCTCTATCGCAGCTCCTTCGGTGGCTTTGGTGAGCACATTTCCCGAGAAGCCGTCGCAGACTATCACATCGTAATCTCCGCTGAGAAGATCGCGGCTCTCCATATTGCCCACGAAATTGATGCAGTCTGTCTCTTTCAGCAGTTTGTATGCCTCCTGACGTATTGTGTCGCCTTTTTCCGCTTCTTTGCCCACATTCAGAAGGGCGATGCGGGGAGCTTTCACTCCATACACGTTTTCAAGATACACAGAAGACATTATCGCAAACTGGCGCAGGTGTGCAGCCGTTACTTCCACATTGGCTCCACTGTCGCAGATGCTGCATATCCCTCCTTTGACTGTCGGGACAATTGGGCAGAATGCCGGGCGTATGACTCCTTCAAGGCGTCCGAGTCTTGTTAAAGCCGCAGCTACGAGTGCTCCGGTAGATC
>CAUUCY010000023.1:0-22543 GCA_963543835.1 uncultured Bacteroidales bacterium
TCACTCGCAAAAACCTATGCTCAGACACAGGTTTTCTGAAGTCTGAAGAGGACGTTTTTCCGCGACTTTTCTACACACAGCTGCCCCCTAAACAAGCCTCCGGAGAACGATGCTATCATTCCCGAACGAGAGAATCACAGACCCATGCCGTAATAATCATCAATAAAACAACTATTACGATCAAGGTCGTTTTGTAAATGTTATCATGAATCTTACTTACGAAAACACCCAACAAGGCTACCAAGATGATAGAAATCAGTAGCGACAGCAGACTTAAAGGCAATCCGGGCACTACTCCCATTTCCTGAAAGCGATGCAGCCGTTGTGACCGCCGAAGCCGAAGGAATTGGATATTCCTATGGTCAGAGGAGCCTTCACGGCGACATTAGGGGTGTAGTCAAGATCGCACTCCGGATCGGGATTGTCAAGATTGATCGTAGGAGGTATTATCCCCTCGCAGAGCGCAAGGACTGTAGCGGCAGCCTCAATCGCTCCCGTAGCGCCGAACATGTGCCCGTGCATTGACTTGGTGGACGAGATATGCGCCTTGCGGGCATTTTCTTCACCCATGGCAAGCTTGATCGCCTGAGTCTCCGCAACGTCATTAAGACGCGTTCCCGTGCCGTGCGCATTTATGTAGAGCACATCCTTTTCCGCATCATAATGTGCCTCATCCAGAGCATCCTTGATGCAGCGCGCCTGAGTCGAGCCGTCTGGACGCGGTGCCGTCGCGTGGAAAGCATCGCAAGTGCTTCCGAACCCCACTACTTCCGCATAAATATGCGCTCCGCGTGCTTTTGCGTGCTCGTACTCTTCAAGGATCACCACTCCCGCACCGTCAGCCATGACGAAACCCGCGCGATCCGCATTGAAAGGCAGACAGGCGTGTTTAGGGTCGGTTTCGCGTGTAAGGGCGCGGGCGTTGGCAAAACCGCAGATGCCAATGGGAATTGTAGCACGGTCGGAGCCTCCGGCTATGATTGCATCGGCGTAGCCGTGCAGAATAGTGCGATAAGCCTCACCTATTGCGTGAGTAGATGTCGCACAAGCCGTAACTATATCGATATTGGGTCCTTCGGCGTGATGCCTTATGGCAATGTGACCTCCAGCTATATTGCCTATGACAGTAGGAACGAAGTTGGGGGATATCCATTGACCCGAAGGGTCCTGCATCATCTTTGCGGTCTCGTCATAGAGGGACTGGAAGCCTCCTATTCCCGAGCCCACATACACGCCGAATCGGAAAGGGTCTATATTAGCGCCCCCGCCTTCGGCTATGAGCCCCGCATCCGCCACAGCCTGATTGGCGGCAGCCATGGCATATATGGCAAAAATATCCTGCTTGCGGACAAACTGTTTATCGACACCGAAGTCTTCCGGGTTGAAGTTTTTGATTTTCGCCCCTATCTTCACGGGAAGAAGACTGCAGTCGAATTCAGTAATGGTCTCTATTCCGCAGTAGCCTTTCTTTATATTTTCCCAAAATGAGGGAATGTCATTGCCGACAGGTGTAATCGCACCAAGTCCGGTAACTACAACTCTTTTTGTCATATATCATATAATATTTCAGACGCAAAGATATAACAAAATTTTATATCTTTGCAGCACGTTCACCTCAAAAAGCTAGCCCGACTATATGCTTAATCTGACGGACAAAGCGCCCAAATATTTAGTGGGACAATACCAAAGCGTTGCGACAGTGACTTTCTCTGCCTGCTGGGGGCTTCTGATGATGATGCTCACTGTTCCGTTTTCGGATTCCACCTGGTTCAGACTCGACATTTCCAATAATTTCACTTACACTATACTGTTTTTTGCGACTACGATAGTTCTGGTCTCGTTGAGCAGAAGAATAATGTTTCTGCGGTATGCACGCAGGGATGTGAATATGTCCCTGCTGACCTATTGCGTGTGGATAGCGCTGGAGATACTTTTTATCTGTCTTTTCTACAGCCTCTTCACCATTTGGGGAAGTCGGGCCGGACTTATAGAGAGCACGGAAAGACCTTTCGAGCTTGTATTTTTCGGCTCTCTCGCATACGGGATAGTCTGTATAGGCGTGCCGACCACACTTGCGGGGATGTACTTTGCAATAAACGAGCGGGACAACACTATAAGAGTGATGAATTACGGAAATGTCGTGAGCGACGAGGTGCTGCCGGCACATCAGGAGAAGAAGATAACCCTTTTCGACAACAACGGAGTGCTTAAACTGTCCGTTACCTCCTCCAATCTATATTATATCGAGTCCGACGACAACTATGTGCGCGTGTGGTATTGCAACCGGGAGGGGGAATTGAAGCAATATATGCTGAGATGCCGTCTGAAAACCATAGAGGAATCTTTCCTTGACACCAATCTTATGCGGGTACACCGCAAGTACATAGTGAACATGGATATGGTGAAAGTGCTCCATTACGAGAAAGACGGATATGAACTCGATCTGGACAGAGAAGAAATACCGCCGCTCCAGATTTCAAAATCATACGAAGCAGCGGTACTTGCAAAGTTCAATTCCCAAAGGGCTTAAGCTCTGGTGAGGCGATCGAGCGCAACTTTTATAAGTTCCTCAACTCTTGGCTTATAGTCGGTATTAGCATCTTTCAGATAGCGGTTGGCTATTGCGCAGCAGACAGTCGCCGCATCGTGACCGAGCATTTTAGCCATTCCCGCAAGAGCCGCACCTTCCATTTCAAAGTTTGTGATGCGCCAGCCCCCGTACTCGAAACTTTCAAATTTCTCAAGCATGTCCGGCATGGCTATGGGGAGTCTCAGAATACGCCCCTGAGGTCCGTAGAATCCCGGAGCGGCAATAGTCATGCCCTTGACGGTGACAGGCTCCAGCTTCTTGATGAGAGTGTCCGATGCCTTGACAAAATAAGGGGCGCCTATACGAGGCTCCCAGCCTACGTGTTTCGTGTAAGCCTTTTCAAAATCAAGCATACAGACCTCGTCGCGGCCCGCATACCAGTCGAGCAGTCCGTCATTGCCTATGGAAATGTGCGAGAGTATGAAAGAGCCGAGAGGGATGTCGGGCTGAATGGCTCCGCAGGTGCCTATGCGGAGAATTTGCAGTCTCTTGTGTTCCGCTTTCACTTCGCGGGTATTGAAATCAATATTTGCGAGGGCATCGAGTTCATTCATCACAATATCAATGTTGTCGGGGCCTATTCCAGTGGAAAGAAGAGTCAGCCTCTTGCCGTTCACGCGTCCCGTTATCGATACGAACTCTCTGGATTCGTGGCGGAACTCTATGTCCGAAAGATATTTTGAAGCCATATCCACTCTGCCGGGGTCCCCGAAGAGCACTACATAGTCTCCGAGTTCCTCTGGTTTGAGGTGTATATGAAATGCGGAACCGTCCGCATTGATGATAAGTTCTGATTCTGCTATTTTCATATTTCAAAAATTTTAACGTTTAAAAACGTTCAAAGATAGTTTATTTTCGCGGTTTTTCCTATTTTTGCCCTGTCAAAAAGTATATACTATGTGGCAAAGAATACAGACTCTATATCTTCTAATATCCGTGGGGCTGTTCACGGCATTGTTTTTCAGTCCCCTTGCAAGTGCAGTGGGTCAGAACGGGCAAATCGAAAACATCAACTTCGTTGATTTTCTTCCTTTCCTCTATCTGATGATTTCCATACTTGCCGCCCATGTAATTGCGCTGGGGCTGGGATTTTCACGCTACAGGGGCGTACAAATGCGGGTGAGCACAATTGCCGCGCTGCTCGCCTTAGGCTTTCAGATTTGGATTGCGTTTAAGTATTTCACTGCGCCGGACGGAATAGTCTACAAACCGATGGCAGTGTTCCCGGTGATATGCGCCATACTCGATGCGCTTGCAATACGCGGAATAGCTTCCGACATTTTGCTTGTGGAGTCCATGGGAAGACTACGTTCAAGGAAAAGGGGAAGAAAGTAAAAACCGTCCGTTACAAACCTTCAGCCTTGGCTTCGTCCCAGAGAGCATCCATTTCGGGAAGGCTCATATCCGAGAATTTCAAGCCCTTGCGTATGGTCTTCTCTTCAAGATAGGTAAAACGGCGGCGGAATTTGCTGCAAGTCTTTCCAAGGGCCTTTTCAGGGTCTATTCCATAAAGTCTGGCAGCATTGATTGTGGCGAAGAGCAGATCCCCGAATTCTTCTTCCATTTTTTCGGTACTGTTCTCACGGCAAGCCTCCCCCACTTCCGTAAGTTCCTCCCTTACCTTAGCCCACACATCTTCTTTTTTCTCCCAGTCAAAACCGCAGCCTCTGGCCTTTTCCTGCATGGAAAGAGCTTTCAGCATAGCCGGCATGGCATCGGGTATCCCCGAGAGTATGGTTTTGTTGGCGTCTTTTTCCTTTGCTTTCACAAGTTCCCAAGTGTCGGCTATTTCCTTGGCGCTGAGCTTTCCTCCCGAAGCCTCGCCGAACACATGCGGGTGCCTGAAAATCATTTTTTCGCACACTTTATTCAGAGAATCTGCAATATCGAACTCCCCTTTTTCCTGGGCTATGCGCGCATAGAACACCATGTGGTAGAGAAGATCGCCTATTTCTTTCGCCGTTGCCTCGGAGTCCTGCCTTATGATTGCATCGCTCAACTCATAAACTTCCTCCTCCGTCAGCGGACGTATGGATTCCATGGTCTGCTCTGCGTTCCAAGGACATTTCCCGCGCAATTCGTCCATTATTTCGAGCAAGCGGGCGAAAGCCTCTTTCTTTTCCTCTTTAGTGTGCATATTTAATTAAATGCTGAAGTTGTGATAGTGAGGACCGAAACGCTCGAAAGCCTCGCGGTCGAGCATCTCGCGGTCGTCCGGATGGGCAATGCCCGTGAGGAGTTTTGCACGCTCCTGCAAAGACTTGCCGTACAGGTCCACAGCTCCGTACTCCGTAACTATCCAATGCGCATCCGCACGAGGAGTCACCACGCCGCCGCCGGAGTTGAGCGCAGATACTATTTTGTTCTTGCCCTTATTGGTCCTGGAAAGAAGCGCCGTAATGCTTTTCCCTCCTTCGGACATGCATGAACCCTTTACGAAATCGAGCTGACCGCCCGTACCCGAAAATATGCGCGTACCTATTGAATCGGCGCATATCTGCCCGGTTATATCTATTTCGGTTGCGGAGTTGAGCGCAATCATATTCGGGTTCTGCGATATAATCCAAGGGTCGTTGGTATATTTTATATCCTTCATAAGCACCTCGGGATTATCGTTTATAAACGAATAGACAGCCTGAGAGCCCAAAAGGAAAGATGCCACAACCTTTCCCGTATCGATTTTCTTGCATGCCCCGTTTACAACGCCTTTATTGATGAGGCCGAGTATTCCGTCCGCAAACATTTCCGTATGGACTCCCAGGTTCTTATGCCCGAGAAGTTGTGCCGCAAGGGCATTCGGAAGCGCTCCTATGCCCATTTGTATACATGCGCCGTCATCCACGAGCTCCGCACATTTCTTTCCCAACTCGATTTCCAGTTCGGTAGGCCGGGCGAACTCTTTGGTGACAAGAGGAGTATTGTCCTCGACAAGATAGTCAAAACTGCTTATATGGACCAAATCGCCGTGGGCGTAAGGCACATTGGGATTGACAACGGCAATGCGCAGTTTAGCCGACTCGATGGCAGCGATAGAGCAGTCCACAGATGTCCCGAGGGAGACATAGCCGTTGGCATCGGGAGAAGAGACCTGCACCAGCGCGGCACCCAACTTTATCGCTCCGCATCTGTAGAGTTTTTGTGACTCTCCCAGATGCACGGGAAGGTAATCGGCATAACCCGCATTTACGTTTGCACGCACATTAGGCCCGACAAAGAAACCCTGCTCGAAGAAAATTCCTTCGTAGCGCGGCTCGCTGTATGGAGCCGGACCTTCCGTGTGGAAATGGTGAAATTGAAGCCCTCTGACATCACCGGCATCGGCTCTGCGGCAAAGAGCCTGGATCAGGACATGAGGGACGCTGGCAACGCTGCTCAAATGCACGTGACAGTTTGAAGGTATGTGGCTGACTGCTTCATCAGCCGAAACGAAGGTAATATTTCTCATAACAATATTTATGTGGTTCAATATTTGAATTCATTAATGGTTGATTATCAATGGTACCATAAGGGCTCTCTTTCCCAAGCAACAGGAAATCCAAGAGCAGCCATATCTATCTCGGGGAACTTAGCAAACAAATCATTCATTTTGTCAAGCATATCGTTGTCAGGGGAAATGATGTCCAAGAAATACTTGATGATGCACATGTCAAAATACACCTTCAGAGGGTCTGTCGGCAAGGAAATCCACGGGCGTGACATTTTGATAGGCATTGTGGCGCGAATAGAGAATGTTCTATTCCAAATGCGGGCATGGTGGCAGCAAGAGTTTCTTGTTACTCCGATAATGGTGAGCCAAGACTCAAAAGGAGCAATTTGCAAACCGAATGATTGTGCAATGCTCTTCTTGATTTTCTTGTTCTTAATATTTGAGTAAACGTTGGTTATTACGCCGAATGGCAATATTTCCATCAACATCCACGCTGGCGGATATTGATTGCTATATGTTTTTTGAAAATGATTGATAAATTCCTCTTTCGTATGATTGAGTTCATCTTCCATCAAGTGAAGAGAACGATTGAATTTCTGAGGATCGGAAAAGTTGATGGCATCAGTCATCCAAAACGGGTCGCCAATCATAGCTGTTCCAAAATTGACGATAGCACAACGCACAGCAACTTCAATTTTTTCAATCTCGTTGAACAACAACAGGCGAAGTTTCTTGTCAAAGCGGTACAACATCATCACCTTACGGAATGAGGAACCTTGCTTGAACAAGTGTTGTTCTTTGGGAACAGAAAGCAATGGATACATATAGGCAGACAAACGATAATAACCGATACAAGACAGATAATGCTTTGCCTTTTCTTCATCGCTTATTGCCAGTCCTCTTGACTTCAACAGCTGTACCAAGTCACTTGGAGAGGAGTACATTTTTGCAAAAGGAATCCTTGTTACCATACACCCATAAACAAAAAAGACCCGCACATTTGAGCATCATTGAGAGGCTTGGCGGGTTCTCGCATGACAAAGATATGAATAATTATTGAAAATACAAACTTTTTTGAAGAGGGATTCATGTAAAAGCAGATTTCTTTTACATGTTTACATTTATAAAATTTGAAGAATGCAAATTTACTAAATATTTGGAATTTCTCCTTATATTTGCAGGCCAATGCGCGCAAGGCGCTTTCAAATGATAAAAAACAGAGAGAAAATATGGCAGAAAATAATTCGCTTCTTGAAAAAGTCCTTTCGCTTCAGGATAAATATCGTTCGCTCCAGGAGCAGCTCGCTTCTCCGGAGATCATGGCGGACATGAAGAAGTTTGTCCAGCTGAACAAAGACTACAAGCAGCTGGAGCCTATCATCGCGGCAGGCCTCGAATATAAGAAAATGGTGGAGGACCTCGCCCAGGCAAAGGATATTTTCATGACGGAAAAAGATCCGGACATGAAGGAAATGGCACGCGATGAGATAAACGAAATCGAGTCGAAACTTCCTGCCATGGAAGAGAACATCAAGATACTTCTGATACCGGCGGACCCTGACGATGCCAAGAACGCAATGGTCGAAATAAGGGGAGGGACAGGAGGCGACGAGGCCGCGATATTTGCCGGAGACCTCTTCCGCATGTACCAGCACTTTTCCGAAAGCAGGGGCTGGAAGCTTGAAATAACGGACCAGACTCCCGGCACTTCGGGGGGCTTCAAGCAGATAGTTTTCAAATTGTCCTCCAACACCGAGGGAGTCTACGGAGTAATGAAGTATGAATCGGGAGTACATCGCGTTCAGCGCGTGCCTCAGACGGAAACCCAGGGACGCATCCAGACTTCGGCGGCTTCTGTCGCCGTATTCCCCGAAGCGGGAGAATTCGATGTGGACCTCAAATGGGACGACATACGTCTCGACCTTTTCTGTTCGTCCGGTCCCGGAGGTCAGGGTGTGAACACCACCTACTCGGCAGTACGCCTGACCCACCTGCCCACGGGTCTTGTAGTGCAGTGTCAGGAGGAGCGTTCGCAGCTGAAGAACAAGGACAGGGCTTTTGAAGAGCTACGCACCAGACTTTACAATCTCGAGCACCAGAAATATCTCGACGAAATAGGCGCGAAAAGAAAGACCATGGTCAGCACGGGTGATCGTTCAGCAAAAATACGCACCTACAACTATCCTCAAGGTCGTGTGACCGACCACCGCATAAATTGGTCCATGTACAACCTGCCGGTATTCATGGACGGGGACATAGAGGAGTGCATAGAGCAATTGCAGATTGCAGAAAATGCGGAAAGATTGAAAGAAGCGGCTGATTAGCCCGTTCTTAAGCCATTTCGGAGCCTAAAGATTCGGCAGACTCTCCATCCTTGAGTCTGTCGATTTTTTTGAACAGCCTAAGTATGAAATAAAGCGCGAAACATGCAGACACTACATCCGCTATAGGGAAACTCCACCATACGCCCGCCTGACCCATAAAAGTAGGGAGCAGATAAATCAGGGGAACAAGGAAAATCAACTGCCGCGAAAGGGACAGGAAAATGCTGATTTTCACCATTCCCAGACACTGGAAGAAATTGCCCGCCGTCATGCTGAACCCTACGGAAAATATCATGGCGCAGGATATGCGCAGTCCGTCCACGGCGTGCTCCAGCAAGACAGGGTCGCTGGTGAACATACGCGCCGCAAGTTCTGGGATCAATTCACATACGAGAAAGCAAACCGAGGTCACAAGCAGATTCCACCTGCATGTGAGAAAGAAAATCTCACGTACGCGCCCGTAAAGTCTCGCTCCGTAATTGTAGCCCGCGATAGGCTGCATGCCTTGGTTGAAGCCCATGCAGACCATGAAGAACAGAAAAGCTATACGGTTCACTATGCCGTAGGCGCCTATTGCAAGATCCCCGCTGAAGCGCAACAGCTGCTGATTGATGAAAAGCGCGACTATGGATGCAGCCACATTCATGAGGAAAGGTCCTATGCCGATTTTCATGGACTGAATAGCCACTTTCAGGTTGAAGCGGAAAACAGGTCTTGGGAAGTGCAGCAGTTTATTCCTGTCGAGGAAAAAGCGCAGGGTATAAATCAACGCCATGAACTGGCATATCACAGTGGCAATAGCGGCTCCGCGTATGCCCATGCCGAGCCCGAAGATGAAGACAGGGTCGAGTATGGCGTTGGAAATCACTGTAAAAAGAGTCAGCCCCATTGCCGTTTTAGGCTTTCCGCCGGCACGTATTATACCGTTTAGTCCGAAATAGAGATGGGTTATAACATTACCGAGCATGATTATCGACATATAATCATGCGCAAAAGGCAGGGTATTTTCCGTAGCCCCGAAAAATATCAGCAAGGGCTTCAGGAAAACAAGCCCCAGAACAGTAAATACTATGCCTATTACCGTGTTCAGGGTGAGCACGTTGGCAAGCACTTTGTTTGCAGTTTCGTAGCGATGCTGCCCCAGAAGCATTGAAATCATTGTCATTGCTCCCACACCCACGAGCATTCCCATGGCAGAAGAAAGGTTCATAACGGGGAAGCTCACTGCAAGCCCCGTAAGCGCGTAAGATCCCACATCAGGTATATGGCCGATATAAATACTGTCGACCATATTATACAAGGATGCCGCTACTTGGGCTATAATACCGGGAACTGCATATCTTTTGAGCAAGACGCTGATTTTTTCTTTTTCAAGCTCAAAAGGTGCCGAAGTTGAAGATGTCATCCGCCAACTATTTTTCAGCCGAACTCTTTGTGATTTCCATATCGAAAATCAACGGGCTGTATGGCGGAATCGTATTTTTTGTACCATTGTAGGAATATCCGAAAGCAGAAACGAAAATTCCGCGTCCTTTTTCTCCAGGTTTCATGTGTTTTGCAGTATGAGCAAAGCCCGGTATCATGGAGTTTTTTTCTCCGTTCATCTTCATGTCCGCGACATTCTCTCTCCAAGTCACATCCAATGCCTCTCCTTTGTTGGAAACCGCAAGCCCGTGCAGAATAGCCGTATCCTTGATATTGGTATCGAAAACCTTGCCGTTGAGCAGGCGTCCCACGTAATAGAGATAGATTTTGTCTCCGTCGCCGTATTTCAGATCCGGCTTCTTCGGCGGCTCGAACTGAACGTAATAGGCTCCGTTTTCAAGACTGTCGGGTTTTACGCCCGGGTAATTTTTTGCGAGGAAAGTCTTGACCGAATCTTTCTCCCATGCGACCACATCTTCAATCACATCAGTTACCTTCATATCGTAAATGTAGTCTGTGCTTCCGTTGCTTTCCCTGAGGTAGGCATCTTCGCTACCGTACCTTTTATAGACTGCAAGCCAGCGGGGTATTGCGATTACCGCCCTTCCTCCGACATTCATGCGCCCAAGCATCACATCGAGAGCTTCATAAATATTCTCTCCGCCGCGATACCAGATATAAGGCCCGTAGTATGAGGTTTCAGAATAAGTCCCGAGCCTTTTCGCCACATCCATATCGGAAGTGGACTGCACGGTCCCGTCAAGCTTGCTTATTGTGAAAAGAACATTCACAAAATTTTCCTTTTTCTCCCCTACTTGCGCACCGCTTCCTTTGGTTTCGCTAAGAATATAGAATCCCGGATAAACTTTTTCCGCATTCTCATATTTGTTTATATGAAGCCAGGATTCAAAAACTTTTTTAGCCGCTTCATTTTTCGATGTAGTTACGCTCTTTGCGCAAGAAGCAAGAATAGCAGCAACCGCCGCCGCAATAATTATAAGGGATTTTACCTTCATATCTGTCAATTCAAAATATCCAATATCCAAACCTGATACGCCAAAGGGGAATTTCTCTTCACCGTACCGTTATACGTATCACCAAAGCCATATTTGCCTGAAAAGAGTATGGTGGCGACCTGATTCTTCTTCACCCCCGCAAGTCCGAGCCTCAACCCCTCAAGCATGGTGTCGCCCGACAAATCAAGCGTAACGGGCTTGAAGAGAGTCTTGTCGGAAACGGAGAAGCCCAGACTATTCGCAAGTTCCGCCCTGTTTGTGGAGATAAAGGAAGATGCGGACAGTGAGGATTTTGAAAAATCATACGCGGCATACTCAAAAGTCACCGTACCTCTGGAATTGAGAGCCTCGCCTTCACCCTCTTCACTGCCGTGGGCAATCACACGCGCGACTCCGTCATTATAGACCACTTTAGCAGTCTCGTCAGCTTTCAGAACAGCGTTTATATAAGTTTCAATCTGCTTGTCCTGATTTGCGTAGGCAAGCTCCCGCGCCTCTTTCGAGCAGGCGCAGACAAACATAAGAGAAACAAATATGAGCGTTATTTTTTTCATTACGCAAAAAAATCGGCAATGCCGGACAGCAGATATTTTTCAAGTTCATCAAGCCCTTTCACATCGAGCAGTCTGCCGCCGGCAGCCTGTTCATGCCCGCCTCCGTTAAAATAGAGCCTCGCAAACTTATTCGCCGACACTCCCTTTTTGGAGCGTACGGAAACGCGATAAATATCGCCGTCCTGACGAATGAAAACACTCATTTTAACTTTCGCTATGGTCAGAGGCATATTGACAAAGCCCTCGAGCTCTCCTTCCTGCATATCGAAGTGCTTCATAGTTTTTTCATCAAGCAAAGTATATGCCACTCCCTCCGCGCTTATTTTCATGACCTTGCCAAGAAGATGTCCTATAAGGCGCAAGCGGTTTTCACGATATTCGTTATATATTTTTTCTATAATATAATCCCTGTCAATTCCTGTTGCCAGCAGTTCGGAAGCCATTTCAAGAGTAGAAGGGAACACGGAATTGGCAAAATTGTTGGTGTCTGTCGTCATGCCCGCCATCAGCGCCATACGCGAGTGCTCTGGAATTTCAGCGGCATTGCCTGCAATATCGGAAAATGATTTCAAGAGCCAATAGAGCAGCTCCGATGCGGAAGAGACATCGGTACGGCTTATGACCAGATCGAATTCTTCAGTATGGGGTCCGATATGGTGATCGATCAGGATTTTCGGGCATTCGAGAGCCTCCAGGGCGGGAGCAAGCGATTCTGTGCGCATGAGTCCGCTGCAATCAAGACATACGAGAAGATCGGCATCACGAAGAATCTGCCCGTAACCTCCGTCGTCGGCGACATGGAACGGAGAGCCCGCAATAATGAATTCGAGCGTGGGCGCGGGTCTGTTGACAAGAAGCACCTCTGCCTGCCTGCGAAAACCGTCCTTGAGACTTTCAAGATAGGTTTTAAGCGCAAAAGAAGAACCCAAAGCATCTCCGTCGGGCTTCGCGTGGGTGACAATCACGGCATGCCTCGATGCTCTAAGCATAGCTTCAAGCTCCAATATGTCTTCTACGTTAAATCTCATGACCGCAAAAATACTAAATCTTGTTGGATTTGAGAAATGATTTTTATAACTTTGTCAGGCTATAAGGCAACTCTTTGTTTGAGACAATTAAAAGTTTAACATATAATGAAACTCGTAAAGAACCTCTTCACTTGGTTGATACTGCCTGCGACAATCTGTCTGCTGGCATGGGTCAACATCGACGGCATCATGCAGCCTGTAAATTTCAACAAAGCAAAGGACGCACGTCAGGCGGTTGCAGTCCAGAGACTCAAGGACATCCGTGAGCTTCAGGTGGCTTTCAAATCGGTCAACAACAAGTTCACTTCAGACCTTGACTCTCTTGTATCGTTCTACAACAGCGGCGAGATGTCCATAGTCATGCAGGTCGGCTCGATGGACGACTCTCTGGCAGTGGCACACACGGAAGCAATAAAGAAAAAGAACCGCAAGATTACTGCAGCCAAACTTTATGAACTTTACAAAGCGGGAGACAAAAACCTCGTTTTCTCGGTAGAGAGCAAGATTCCCGTAAAGGATACGCTTTTTGTAAGCCGCGAGAACTTCTGTATAGACTCTGTGGTGTACATTCCTTTCTCAGGAGGAAAGAAAATCGAGTGTGAAGCTATCGTAAAGCAGGTTTCCGGCGTGCCTGTCCCTCTTTTCGAGGCCCGCATCCCTTACAGGGAACTCCTCAAGGGACTTGACAACCAGCTCCGCATCAATCTCGACGCAGAACGCAGAGACCAGAACAAGTACGAAGGACTTCAAGTAGGAAGCATAGAGAATCCTAACAACAACGCAGGAAACTGGGAGTAATGGATCCCAAAATTACCATAATCCCCGAGCATTTTTTCACGCCCGGAAGGGAGCGGGAACTGCTTGGGGATATTTGTATCATTACACCCGAAGAAGAAGTAAAGACAGTCGCTATAGGTTCTTTGGGTGTCGTGATGCTTTATGTCCCTCAGGGTGAAGGGCTTCCTGAACTCTACAAGCTCCTGTGCAGCATAAAAGAATGCGAGGAGTACAACAGGATTCTATGCAATTATACCGGCGGAATATTGAGTCTGGTTATTGCCCAAGGCAGGAATCTGTTGCTGGCGAATGTATATAAGGCAGTGGATTTCACCACAGCCGAGTATTTTATTTTCTCCGCCATGAAAAATCTTCAATTAAATCCGGAAATGTCAACGGTACGCTTCAGCAGCCATATTTCCAAAGACGAAGAATTGTCTCTGTACCGTTATTTTGAATCTGTAGACAAGATTTAATACTGATGAGAATAATAGGAGGCAAACTAAAGGGGAAGTCCATACTTCCTCCCGCGGGCTATAAAGCAAGACCGACTACGGACTTTGCAAAAGAAGGCCTGTTCAATGTTCTCGGAAACGAATACGAGTTTGAGGGGCTCAAAGTGCTCGACCTTTTCGGAGGCAGCGGCTCCATAGCATACGAATTTGCTTCAAGGGGGGCGACCCGGGTATATTGCGTGGAGATGGTGCGCGAGAACGCAAGTTTCATAAAGAAGGAAGCCGAAAGGCTGGGACTCGGGAACGTCACAATGGTCCGTGACAATGTCTTTGATTTTCTCCCAATATGCAAAGAAAAGTTCGATTTGATTTTCGCCGATCCTCCCTACAATATTGATGGTCTGGAAACAATCCCTGACAGAGTTCTTTCCCGGGACATACTGCATCCCGGCTGTTATTTCATCCTGGAACACGGCGATGAACACTCTTTCAGAGAGCATCCCCTCTTCAAAAAAGAAAAAGTGTACGGCCGCGTACACTTCTCTTTCTTTGAAAAAGCATGAACCGCATTTAGCGGACAAGCTTATTTGCTTCCCATAGCCTGACAGGCGGTAATCGCGATCATCTTGTAGATGTCATCCACAGAACAGCCGCGGCTAAGGTCGTTCACCGGACGCGCTATGCCCTGAAGTATAGGTCCTATTGCCTCTGCCCCTCCGAGACGCTCCACAAGTTTGTAGGATATGTTCCCGACCTCCAAAGACGGCAGGATAAGAACATTCGCCTTGCCGGCAATCTCCGAACCCGGAGCTTTTCTTGCACCTATGCCCGGGACAAGAGCGGCATCTGCCTGGAGTTCTCCGTCTATCTTGAGTTCGGGCGCAAGCGCCTTTGCCTTTGCCACTGCCTCCACAACCTTGTCTATGACCTCGTGTTTTGCAGAACCTTTGGTCGAGAAAGAAAGCATGGCAACACGGGGATCTGCAAAGCCTGCCACGCTCTTTGCCGTCTGTGCAGTGGAAACCGCTATCTGGGCAAGTTGGTCTGCATCAGGAACAGGAGTTACGGCGACGTCTCCCATCAGAAGGACACCCTCTTCACCATATTGTGTCGCTTTTGTTATCATAAGCATGGCGCCGCTTACGCAGGTGATACCAGGAGCGCACTTGATAATCTGAAGCGCAGGACGGAGTGTATCTCCCGTAGTGGACAGAGCACCGGAAATCTGCCCGTCGGCATCTCCGCTCTTGATTATAAGGCAGCCGAAATACAGAGGGTTCAACACCGTCTTTGCAGCGATTTCGGGAGTCATGCCCTTATTCTTGCGGAGTTCATATAGAAGATTTGCATATTCCTCTGTCTTTTCGCTCGTTGCGGGGTCGATGATTACCGCCTTTTCAATATGTTCAAGACCCAATTTCGCTGCATAAGCGAGTATTTCCCCGCGATTGCCTATAAGTATGATTTCGGCGAGTCCGTCGGCAATTGCCCTGTCTGCCGCAGTAATGGTGCGCTCTTCGAGAGATTCGGGGAGAACAATGCGTTGCCTGTTCGATTTGGCACGCTCGATAATGCTATCTATTAGTGACATATATACAAAAAAATTATTCGTCCATATTCTGCACGAGATGCATAGTATCACGTGCAATTACAAGTTCCTCGTCAGTTGTGATCACGGCTATCTTTACTTTGCTATCCGGGGTAGAGAGCAGGGCATCCTCGCCGAAAGCTGAATTGGCTTCATAGTCGAATTTGATGCCGAGGTAGTTGAAATTCTCACATACGCGGCGGCGAAGACGGCTGTTGTGCTCGCCTATACCTGCGGTAAAGAAGATTGCATCCACCCCGTCCATTGCCGCTACATAAGAGCCTATGAGCTTAATCAGATCGTAGGTGAGTTTCTTGAGCACGAGTTTTGCGCGGGCATCCCCTTCATTCGCCGCCTTATCCATGTCGCGGGCGTCCGAACTTGTTCCGGAAAGTCCGAGGAAACCGGATTTCTTGTTCATTATTTCCGTCATCTGGTCCGGAGTCAGATTCTCCTTTTTCATAATGTAAGGAATAATGTTCGCATCTATGATGCCGCAACGCGTACCCATGATCATACCCTCAAGCGGCGTGAAGCCCATGGAAGTGTCTATAACCTTCCCGTTGAGTATTGCGGTGACGGAACTGCCGTTGCCTATATGGCAGGTGATGATCTTGGATTTGTTGATGTCAAGCCCGCAGAAAGCCGCGCCCTTATGTGCAACGAACTGATGTGAGGTTCCGTGGGCTCCGTAGCGGCGCACATGGTATTTTGTGTAATACTCATAAGGCAGAGCATACATATAGGCATATTCAGGCATAGTCTGGTGGAATGCCGTGTCGAAAGTAACCACCTGAGGCACGGATGGCAGTACATTCTGAATTGCGTGGATGCCAAGCAGATGTGCGGGATTGTGGAGCGGAGCGAAGTCGCAGCATATTTCTATCTTTTTGATCACATCATCGTTTACGAGAGCGCTACCCGAGAAAAAGTCCGCACCCTGCACAATGCGGTGTCCCACTGCCTCAATATCATCGAAAGAATTGAGAACTCCGTGACGGGCATCCACAAGAGAGTCGAGAACCAGCCTCATGCCTACTTTATGGTCAGGGACGGGAAGTTCCTGAACGAATTTGTCTTTTCCTACCGGAGTGTGGGTGATTATGCCCTCGGGAAGCCCGATTTTCTCGACGATGCCTTTTGCAAGCACGTCATAAATATCATCGTTCTTCATATCTATCAACTGATATTTGATTGAAGAACTGCCGCAATTGATTACGAGAATGATCATAAGTTATAGATAAAATTTAATTTTCAAAAACGATGCAAAATTACCAAATTATGTGTACTTTAGCAAACGAAAAGACCATTTGTGATGGAAGAGGCGAAAGACATGGTTTACATTTCCCTGACTTTTATTACGGGTATAGCGGCAGGAGCTCTTTTCAAGGGCTTTCTCCCCGTAGCGTGCGCAATCTCTTCCGTCCTTTCCGCCATCTTCGCATTGTTTGTTTTAAAGGGCAGGCATCCGTATGTCTCAGCAGCGTTTCTATTCTTCTCCCTCGGCGTGTTCTGCTCCTGCACAGAAGCCATCACCTATATAGCCCCGTCCGCAGGCCTTGTCGGTAATTTCGCCCTGGCATGCTGCGACAGGCTGAAAAGTTTTATCGATTCAATCCCTTTCGTGAACAGGACTTCGGCCCCCATGCTCAAGGCTCTGCTTACGGGCGACAAATCCGGCATGCCCCCGGAGTTGATAAGGAATTTCCGCGTGGCGGGAGCTTCCCACATACTCGCGCTTTCCGGCATGCATCTCGGCGTCATATATTTGGTGCTTAGGAAAATACTCAGCCCCATAGGCAATTCTATTCACGCGAAGCGTATAAAATGGGCGTTGTCTGTCACGCTCGCAGGCTTTTACACTCTCATGACAGGAGCCGGCGCGTCCCTCGTGCGCGCCCTGCTTTTCATTGTGCTGAGCGAGACCGCCATACTCCTGCACCGTAAACGCGAGCCGGTGCGCATACTCTTCGCTGCGCTGACAATACAAGTTGCCGTAAGTCCTTCGGTGCTGTATTCGGCAGGCTTCCAGCTTTCCTATCTTGCTATCTGCGGAATAGTGTTTCTGATGCCCATAATTGTAGGTCCCTACAAGAATTTCAAGCTTGGGAAGATAATGGCGATGTCAATCGCCTGCCAGATGACCACTGCGCCTCTGACCTGGCTCTATTTTCACTCTTTCCCTCTTTATTTTCTGCTTACAAATCTGATCGCGATGCCCATATCCACGGGGATAATGATTATTTCACTGCCCACTATAGCGCTAAGCGCGCTTGGCATCTGCCCTGCGCTGCTGGTGAAAGTGACGGATTATGCAGTTAGCGCACTCTCTTTTTCTCTCGAGGTAATAGCTGGGATGTAGGATTATTCTCCGAAGGCTTTGGAACGCCACAGATGCATATTTCCCTCGGAATCATTGTAAATCGCAAGCGCCTCAAGATCCCCGCGGCTTTCGATAAACTTTTTCGTCTCTTCAAGACCTATTACCATACAGTAGGTAGCGTAGGCATCGGCACTTGTCGCATCCGGGGCTATAACGGTAACGCTCAAAAGATTGTGTTCCACAGGATAACCCGTGCGGGGGTCTATGGTGTGCGCGTATTTCCTGCCGTCACGCGTGTAGAATTTGCGATAATTCCCGCTTGTGACAATCCCGTGAGGAGCTCCGTCAGAGTGCCAGTAGGCAGAAAGAGAAGCGCCCGGAGTGTCGTTGCCGTCGAAAGGGGTATCAATACCTATCGCCCAGGCTTTTCTCCGGGAGTTGAGCCCGCTGCAATATATCTCACCTATATCTACAAGCATATCCTCCACTCCTGCCTTGTGCAGATAGGAGGCGACAAGGTCACAAGTATAGCCCTGGGCAAAGGCGTTATAGTTCAGACGCGTGGAGTCGCAGCTTGCGAGCGCGGCTTTCACCCGGGAGTCATCGGGATACTGCGAGGGTTCGTCAAAATTGAAGCCCCAAAGGGCAAATACGGGGGCTGCTTTGAAGTCAAGTGCACCGCCCGTTTCCTCTTCAAGACGAAGCCCAAGGGCATATACATCCTTGAAGAGCTGATTCTTCGCAGGATTCTCCCCTCGGTTATAACGACTGAGAATAGAAGCTTTGTTATACCCGGAAAGAGTCGTATCTACCAATGTAAGTATGGAGTCTATGCCGTTTTTCAATTCGCGGACCGGCTTGGAGGCTGTCTTCACATTGAAAGTGACGGAATACACCCCTCCCTGTGCATATCCGCTTATGCGTACATATCTGTCCCGCGGGACGCAGGAGGAAATGATGAGCGCTGCAATGAAGATTATGCTGCAGAAAGAATATTTTTCTCTTTTGCCCATTATTTTTTGACACAACGCACGCTGGCTCCGAAGCTCTTGCGGTCGTGTGTACTTATAAGTATGTCCGGGCTCTTGAGATAGAGTATGCGCGCGTAGGCTGTATTTGCATCTTTTGCATCTGCTGTCCAGAAAGCGGCGTATGAGTTGGAACCTTCAAATACGGACGCTGTCTCGCCTATGGTTGCGTAGCCCATCGGGAGTGCGCAGAACGGGGAATTATCGACGGTACGCACTTCACGCACAAATTCCCAAAATCTTATCTTATTGAAGTATGTAAGGGACATGAGGTTGCCCGCAACTCCCGGCAACACATCGTGCTCTTTGAAATCCGTTCCCGGCTTGAAAGATTTTGCAAGTTCAACCCAGTCTTTATCGGTAGGGAGTCTCCAGCCTTCGGGACACATGGTAAGCGCCTCTTCATAATTGTAGAAAAGTCCGAAAGCGACGTCTGCCTGGTGGCAGTTCATAAACGGCACTCCTGCTTTGGAATATGAAAGATTATTGCGCAGCCAATAAGTGTCTCCGAATTTTGCGGCATAGTACTTTTTATTGTCGCGGGTATCGACTACAAATATATCATCGGCGGCAGGGCCGGGACCTTCGATGCTCTCGGAAGGAAAATTCTTGCACCCCACCACTATAGGGCGCGCAGAAGCAGTGGAAGAATAATATCCTTTCGCAAAAGCAGTACACGAAACGGTGATTTGAGTAAGAGTATCTGGAATTACAAATGTATACGTGCCGTCACCCTCCTTGTCTTCAAACTTTGTAGTATCCGCCTTCTGCTTTGACGGAGATATTTTCCAATAATAACCGAAGTTTCCGCCGTCCTTACGCTTTATCCCCTTTGGCGTAATGGAAAATTTCTCTCCAGGGGAGACATACAGGGGAAGTTCAAACTTAATACTGCCACTGAAGTATTGTGAGTTATCTTTACTATCTCCTTTTTTCTTACAGGAAACCGAGCTCAAGACCATAGAGGTCAAGCCGGCAATAATTATGATTTTACTGAGTCTCATTCTTGTTTTTTTCAAATTCATCGGCAAAAACCCTGCCGAAATATTCAAGGAAAGTCAAAGCATTGTTTTAAATGGCGCTGCAGGAATGGCAGGCAAGGAAATAATATGCGCAGATTGCGACAAAAAGCAGTAGCACAATCCCTATAAACCAGGCCGTGCGGGAGCGTGCGGTCCTTCTTTTAATCGCTTCCGGATCGACTAAATCGAGTCTCGGAAGTTTTGCAATCTCTGTGAGAGTCGCACCGAAACGTATATTGACCAGCGACCTGGCATTTACCGCCCAGCCGTTGGCATTGAGCACGGGAGCAAGATTTCTGCGACGTAGTTTTCCCCATGCAAGGAAGCAGCTCGGACCCGAGATAAGCAAGATTATGCCTGCAATCACGAGTATCAACTGCCACCAAAGGAGGGCAACTATACCCTTTCCGAGAGAAACGAGAGCGCTGCCGATAAATCCGAAAGCCATACCTATGGCAGCGAAAACACCTGCAAATTTCGCTATGTCAAAAGCCTGTTTTTTGCTATCACCCGTCTTGTCCGCAGGGTCTGTAATTTTGACTTCGGAAGTTTTTGACTGGGCATCCGAAAGGACTTGCGACTCCTTGTCCGATGCAAATTTGTTTATGGTGTCGGAAACCCAGTCGGCGAATTTGCGGTAAGGAGACCAGAATGCCTGACGCACGCTGATAGGGTTGTCTATGACTTTTATTACCGTGGCATCGTAATCCACACCGTCACGATCATAGAACAGGGCATTTTTGCCCACTCTTATATCATTCACATCGCCGTCCGTCATTGCCGCAACTATGGTCATTTTCCTGCCGGTATATCGGGAAACGCAGTCGCAGTACATAAGGAACATTCCGCTCAGACCTGCCATGTCTCCATGTTTTCCCATATCGGAAACTCTTATGCAAAGTTCGCATGAACGTTGGTCTATAAACAGGACTCCCGCCTGGAAAACAGCCTTTCGGTCCGTCTTCCTGTCATAAAAATCGGCAAAGGTCACGTAATTTTTAAGGAAACGATAGAAATGGCAGTAAAGATGCATAAAGTCATTGACAGCATCGATAGAGCCGGCTTCTTCCTCAAGAGCCTTGTCCCGGGCAACGAGTTCGAGAAGCTCGTCTTTCAGATTGGCTTTCAGTATTGCCCTGACCTCATCTGTCCCGAGAGTTTCCACTTCAACACCCTTCTTACCCGCCTGCCATGCCCTGTAGGCATCAAATTTTGATAGTATCCTTGTCCACTCAGATTCTTTCAAAGCCTTTTCCGACTCGGAATAAATATCCGGAACAAGAGTTTTCAATTTGTCGAAAGCCGGCTGCCATGCGGGATTTATCCCATCGAGAGGGAGTTCCTGGGAGTCGGAGATTCTCGCAAGAGGATATGAAGAAATTTCTTCTGTGCAAAAAGTAAGATTATTCGCGCTTATAGCGCTTATGCGCTCCACCGACACGTCGAGTGCCGAAACGGCATCAGCATCGAATTTAACGAGTTTGCAGCGAAGGAAATAGTCTGCCATTTTATCTTTCAGGGAATCCGCTAACTCAAGTGCGGCAGCGGTGTTTTCTCCGTAAGGAAAGATTTGAGAAGCATTTTTCTCGGACTCCGACACCCAGGCATCATAATCGGCGCAAGCCGTATAGAATTTCTCGATAAGCTCCGCAGTAATACCGGGCTCGCCCGAACGGTCAGGTACCGATGCTGTCTTGTCCGCTATTTTGGAAATGGTTGCAGCCTGAGCTTCGTTATCCGCAGATGCAGCAGTGATGACTCCGTCCCCGTTGAAGCGCGTTTTGGAAAAAATGGCAACGCTGTCAGAAGCATCGGCAAGGGAAATACTGTCTTTTTCAAGTCCGAGATTGGCAAGAATCTGACGTGCAGATTTATATAGCTTCACTCCCCTCTCATCTTTTTGGTTGATCGCTCCGAGAGGGAGCACATCCGTTTCCTTGACGAGCAAGTCCTTGTCCGTAAGCACAGACGTAAGATAATTTGCTGCGGCAACAACTTCTCCCACACGTATGCTTCCGTCTTTATTGGAATCAAGAACGCTGAGAGTCCTCTCATCGAACTCCAGCCCTGTTACAGGGCAGCTCAGTACTGTCCAGACTTTTTGGTCGAGCTCTCCGAGATGGGCGATGTCTTCTCCTGTCTCTATACTGACTCTCGCCATTCCGCCCAAGTCCCTATATTTCCATTTATAAGAATTTGACGCCATAAGACTACAGATATGTTATTGGATTTGTATTTATTTCAGTCTTTACTATTTTAAGACTACTGAATGAACGGCTCAGGCGCTCTGCAAGCAGCTCTATAGTATATTGTTCGCTTTCATAATGCCCTGCCGCGACTGCAACTATGCCTTTGGCATCAAAAAAATGATGATAGGAAATTTCCCCGGTAAGGAAAACATCCGCCCCTTTGTCTATGGCATTATGCAAAAGGAAAGAACCAGAACCTCCGCACACCGCCACCTTGCTCACTTTCATCCCTCGCAGAGGGGAATGTTGCAAAACTTTCGAGCGGAAGATATTTTTGACTCTAAGGAGAAATCCTTCCTCGGTTTCGGATGCAGGAAGATTTCCCACAAGCCCGGAGCCCGAATTTGCATCTTGGGGGTCAAGCCACTCCAAGTCTCTCAAGTCCAGTTTCTCCGCAATCTTGAAATTCACCCCGCCTTTGGCGTTGTCAAGATTGGTATGCGCGGCATATATGCCTATACCTTTTTGAATTGCCTTTATGGCGCAGTTCTGCTGGTAACTTGCACCTATCAGTTTTGTAAAAGGCTTGAATATCAACGGGTGGTGGGAAATAATCAGATTACAGCCCTTTGCCTGCGCCTCGTCGATTATCGCTTCCGTAACATCGAGGCATACAAGCACTCCTTTCGCATCCGACTCGCCGAAATTGCCGCCCGGAGCGACCTGCCAGGCCGTATTGTCGTAATCCTCCTGCAAGCTTGGGGGTGCAAGCTCTTCAATATTTTCTATTATTTCCC
>CAUUCY010000024.1:0-22401 GCA_963543835.1 uncultured Bacteroidales bacterium
CCTCAATATGCTGCCAAGCCTGCAAGGCAGACTCCCAATTTTCTGAAGCATAAGCCGAAGTACCGGCTTTCCAAAGAGAATCAAGCGGAGCCGAAGCGCGCAGACCGAGCGGAGCGCAGATAAGGGCAAAAAGGACAAGAGCTTTGACTCCCGCAGTCCTGTTGCCGCACGAAAGAGAGAAACTGCCGTCAATCATAGATATTATTCCAAGAGCCTTTTCATAATCGGACCTTAGCGCATCAGTGCCTCCTTGCGGAGAATAACGCGCAAACTCGCAAGCATCGAGCAGTCCCGTAAATTCAGCCGCCAAAGCCTCATCGACACCTCCTGCAACGAGTTCTTCCCTTATGTTTTCCCTGCTCATGCGTGCAAGGTCCATATTCAATTTATCACCGACAAAGCCTATGAGAGCCTTATGCAGCTCCTCGTAAAAGGCAGAAGCGAGCCCCGCATTGAGAAATTCCACGGCGCGGGCGAGTTTTTTACGGGCAAGTTTGCTTGCTTTGCGATTTTTACGCCCTACAACATCCGCGCGGCGCGCTATGAGCTTACGCAGAATAACCCACGCGCAAAAGCCGGACAGCGCTAATATCAGGAGCGTCAGAAAATACTGCCATGAGAAAATAAAGAACGAGCCCGCCTTGGCGAAAGAAGGTTGTGCCGTTTCGATAAATCTTATATCCGATGCCAGGTCCTTGACGTCTTTGGGAATTACAGCCTGAATCATCTGCCCGTTTCCCGCCCAAAGCGAGCTTTCAGCACTCTTGAGAACATGAAGGGTAATGGGACCGGAGTTCAAACTGACATATTTCCCTGTTTTTGAATCATAGTAGGAATACTCGACCGAAGGTATATTGAAATCCCCGTGACTTCTCGGGATGAAAGGATATTCAAAAGTCTTGCTTCCTGAGTTTCGGGAAGATTTGTCCGTGGACTTCACGTCATACACCTCAAAATCGTGAGGGAATTTTATCTTGGGAGCTTCGAGAAGAGACACATTCCCCTCTCCCGAAATCCTGACGACTATTGAAGCCGCTTCGTGGGTTTTGAGCGTATCCCTGCTAAGGTCCACGCTCATCGTGAATTTGCCCACGCCTCCGCCGAAAGACGCCGGCGCGCCGGAAGGAAGGCGGCTGACGTGCACTGTGACAGGATTAGCCACGACTCTCTTGCGTATAGTCGCATAAGCGTCATCGAAAAAAGAGTCGAAAATAGAAGAAGAATTCGACCTTGTCCTCACTGCCACAAGGCATATAAGTTCCGCAGGATCTATTTTTATATCCCCCGCCTGCTGGGGAATCAGAGTATAGCTCCTGATTACAGCGGCATCATATATTTTCCCGTTATATTTTTCGCGATGAAATTCTATATTCTTGGGAGAGTCGTTCTCCTCGCTCCAGAATCCGTTGAAAGAAGGGAACTTCGCATTTTCCAGACCCGTAACATTGGCATTTTTGTAAAGCACCAGACGCGCGCTCACCGGCTCTCCCACCACAGCCTTAGTGCGCGAGAGTTCGAGTCTGAGCACAAGTTCGGCATCGGAAGACCGGGATGGGGAGGAAGCGGATTCGTCCGTCCCGCCGGAGGAAGATGCGGAAACAGAGCCCACGACTTCTATCCTTACAGGATTTGAAGAGACTTTGGAGCCCTTTATGGTGGCCTGAGCGGCAGGGAGGTTGAAAACGCCTTCCTTGACAGGCATAAGGACATAGGTATAAGTAATACGGCTCGACTTCGACACTTTGCCGTTGACTATGCTTGTACTCGAGGAAGAGCCCCTCTGCGGGCCCCACACTACCTGAAAATCATCTCCGCAATCCCATGCGAAATCCTTAGGGTTACTGTCCTCGAATATGAATGCAACGTTGAACTGTTCGTCGGCTTTGACAAGATTAGGCGCCTGGACCGTGATTGTCTGCGCCGGTGCCGTAAAAACCGCCGATAAACAAATAAGCGATGCGATAAGCCTTTTCATAAATTTTTCTCCTACCAATTTTTCTCCTTTTGTCTTGATTTCAGAGCCTCTGCCTTTTCCTTATTCACTTTGTCCTGAGTCTCTTTCTCCTTTGCCTGTATGGCTCTCAACATCTGCTGGGCCTGTTGCGGGGAAATCTGCTGTTCCCCCTGACTTTGCCGGGCTTGAGGCTGTTGTTGCTGTTCTTTATTATTATCCCGGTTATTGTCCTGATTATTTTTCTGTTCCTGCTTGTCTTTTTTGTCCTGCTGCTGTTCCTGCTTGTCCTTGGCTCCGCCCCCGCCCTGCTTCTGCTGATTTTCCAGCATTTTCTTGGCATATATGTAATTTTCCTTTGCCTCCATATCCTCGGGACGCAGGAGCAGCGACTGTTTCAGCGCATCCACGGCAGCCTGCCAGTTTTTCTGTTTGATAGCAATATCTCCCTCATTGAAATACAGATCGGATGCATGCGAAGAAGCCTCTATCTGTTCCGGATGACGCTTCAGTGCCTCCAGGCTTTTGGCTGCCGCGGCAAAATCATTTTCCCTGTATTGTGTCGAAGCAAGGTTATAATTTGCGGCAAACGATAAAGAATCGCGCAGCAAAGCCTTTCTGTAATCTATTTCGGCTTCTTTGTAATTTTCCTTGGCGAATTTTCGGTTGCCCGCACGCACTTCTTTCTTATCCGCCTGCGCCTGCATCGGAAGTGAAGGAAACAGGAGCAACAAAGCCAATATGTAAAGTTTCTCTTTCATAATCCGCTAAAACAATCTTTTGCGCGAACGGCGAGAGCCTATAAGCATTTCCAGCACGAAGAGAAAAAGAGCCGTGCCGAAAAAAGGCATATACTGTTCGTCATATTCCTCAAAAACGACTGAGTTGAACAACTCCGCATCCATTTTGCGTATGTCGTTGATTATAGGATTGAGTCCGAACTCCTCATTACCTGCGTGCACATAGGCTCCCGCCCCCTCGCGGGCAATCTGCTCAAGTATCTTCTCATCGAGTCTGGACACTACAATCTTGCCTTTGCTGTCTTTCAGAAGTTCGCCGTTGACAGGTATGGGCTGCCCTTCTGCAGAGCCCACTCCTATGGTATATATCTTGATTCCGAGCTCCGCAGCCTGCTTTGCCGCTGCCACGGGGTCATCTTCATGATTTTCTCCGTCCGTAATGACTATTATGGCACGGCTTTTCTCGCTCTGCGCGCTGAAACTCTTTGCCGCAGTCAGTATGGCATCTCCGATTGCAGTGCCCTGTATAGGGACGGATGCAGTGGAAATGGAATTCATGAACATTTTAGCGGATACGTAATCCGTCGTTATTGGAAGTTGTACAAAGGAGGAGCCTGCAAAGACGATAAGACCTATCCTGTCCCCGTCAAGCCTGTCCACAATGCGGCTGATTGCAAGTTTCGCCCTGTCAAGCCTGTTGGGAGAGTAGTCCTGGGCAAGCATTGAATTGGAAACGTCGAGGCAAATCATTATTTCAGCGCCTTTGCTGCGGTGTTCCTTGAGCTTTGCTCCTATCTGCGGACGCGCAAGACCTATGACAAACATCAGGAATGCGAGGGAGAAAAGCACTATCTTTATCCACCCCCTTGCGCTCGAGTAGGAAGGCATCAGCTCCCGCACCAGCCTCTCGTCCCCGAATTTACGTATACGGCGGGCGCGCAGCCACATTGCTGCCGCATACGCGAGCGGAATAAGCGGCACGAGCAGCAGCAGTAAAAGATATTGCGAATTGGCAAATACTATCACGGCAACCTCCTTATCAATAATCTGCTGAGCAATTCCAGCAACAGAAAAACAAGAACCCAGACGGCATAGACGGGGAAAAGTTCCTTATATACAGGGAAACTGTCTATGCTTGTGCGGGCTTTTTCCATTTTGTTGATTTCAGAATATATTTCGGCAAGTTTGGTGTTGTCGGTCGCTCTGAAATAGCGCCCTCCCGTCTTGTCTGCTATACTCCGAAGCAGTTTTTCATCAATTTCAACCTTTACATCCTGAGTCTGTACTCCCCAAGGGGTCATGACAGGATACGGTGCCGTGCCGTTTGCACCCACACCTATTGTATATACGCGTATTCCGTATGTATTGGCAATCTGGGCTGCGGTTTCGGGAGAAATCTCTCCGCTGTTGTTCACTCCGTCCGTCAGGAGTATGACCACACGGCTCTTCGCATCCGAATCTTTCATTCTCGCTACTGCCGTTGCAAGCCCGTTGCCTATTGCCGTACCGTCCTCTATAAGGTCCGTCTGCACTTCCTTCATCAGATTGATAAGGGTCGCACGGTCGGTGGTAAGGGGACATTGGGTATAACTTTCTCCCGCAAAAACCACTATACCCATGCGGTCGGAAGGCCGTTGCGCGATAAACTCTATTGCAATGTCCTTGGCTGCGCTGATGCGGTCAGGGGTGAAATCCCTTGCAAGCATGGAGGTGGAAACGTCCATGGCAAGCACTATGTCTATACCTTCAGAATCGATTTTCTCCACCTGCGAGGACGAGCGCGGACGCGCAAGGGCTATAATCAGCAAGACTAAAGCAAGGGTGCGGAAAACAAAAGGAAGATGATGCAGAAGACCTGCAAAACTGTATCCCGCGCTCTGCCACGGGAAAATCGTGGAAACCCTCAGATGCGCTCTGCGACCTTTCAGTTCGCGGAAGATGTAAAGTCCCGCGAGCAGAACAGGAAGCAATAAAAACCACAACAATTTAGGATATTCAAAAAACATAGTCTTTATTCTGTTTGCTCTTCGGGTTCGGCCCTATAAGTAGATGTCACAAAACTGACCGCAGTGGGCAGGGCGGCGGCATTCTCGTCACGGCTCGCAATATGTTTCGCGAATTTGACAAAGTCTGCAAGCTCAAAAAGCTCCTTTGCCGCTCCGTAAAGTTCGGGAGTAATGTCTTTATTGCCTTTAAGCGCTCCGAATATCTCTGCGGTGGTCATTTCTCGGGCGTCAAATTCAAAACGCGAAGCCATATATGCTCTGAGAATATCCGTTATTCCCGAATAATACAGTTTCTGTTTGTCCGCCGCCCAATATTTTTCTCCCCTGTAATTTTCCAGTCCTTTGAGGGCTGTCAGATAAGGCGGTTCCTTCGGTCTGCCCTCCTCTTCCTTGCGCCTGCGCGCCCTTTTCACCACATACACGATTGCCGCAATTATCGCCGCAAGAGCAAGCGCTCCGCCTATGAAAGGGAGCATTTCCTTGAAAGTCAAAGGATATTTTATCTGCCCCTTGAGGTCGTGAGGCTTGTAAGTCGTGGTGTCTATCGCAATGGTTTTGACCTCTATTTCACGACCCTCGAACATAAGGGAGTCTATGCTGCCGTCAGGATTTTTGCGGAGCACGGGAATGTCCGGAAGCAGATATTTGCCCTCTTCGAAAGCCGCGAGAAGGACAGTTCCGCGCACGTTGAGCCCGCTGCCCTTTGTTTTGAGAGTATCTATCGCCCAATTCCTGACGAGCACAAGGGTGTCTTTAAGGGTCTTGTAAAATTCGGGAAGAGCCAGTTGGGTTCCCTTTGCGATGTCCTTTAGTTCAAAGCCGTATTCGAGCTGGTCGGCAATAAGTATGGAATCCCTCTGCTGCTTCTGCGCAAAGTAACTCTGCCCTGCCGGCACGATTTGCAGCAATGCTGCGAAAAATATAGTCAGAATACTCATTATCTTTTGTGGAAGAATGTCATCAGCCGCTTCACATAATCCTGATTGGTGGCTATGTCGATATTGTCAATCCTGTATTTGTTAAACAGCCGGTTCTCCTCCTCGCACACGCTGCTGTTCCATTCGGAATATGCCTTGCGCAGTCTGGCACTGTCGGTGTTTATCCAGGCTGTGTGTCCGTTTTCCGAATCCCTCACATTCACGAGTCCTAACGCAGGCAGGGACTTTTCGCGGGGGTCATAAATTTTCAGCACGCTCAAATCGTGGCGGTTGGCAGCGACTTTAAGGGCATCTTCATAATTGGGATGCCCAGCATCATCGACATCGAGCATATCGCTCAGAACGAAAGCCGTGCAGCTTTTCTTTATTGCATTGGTCAGAAACCTCAACGCGGAGGAAAGGTCTGTTCCGTTGCTCTCCGGCTCCAGCTCTATTATTTCCCTTATGATGTGCAGCAGATGGCTGCGCCCTTTCTTGGGAGGGATGAACAGCTCCACCTTGTCGCTGAAGAAAAGAGCCCCGACCTTGTCGTTGTTGATTGTTGCGGAAAATGACAGCACTGCAGCCAGTTCGGCTATAAGCTCACGCTTTGTCATATCGGCAGTGCCGAAAAGACCGGAGCGGCTGACATCTATCAGCAGCACAACGGTAAGCTCGCGCTCCTCCTCGAAGACCTTTATATACGGGGTGCGGAGCTTCGCGGTGACATTCCAGTCCATATTGCGGACATCGTCGCCGTATTGATACTCCCTCACCTCGCTGAAAGCCATACCGCGACCTTTGAATGCAGAATGATATTCGCCTGCAAAAATCTGGTGGCTCAAGGCACGGGTCTTGATTTCTATTTTCCTTACTTTCTTCAGTAATTCTGTGGTGGTACTCTGCATTACGGAACTATGACTGCATTTATTACCTGCTCTATAATCTGCTCCGGACTTACATTCTCTGCTTCCGCCTCGTAGGAAAGACCTATACGGTGGCGCATAACTTCATTGCATACCGCACGCACATCCTCTGGGATAACATAACCCCTGCGCTTTATGAAAGCGTACGCCTTTGCCGCAAGGCTCAGACTTATGCTCGCACGCGGGGAGGCGCCGTAGGCGATAAAATCCTTGAGTTTGCCCAGTCCGTACTCCTGAGGAGTTCTGGTGGCATATACTATATCAACTATATAACGCTCTATTTTCTCGTCCATATACACATCGCGTACGACTTCGCGCGCCCTAACTATGTCCTCGGGCTTGAGCACTGGCTGAGGCTTCGGGAACTCTCCGCTGTTGTTCATGCGCACGATGAGACGCTCTTCTTCCTTTTTCGGATAATCCACGATCACCTTGAGCATGAAACGGTCCACCTGGGCTTCGGGAAGAGGATAGGTACCCTCCTGCTCCACGGGGTTCTGGGTCGCCATTACGAGGAAAGGCTCGGGGAGCTTGTAGGTCTGCTCTCCGAGAGTCACCTGACGTTCCTGCATCGCTTCGAGCAAGGCCGACTGCACTTTTGCAGGGGAACGGTTGATTTCATCCGCAAGCACGAAATTCGCGAATATAGGTCCCTTGTGCACCTCGAACTGCTCGTTTTTCTGGGAGTAGATGAGCGTGCCTATCACGTCCGACGGAAGAAGGTCGGGGGTAAACTGTATTCTGTTGAATTTGGCGCCCACGCACTGCGCGAGGGTATTTATCGCCAGGGTTTTTGCAAGACCGGGCATACCTTCGAGAAGTATGTGCCCGTCTGCAAGGAGACCTATCATAAGATTCTCCACGAGATGTTTCTGCCCCACAATCACTTTGCCCATTTCGAGCGAAAGTATGTCAACAAATTCGCTTTCCTTTTGGATGCGGTCGTTAAGTTCTTTGATATTTACACTTTCCATATATGTGTTTTATGTAGACAAAACAAGGGTGCAAAAAGCGTACCTCCTTTAATAAAATTTTATATAAAGTTTAAATCGTTATTATATTGCATGTCCGCAAGTCCCGGGATGTCAATTTGACATACGCTGCCGCAACAAGGAAAAAATGTAGAAATTCTTTGTTTCAAAATGAATTGGTAGAAGAAAATTTGCTAACTTCGTGCTCATGAAACGACTACTAACCACTATGCTATTCTGTCTGTCGCTCAACATATCCGCGCAGACCAGTCTTAACTCTCTAAGAGTAAATGGATTGAACAACCCTATAGGTATCGACCCCGAAAGTCCGGTGACATTCAGTTGGATATTGGATGCCTCGCGTGGCAACACCTACCAGCAGGCATTTGAAGTCACTGTCAGCAGCGAGGGAAAGCTTGTATGGTCTTCCGGGAAGCGGGAATCCGACAACAGCACCGCCGTGAAATACGAAGGCCCGCAGAAACCCGACACACGTTATGACTGGACGGTGAGAATCCGGGACAGTCACGGCAAGCTTTCCAAAAAATTCAGCGCATTCTGGCGCACAGGTCTGGCTCAAGGCGACTGGATGGCAAAATGGATAGGTCGGCAGAAGCCCGAATCCCCTCTTTATTTCAAGAACACTCTCGCTGTAAAAAGGAAAATAAACTGCGCTACCGCGTATATAAGCGCCCACGGGCTGTATGAATTATATATAGGAGGAAAGAAAGTGGGCGCGGACCTGCTCACTCCCGGCTGGACCGCATACAAGAAGCGCCTGCAGTATCAGGCGTACGATGTGACGGACATGCTGCGAAGGGGGGAGAATGAAATCAGCGCGATAGTTGCTCCGGGCTGGTACAGCGGGGGGATGAATTACGCAGGCAAGGAAAAGCGCTTCCGGTACGGTGAAGACATTGCACTGCTCGCGCAGATAAATCTGGAGTACGGTGACGGCAGCCGCGAGCAGTTCTTCACGGACGGCAAATGGAAAATCTCTGAAGGTCCCGTCGCATTCGCAAACATCTACGACGGGCAGACTATAGACCGCACACGCAAATTCGCGTGGCTTTCCGCCAGGGAACTGGAATTTTCGGATAAATTGGTTGCCACGGTCAATGAGCCCGTGCGTGACAGGATGGTGATAAAGCCCGTAAGGGTCCTGACTACTCCGAAGGGGGAAAAAGTCATAGACTTCGGTCAGAACATCGTCGGCTGGGAACGCGCCACTCTTCGCGGCAGGCGGGGACAGAAAGTGACAGTCAGACACGCCGAAGTGCTTGATGAAAAAGGTAATTTCTATACAATAAACCTGCGTGGGGCAAAGACCACGAGTACATTTGTACTCGATGGCGGAGAAGCTTTCACATACGAGCCGAGATTCACTTTCTACGGTTTCCGCTATATCAGTGTAGATGGGCTTGAAGGAGAACTCAATCCCGATGATTTCGAGGCAGTCGCAATCAGTTCCGGTTTTGAAGATATAGGCTGGTTTGAAAGTTCCAATGCCGATATAAACCAACTCCAAAGCAATATAAACTGGTCTTTCCATGACAATTACGTGGATATACCGACGGACTGCCCGCAGCGCGACGAGAGGCTTGGCTGGACGGGCGATGCCCAGGTTTTCTTCCGCACGGCCTCTTTCCTCGGACGTGTGGACAATTTCTTCAACAAGTGGCTCGCCGATATGGCGCTTGAGCAGAAAGAGAGCGGTGTAATACCTAAGATAGTTCCCAACACTTTCCCCGATGAGCTTTGGCGTGACGGAGCAACGGGCTGGGCGGATGCAGCCACCATAATCCCCTGGCAGCAGTACATGGCATACGGAAATATTGCGGTCCTGGAAAAACAGTACGACTGCATGAAAAAATGGGTGGACTTTATGATAAATCTGTGTAAGGACAACGACTGGATATACAATCAAAGATACGGAGCCCACTACGGTGACTGGGTGTTCTATTCCGTAAACAACGATACTGCAGGAAAATCCGCAGTAAGCAACAAGTCCATGATTGCACAGAGTTTTTTTGCCGGTAGCGCGCATATATTGGCACAGGCGGCAAAAGAGCTCGGGCGCACCGAAGATGCCGAATATTATCAAACTGTTTTTGAAAATGCCCGCCAAGCATTCCAGGACGAGTATGTGACTCCCAATGGGCTCGTGGCTTCCGACACCCAGACCTCCTATGTGCTTGCCCTGCACTTCAATCTTCTTCCGGAGTCGATGAAAGCAAAGGCTGTAGAGCGTCTTGTAGCAAATATAGAAAGATATAAGGACCACATCACAACAGGCTTCCTCGGGACGCCTTATATATGTAATGTGCTGACGGACAATGGTCGGAGCGATGTAGCATACAGATTGCTTCTCCAAAAGACCTGCCCAAGCTGGCTATATCCCGTTACCCTTGGGGCGACTTCCATTTGGGAGCGTTGGGACAGTATGAACAAAGACGGCTCAATACCTAATAATGGAATGAACTCCTTCAACCATTACGCATCCGGAGCCATTGGAGATTGGCTTTACCGCAGTGCCGTAGGCATAAGGGAGACTTCTCCTGGCTACAAGACCTTCTCCGTAGAACCGCACGTGGGAGGAGGATTCACTCATATGTCGGCATCAACCATAAGTCCTTATGGACGCATTTATGTGAAATGGACGGCAGCGGAGGACAGGCTCACTTCACTTGAAGTGGAAGTTCCCGCAAATACCACATGTACTATACGTATCCCGGGACGCGAAGAGATGATTGTAGGCTCGGGGAAATACATATATGACGACAAACTTTAAATGCTTATAAAATGAAAAGGAGAGAATTTCTCAAGGGTATGGGACTTGTGGCGGCAGGGGCTGCCATAGCGCCTGAAACACTTGCAAAAAACAGCAGTATCGGCAAAGGAATAAGTTTTACGGACGATTTCAATCCCGATACGGATAAAAGAGGTGACCTGAACGAGCTTGACATCAAGATCAAGGGTATGGCGCCGAATGTCAATCGCCGGATAAGCGCAGTTGTGGTGGGTGCGGGAAGCAGAGGAAACACCTATGGGAAATACGCTTTGAGATATCCCGAAGCTCTTAAAATTGTGGGAGTGTCAGATATAAACCCGATGCGAAAGGAGAGATTCGCACGGGAGTACGATATACCAAAGGAGAGACAATACGGGGATTTTCACGAAATACTCGCGGCAGGGAAAATTGCCGATGCGATGATAATTTCGACACCTGACGACCTCCACTACGAGCCTTGCATGAAAGCTCTCGAGCTCGGCTATGATGTGCTTCTCGAAAAGCCTTGCGCCCAGACGGAAAAAGAATGCCGCGCCATACTCGCGCAGGCAAAGAAATACAATCGTCTTGTGGCTGTGTGCCATGTGCTCCGCTATGCCCCTTACTTCATAGCGCTAAAGAATCTGCTCGACAACGGTTACATAGGCACTCCTGTAAGTTTCCAGCACATGGAGCCTATTCAGTATGCCCATATGGCACACTCCTACGTACGCGGAAACTGGCGCGACTCGAAGCAGACCACACCTATAATACTCGCAAAGTCCTGTCACGACCTCGACATACTGCGCTGGCTGGTGGGCAGGCCTTGTAAATCAATCTCCGCATACGGCTCTCTCGCCCTTTTCAAGGAAGAAAACGCTCCCCAAGGAGCTCCTCTGCGCTGCACCGACGGATGCCCCCACGAAGCGGAATGCCCGTATTCAGCCATTGACGTATATTGCAACAGGCACGAGCACCTCGGTGTTTTCGATCTCCCGAAAGGGTATGACAACAATACCATAATGGAAAAACTGCGCAGCACAGGATACGGAAGATGCGTCTACCACTGCGACAACGACCAACCCGACCACTATGTCGCCAACATGGAATTCGAGGGAGGCGTGACTGCGGCTTTCTCAATGGAGGCTTTCACACCTTTCGGAGGACGGCGCACAAAGGTAATGGGCACTAAGGGCATGATTTCCGGAGACGGAAAACAATTCACAATCACGGAATTCCGCAGTCGCAAGCGCCACGTATGGAATAAAAATGTAGCCGAAATCCCGGAATATCGGGGAGCCGGACACGGAGGAGGAGACCTCGTGCTGATGCGCGACTTCGTCGAGGCTGTCGCATGGCAGGACAAGACAAGGCTCACGAGCACAATAGAAGCCTCAATAGAAAGTCACGTCATGGGTTTTGCAGCGGAAAAGAGCCGCAAATCGGACAGAAAAGTCAAAGTAAGTATTTAATAATCCACTTTTGAAAGAAATAGGGCGTGACCGGGAACGGACTCGCCTGCAGCGCAGCGGGAGTGCGATTCGAGCAATGCAGGAATCGACTCATGCGGGCGTTTTCCACGACCCAGATCGAGCAGGGTCCCGACAATCGCGCGTACCATATTCCGAAGAAAGCGGTCGGCGGAAATGTGGAAACAATAATACTTCCCCTCCCCCGGGATTTCAGGCTCATACTCAATCCACCCGGCTTCAAAAACAGTACATATCGAGGTTTTATTATCCGCCCCCAATTTCTCGAAACAAGAAAAATCATGAGTCCCGACAAGCAGGGCGGCAGCCCTGTTCATGGCTTCAATGTCGAGGTGATAGGTGTAAAGGTGAGAATAACTCCGCTTGAAAGAATCTTTGGCAGTATGAATATAGTAGCGATATTCACGACGGCGAGCTCCAAAACGCGCGTGGAAATCCTCTTTTACCGCTTCAATGGAGAAAATCGATATTTCCTTGGGCAGTATGGAATTGAGGCGATGGCGCAAGTCCGCGCAATCCAGTTCGTCAAAGTCAAAATGCGCCACATAATAGGAAGCATTCACAGCTGTGTCCGTGCGTCCGCAGCCGACTATCGAAAGGGAGGGCTCACGCAGTAGCGAACGCATAGCCTCTTCTATACATCCCTGCACGGTACGGGCGTTGGGTTGGGCCTGCCACCCGCAAAACGCCGACCCGTCATAAGCAAGATTCATCCTGTACCTCATATACTACAAATTCTAAATCAACAGAAGAATAAGCTGGGCGATTATGACGCGGGCAAACATCGATAGAGGATAGACCGTTGTATATGCAACGGCTGACTTGTCATTCTGAATAGTGTCCGAAGCGTAACTCAATGCCATAGGGTTTGCCATACTGCCGCAAAGCATACCGCAGACAGAGCCGAAATCGAGTTTTGAAACTTTCAAAGCATAAATGCCCATTATCATAACAGGAACTATGGTAATCAGAAAACCAAGCCCCACCCACACAAGCCCTTCAGGACGCACGACAGTATCAAAGAAGTGGACTCCGGAATCAAGACCGAGACAGGCAAGATACATAGACAGCCCAAGCCTGCGAAGCATAAGATTTGCGCTTTCGGTAATATAAGTCACCATATGTATACGCGGACCGAAAGCCCCCATAAGAATACCCACTATGATAGGTCCGCCTGCCAGCCCCAACTTTACAGGAGCGCTTATGCCAGGAATCATAAGAGGAATAGAGCCGAGAGCCAAGCCTAAAACAACTCCCATACAGATAGAGTACAAGTTTGGCTCGCGTAGGTCTTTTACTGCATTACCAAGTTCATTTTCAACTTTTTGCACATCATCATCCTTACCTACGGCAACAAGTCTGTCACCTAAACAAAGTATCAGATCCGGTGTAGCAAGAAGCATCATACCGGAGCGGAACACTCTGGATATATTCACTCCATAGCGGTTGCGAAGTCTCAGAGAGCCTATGCTTTTCCCGTTAATGGAAGGTTTGGTTACGACTATCCAATGGGACATCAATTGCTGGTCGAGCTTATTCCAATCTATATCTTCTTTATTCCAATCCGTACTTTCCCTTTCCCCGAAAATGACGGAAAGTTCGTCAGCCACCTTGCTTGACGTAACAACCAGCACTCTGTCGTTCTCCAACAGCATAGACTCAGAATTGGGTATACTTACATTCCCGTCATGCCATATACGCGATATAATGAATTTGCCTCGGGCAATATGCGCCACCTCCGCTATGGATTTGCCGAAAACGGCAGGATTCTGAATTCTGAAAGTGGCAATGAATGTCTCCTCCCCTGAATTTCGGGAAGCTTCGAGATCTGCCGGACGCACAAGCAATTTACGCATCAACACCATAGCGATTATGACGCCTACGACACCGAGAGGGTAAGCCACCGCGCAAGCGAGAGCAGGGGAAGAACTGTCAATGCCGAGCTGCTGGAGAGTCTGCTGTGCGGCACCGAGTGCGGGAGTATTGGTCGTTGCTCCACACATTATACCCACCATATCGGGCAGGCTGAAACCTGTGGCATAACTTAAAGCGACAGTCAGGATTGTACCCAGGATAATGACACCCATTCCCAGAGCATTCAATTTCAAACCTCCTTTGAGAAAGGAGTTGAAAAATCCCGGACCTACCTGAAGACCTAAGGCATATACAAATATCACAAGACCGAAGTTCTCGGCGAAAAGCATCATATCGTGATTTATCCTGAGACCGAAATGCCCGGCAAGAATACCTATGAAAAACACGAAAGAGACTCCGAGAGAGATGCCTCCTATTTTCACTCGACCAAGAAAAAGACCAAATGCGATAATTATACATATCACCACTACCGCTTGCAGCGCACTGTGCGCAAACAACAAAGTATCCAACCAATTCACTATGCTTGAATTTATTGATTTCCGAAAGGCATTTTCGTTTTTTGAAATGGTTCCCCAAAGTCCATCCCAAAATATTTTCTGCAAAGATAAACATTTTCGCTAACTTCGCCGTATGGCAAAGAAAAGGTATGCGCGCCCTCACAAGCGCGGTAAAAAACGCAAGGCGAAATTCAAGGCAATAGCCCTGTCTTTATTCATCGGGGCTGTGGCAGGAGCATTCGCGCTTTCAATATATATAAATTGGGAGAGACTTGCCACCCGCCTGTCAGTGCTGCTGGAAGCAGACGTAAAGGGCGCATACACCCTGCCTTTCGAAGATGTTATAGGAATAGACATATCCTATTATCAGGGTGACATTGATTGGGAAGCCCTGCAATTCAATCTCAATCCCAGTACGCACACTCTCCATAAAACGCAGGGCGGGAATACTGAAATTAGAAAAGTGGATTTCGTAATCGCAAAGGCAAGCGAGGGAGTGGAAATGAAAGACCGAAAATATGCCGAATACAAGAAGAAAGCGCAAGATGCGGGCATAGTCTTCGGGGCTTACCATTTCTTCATACCAGGCAAATCTTCGAGCCGTCAGGCGGCAAATTTCATTGAGGCTGCAAACTTGAATGGAGGGAATCTAATACCATTTCTTGACGTGGAAAAACGTGGAAATCTGTCAAGCAAACAGATGAAAGAGGGTGTTTTGGGTTGGTTGCAGGCAGTTGAAAACCACTATGGCAAAAAGCCTGTAATATACACGAACCTAAGTTATTACAAGACCTATTTTGCAGACGACAAGCGTTTTAATCCGTATAAATTCTGGATAGCGGCATATTCACGGGACGCTCTTCCCGTAAACTGGCTGCTTTGGCAGCAGAGCGAAATGGGAGTCGTAGGTGGAATCAAGGGCTTTGTGGACATCAATGTGTTCAGCGGTTCAGCCTTGCAATTCAAAAAGCTGAAACTCAATTGACATACGTTCCACAGGCATTTTCGTCAAGAAAGCGCTTCAAAGTCACTGAAATCTCGTCACGATAGGCATCCATAATGTCTGACCCTATTGTTCTGTCGCGAAAGCCCCAGCCGTGTCCTCCCGTAGGATATGCATGCATCTCGCAACGCACTCCGTTTTTCAGAAGTGAGCGATAGTAACGTATTTCATTCATCACAGGCACCGTTTTATCGTCAGAACTGTATATTATAATGGTCGGAGGAGTCTGTGGAGTTACTTGCCTTTCAAGTGAATACTTCGCTGCAAGATTTTCATTGTCGGGAGTATCACCGTATCCTATAAGATTGTTGCGCGTGCCATCGTGGGTAACTCCCCTTTCCATCGCGATTACAGGATAGAAAAGTATTGAAAAATCCGGACGCGAGTCTTTTGTAAATAAAGTTGATGCGCTTGCCGCGAGGTGTCCTCCTGCGGAAAATCCCATAATGCCCACCTGCCTGACTCCCCACAATCCGGACTTTGCTTTCAGGTAGCGCAAAGCATTCAAGGCATCAGTAGAAGGTACTATACTGCGCTGCATGGGCAGACGATAATCCAGCACGGCGGCGGCAATACCCCTGTCAAGCAGCCATTTGGCAGCATATAAACCCTCATTTTTCTGCGCTGTTATCCAGTAGCCTCCTCCGGGGCAAATCAGCACAAGCTGCTCCGCCTTGCCGCCTGAAGGCAGAAAAATCCTTATACGGGCAGAATCTCCGACATTTTTTGTATGAAGATTCTTGGGGTTCACATTTTCAGGACCGCGACAGCCGTTGTCTGCTCCGGGCCCCAGACTGAGGACAAGTCCGTTTTCACTTATCCCCTCATCCACTCTCTGCCCCTTGGGATAGAGCAAGACCGTTTCGGGCTTCGGGAGGTGTATAAGCCTATCCTCCTGCTTTTCCATTGCAGGCTTGTCCCCCTTATGCACAGTCTCCAGCCATCTTTCGAGGGCGGAAGAGAATTCGTTTCTAGCGTATGCAAGTTTGTCGTTCCCTATATCGGAAGTGGTGAAACCCCAGCCGTGACCTCCGCGCGGAAAAGCATGCAACTCGCAAGGGACTCCTGCGGAATAAAGGGTCTCATACATCAAAAGGCTGTTCTCAGGCTGCACAGTGGAATCATCAGAACTGAGAGCGATAAAAACCTTGGGGGTTGACGGGCAGACATTATTCTGAGTGGAGTACTTCTTTTCGAGCAGCGCAAGCTCTTCTTTTATCTTGAACCATTCTTCGAAACTCTTGTCATCCCGCGTATCCCCGGCATTTCCGAGGAGTTCCGCACGGCTTCTTTTATGGGACAAGGACTCTTCCATTGAGATGACTGGGTAGATGAGAGCGGCGAAATCGGGCTTTGTAAGAGTATCCTTGTACATTGTGGCAAGGCAGGAAGCAAGATGTCCTCCTGCGGAAAATCCAATCACTCCGACCTGGTCGATGCCGTATTCCGCAGCATGTCTGCGGCAATATTTAAGTGCATTTTGCGCATCTGTGAGCGGAACTGTGTGGTGTCCGTTGTTAGGCAGACGATACTTCAGCACACAAGCGCTTATCCCCCTGTCATTAAGCCATTTTGCGACATATACTCCCTCATTCCACGTGCTCAAATTATGATAGCCCCCTCCTGGAATGACCAGTACCATCTGGGAGTTGCTTTTTGCTGGTATATACAAATCAATGCGGGCAGAGTCGGACACGTTGGCAATAAAGCCGTTTTTTCCGGCAATTTCATAGCCTGAGGCACCGTTCCTCCTGCCGTAATTGTAAAAGCCTTTTTCTTCATTGTAGAACAAGCGGTACTGCCCCTTCGGATAGAGCAGGACTGTTGCCGTAGGGCGGTAATCTACACCTATCTGACTGATTTTCTCGAGTTTCTGCTCCACCGTAGGAGACGGCTTTGTGACTTTATTGTCGGCAAATGAGTCAAGGGCGGCAAATGAAATAATGAACGCTGCGAATGCAGTCTTAAATGTGCTTGTTCTCATCAATTTTTCATTTTAACGAGAACAAAGATAGTGATTTCTTACAAACTGTCACTTACTCCCCTGTGCCAAAATCTGTATGTTATGTCCTCGCGACATCCGTTTTCGATTTTATACAGCCTCTGGTTCGTAGTCCTCTTGTTGAGAGCCCCGCATTCGGGACGATATTCCCCCACTTTCACATAATCGAAAGCCTGCCATATTTCCTCCTCGACTTCAGGGCGGCCCGAATAAACGGCGAGTTTGAGCCCCGGATTGTCCGCTTTTATGCGTTCCGCAAGGTCCAAAAGCGCTTTTTTGTCATTCCCTTCTCCAAGGAAGAGAAAACAGTTTACTCCGAAATTGTCTTTTATCAGGGTATTGGCGATTTCAGGGGTCAGCTCGTCGCCTATGTCTTTTTTCAGGAAAGGTGAATGACATCCGACACAATTACCCCGGCAATTGCTGATTTCAACTGCCAGGGTAAGCATATCGGGTATTTCTTCCATGACCACAGAGGTCATTTGAGGAACATATTTTATCATTTAGCTCCGTCTATATAAAAGCGGTGCACCGCTTCTTCCTGACGCATCTCGCTGAACGAAGAGACTCTCTTGAGGTAGCCTATCACCCGTGTAAGATAGTCGAGATTCATGCTCCCGCATTTAGGGCAGTGCTCCAGAGTGTCCTTGGAAATGTATCCGCAATCGTTGCATACGCTGTTACGGCAGTTGAAAGTGAAATAATTCGTGCCGTAGTGCGCCGCAGTCTTGAGGAGCTGGCGGTACTGATCCTTCGAGAGATGCTCGGAGATGTTCATGTGAAGAGCGGAGCCTCCATCGAGATATTTGACATATTCTTCTCCGTGAAGCTTGAACTTGTCTATCATAGACAGTTTGTCATCTTCCGGATTATAGAAATAGGAACTGTACATGTTGTGCTTCGGAGAAACGAAATAACCGTCTTTCTTATCCCATTTGTAATTCTTGCCCGAAAGATTCTCTCCCGGGACAAATTCGGTATTGAACATGCACTCCTTTGTCCTGTCCTTGCGGTTCGCCATATTTATGGTCTCGAGAAGCCCGTTCACGAACTCCTTGTACTCTTCGTTAGGGCTGACTTCAAGTCCGAGGAACTCGGCGGCATCGGTCATTCCGTTCACGCCTACGGTCAGATACTGTCTGTGCATATCAATGAAGCCGGCACGATAGACATCGAGCATATCTGCCTTGAGGAAGTCCTTGATGATTTCGTTGAAAGCAGTCTGATACTTGTGCACACGCTCCGTCATCTCGCGGACTTCATTGTTTATGAATGCGTAGAGTTCGGCACGGTCGTATTCCAACTCTTTTGAAAGAGGCTCTCCCGGAGTGATTTCAATACCCTGCTTCTCCTTGAAATAATCGCGTGCGGCATTTTGGATCACACGGTTGAGGTTGATTGTCATGACTGACTTTGAACCTGTGGAAACAGAAGCCGTACCCATCGAGTATTGATGGGTGGTATGGTTGTGCTCGTCGGCATTGTCAAGGTCTTTGAGGGAATTGCGCAGGCGGCAGCAGCTTGACAGGGAGTCCGGACTGTTGGAAAGGTAGCAGAAAAAGCTGTGCCCCTTTGACCACATTTCTGCCGTGAAATCGGCATAGTCCTTGTCTGCGAAGTCATCGGCGCCGTCGGTAAGCAGAGCCATGGTCTCGACAGGGAAAGTGAGTATGTAATGGTTGCGCTCCTCGTTGAACCAGTTCATAAAGTGCTTCTGCAGCCAGCTCAGAGTCTCCCATTTAGGCGCGGAGCCGTCAGGGAAGCGGAAATCACTGAACACGCCCTCGAAATAAGGCTTGTCGAAATAACCTATATTCCAGAACACAGTCTGATAGCCTCTATTGCCGGCAGGCATATTCATGGAATGTACAATCTGCTGGAAACCGTTATCTATAACCTTGATAAGAGTACGCTGTTTGAGGTTGTTTTCCACCACATCGTTCAATCTGCCGAGATAGTCTTCGCCATAATCCTTACGCAGGAAGTAGTCGAAATACATGAGAAATTCGGGAGTCGCGACCGCACCCATGAACTGTGACGAAATGGAGTAGACCAGATTGATGAACTCTCCGCAGAAAGACTTGAGGTCGGTCGGAGCGACCGACACTCCCCCGAGTTCCTTCAGTCCGCTGACCAGGAAAGGGTACATGGTTATGGCTACGCAATAAGGATAGCCGGGAGTTCCGCTCTCGTCGTGTTTATATAGAGTATGGTCAGAAAGGTCGGCGAGATACTGGTCAGCCGTCTGCACATCGTACAGCGACTTGATTTTATCGCGCATGATATAGCGGTTCTGCTTGATATTGTTTTCCTTGTAGAGTTCCTGACCGAGGGTCACGATGTTCTTTCTCGTGATATTCGCGTTTGAGTCGAACTTGGAGCCTGTCGCAGCGTTGGAAGCCTTGATATAGTCTTTGATGAAGTCCCTCTTCTTGCGAAGGTCAAGACCGGCATCGAATTTTTCTATATATTCGAGGGCCGCCTTTTTGTTTATCGACATCAGGGAGTCGACAACCTGGCGACGGATTTCCTGACTCGATATTTTGTCATAAATATAGAGGTTGTCTGTAATCGATACAACCACTTCTTCGGGAGCTTTCTGTCCCGAGCCTTTGTAAGCCTCGCGAATGCCCCTCATCAATTTTACTTTGTCGAACTCTTCAAACGAGCCGTTGGTCTTACGTACATCCATAATATACTCAGGTTATAGTTTGAATGTCAAAGTTAGGCAAACAAAGTTTCCCGACAAACATTTTTGGCAATTAAAGTTATCAACAGAGTTACTAACAATATATCCAATATTTTGTCTTTCAAGATATTGTATTTAAAATCCAAAGGCGCTGCAGTTTTGAGTCATTCTAATTTAACTGCCTTGAGGAATGCCTGTGAGTGCAGGAAACAAGTCAATGTCCGCGCAAATTACACGAGTTCCGGGCGAGACGTCATACGCCCGAAAAGCATAAAAAATCAGGCGTGATTTTTGTGTGGAGATTTCAACAAAAATGCTTAACTTTGCGAATTGGTCGAAGACCGTCTAAAACAAGCAAAAAATTAACATACAGTATATGCTCTCAACATTGCTACAGACCGCCGCAGCAGACGCCCTCGGAATCACTGAAGGCGCAGTGGAAGCTGCCCCTATTGTTCCTGTCCAGCAGGAAATGTCTTATTCCATGATAGAATTGGCCGCAAAAGGCGGCTGGTTGATGTGGGTCCTCCTCCTCCTATCTCTCATCGCGCTTTATATCTTCGGGAAGAAATGGTGGATGATACGTAACGCATCAAAGATAGACAAGAACTTCATAAACGACATAAAGGACTACATTTCTGACGGGAAGACCAAGTCCGCACGTTCCCTCTGCCGCAGATACGACTCCCCTATAGCACGTATGGTGGAGGCAGGGATTTCCCGCCTTGGCAAGCCCCTCGCCGACATTCAGGCAGCGGTTGAAAACGTGGGAAATGTCGAGGTGGCACGCCTCGAAAAGAGCCTTCCTTATCTGGCGACCATAGCCGGAGGCGCGCCTATGGTCGGATTCCTCGGGACGGTGATAGGCATGGTCCAGGCTTTCTTCAACATGGCCCAGGCTGGCAGCAACATTGACATAACCCTCCTTTCAGGAGGCATCTACACCGCGATGATTACCACAGTAGGCGGTCTTATCGTGGGCATACTTGCATACTTCGGCTACAACTATCTTACAGTACAGGTTTCAAACCTCGTATTCAAGATGGAAAGCAGTTCCATAGAGTTCATGGACCTTCTCTCCGTACTGGCGTGCGAGCCTAAGGAGGAAGTGAAAGAAGAGGAAGAATAAAGTTCGGGATTATGGCAATAAAAAGAACAACGAAGGTGTCTTCGGAATTTTCGATGTCGTCAATGACCGACCTCGTGTTCCTGTTGCTCATCTTTTTCATGCTGACCTCCACGTTGGTGAACCCTAATGCGCTCAAGCTTCTTCTTCCGAAGAGCACCAATCAGGTAAGCGCAAAAGCGACTTGCAGCGTTTCCATAAAGGATTGGGGAGATGACAAATACACTTTCCACATCAACGGTGATCCCGCCGCCCTCCCTTTTGAGAATGTGGAGGACAGACTCGTGGAGAATCTTCAGACAGAGGAGGACCCAACATTTTCAATTTACGCTGACGAGACGGTCCCTGTAAAGGAAATCGTGGCGGTAATGAACATAGCCAAGAGGAACCACTATAAAGTAATTCTGGCGACAGCCGCCGAGTAGCAGATGAAAGAATTCGAGCAGAAGAGACAGAAAACAGAGAGAATCTCGCTGGCAGTGGGCATTGCGCTCACAGTCTCCCTGCACGTAGCCGTCATTTGCCTGTGCTCATTCAACGGCATCAAGTATTTATATCCGCCGCCACCGGAGAACAGTTTCCTCCTGGATTTTTCCGTAGAGGAAGAAAGTCCGAAAACCCAAAAATACCAGGGGCATCAGCCACGAGGCGAAAAAGTCGACAAGACAGAGCCTGTGAATCTTGTGCAAAAGAGCGAATCCCCGTACAAGACACTTGCAGAGAACAATGTAACACCCGAAACAAAGCCCGACGACTTCGGCGATGTGGAGACTCCTGCCCCTGAAGTAAAGGAGCCCGAACTGAACCCGAAAGCGACATTTCCCGGGATGAACAAGAAGGACACCAGCGTTACTGCGCCGCATTCGGCTACAGACCCGAGGGCGGAGTTCAAAGGCGGTCAGGTGCATGGTAATACGCTCGAAGGAGCGATAACAGGCATGCCTAATGTCCATGTGAAAGGACGTACTGTAGAAAAGGCTTCGCTGATAAAGCCGTCTTATACCGTACAGGCAAGTGGAATCGTAGTGGTCAAGATTTGGGTAGACCAGTACGGCAATGTAAAAAATGCCATTGCAGGAGCAGACGGTACGACCGTAACCAACAAGGAGCTGTGGAAAGCAGCCCGCAATGCCGCCTTCAAGGCTCACTTCAATACAGACGGTGACGCTCCGGCACTTCAAGAAGGAACAATCACTTATATATTTAATTTAAAATAAGCCGAGAGGCTTTACATTATGACAGAGTACAAATTAAGACCGAGAAGACGCGCTGCAGATAGCGTTGATTCAGGCGAGCGCCCACAGGGCGAAAGAGTTTATTCAACAGAGCGTAGAACATCTTACGGAGAGCGTCCGCAGAGAAGCTACGGGGAGCGTAAGCCTTACGGCGAACGCAGGACTTACGGAGAGCACCCGCAGGGTGAGCGCAGAAGCTACGG
>CAUUCY010000025.1:0-21796 GCA_963543835.1 uncultured Bacteroidales bacterium
TTCATCCTTCCAAAGATGAACGGGTGGATAGGTGCTGATGATTCCGATTTCTCACACAGAAAAGATCTTTACACGCAGCTTGCCAACCAGTACTACCGCTATGTCAGTAATGTTATGGCTCAGATCGGAGGAATCGATCTTAATAAGGAAAAGGACGGGTCTGCCGTAAAACCTTCGACTCCTGTCTCCGGAAAGGTGCAGAAGGCTTCCCTCAAATGGCTTGTCTCACAGCTTCGCTCCTCCTCGTGGATCAACGACCCGTCGGTGACTTCGAAGATGCCGCTTTCCACTCCGCAGTCCAATAAGATTTGTGTCGCGGTCGCCAAAAACCTCGCCTCTACTGTTCCTACCAACGTGATGCTTGCCTCCTCCGTTCCAAGCGCCGGCAAGCCATACACGATTTCTGAATATTACGACGACCTTTACCGCGAGATTTTCGCTTCTTCGATAGCGGGACGTAAACTGACGTCTGAGGAAAAAACCCTTCAGAGGGAAATATTGACCGCTTCATCTAAAGATGTCAAGTCAATGCTGTCAAAATCCCTGACAGAGGAGGCGGTGCTTGACGAATATGCCGCCGAACCGATGTGGTGCGGCTTCGATGAAATGTCCCTCGGCGAGGGGGACGGTCCTTACCAGAAGAGCGTGAGCATCCAGTCGATTGACGAGACCGACGGGTGCAGGATTGTCTTCCTTAATAAGGTCAAGGCTTTGGCATTGTCCAGAAAGGCTTCCGCTCCGACTGAGGACAAGGGACATTACGAGTACCTTCTCGCACGTGTGAACGCCGCCCTGCAGGCTCAGAAATAAATTGATTAATATATTCAAGAAAATGAAATTCAGACTATTACTTTTGGCGGTATTGACCGTCTCCGCCTGTTCTGCACTCAAGGACGGCGAATATAAACTTTCAGTAGTCTCGACCGGCGACGGTCACGGCAACTGGTTCGCCCGGCCTGTCGAGGACGGAGGCAGGGTAAGAGGGTCGATTATGTCCCAAAGCAAGTTCGTGAACAATCTCAGAGCCGAAAAGGGAGCGGACAATGTTATCCTCATCGATGCCGGGGACAACTTCTTCGGCAGCGGAGCTCCGTTCTACTACAACTATGTGGATACGCTCGGAAGCCATCTCTATCCAAGGCTCGCCGCCTATATGGATTATGACGCCGTAGTCGCCGGGCATTCGGATTTCGAGGCAGGTCACCGTGTCTATGACCGTGTAGCCGGGGAGATGAAAAAGGAAGGGATTCCGCTTCTTGCCGGGAACGCCGTCTGCGAAAGAACCGGCAAACCATATTTCTCTGCATATTCAATCATCAGGAAAGGAGGACTCAAGGTGGCGGTTCTTGGCTACACTAATGCAAATAACGCCGCTCTGGTGGACGCAAGCCTCGTCGAGGGTATAAGTTTCAAGTCGCTTCTGCCTCTGGTTCAGGAGGATGTTGACAAAGTACGTTCCAAGGAAAAGCCTCATGTTGTGATTGTGGTCGCGCACACGGCGCTGGGCAAAGGTGATGGTCAGAATATCGAAAAACAGGGACTTGACCTTTTTAATAGTCTGAAAGGAGTAGATTTGGTCATAGCGGGACACGACCATTCGGGTAAGGTGCTGAAGTCGGACAGCCTCGTGCTTCTTGACTGCGGCAGAGGAGGTCAGCAAATCGGCCGGGCCGACATCAGACTCGTGGTCAAGGGAGGAAAGATAGTCGACCGCGATCTGTCCGCCGATATAATCTCCCTCTCAAGTGATGACTACGACACCGCTATGGATGAGGCGTTCGCTTCAGACTATGACAAGGTCCACGCTTTTAATGTGACCCCGTTGGGTAAAATTGCCAAGGATCTTGTCTCGAGAGAGTTCTACTACAAGCAGTGCGACTATCTCAATTTCCTGCACGCCCTGGCTTTGAGCGCCTATCCTGTTGACATCTCATTGTCAGCCACTCTGCTCATAGACGGAGTGGTCCCGGCCGGAGATGTACGTTACCAGGACATACGCAAGGTCTATCCTTATGAGAACAAACTGGTCGTGCTGAAAATGAGCGGCTCTGAAATCAAGAAATATCTGGAAGCCAGCTACGATGCCTGGATCAATACCGTCCTGAAACCTTCTAAGAATTCCCACGTGCTGAAAATGAAGAAGTCAAAGGACTTTTCCTCCGGCAAGATGGTCTGGAAGCTTGCTAAGAGTCCTGCCAATTTCGATTCCGCCGCAGGAGTCAACTATACGGTGGACGTAACCAAGCCTTACGGCTCGCGTGTCGCTATCTCCGGGATGGCGGGAGGCGGCGCTTTCGACATGGACAAGGAATATTCTGTTGCGATAACCTCCTACAGATATGTAGGCTCTGGAGGCTTGCTCAAGGCAGCAGGCTTGGAGGATGCGGCTTCTGTCGAGGAGCGTGTGGTCTATCGCGGCCCTGAGTTCAGGACTATCCTCTACAATTACCTGAAGAATAACGGCATCGTTGATCCTGAAGTCATAGGAAACCCTGCCCTCGTCGGAAGATGGATGTTTGTCCCGAATTTCGCCCCGTCCGCGATCAAGTCCGATGTGGAGTTGATTTACGGAAAGTAGGAATATGTTGAAATCAATTGGAAGTTATTCTTTCCTCGCGGTGGCTCTTGCAATCACCGCGGGGACTTATGCTTCTGCCCAGACTCCGGCGACTCCCCTGACGCGCGCCGCGGTCGAAGCGGAGTATGGTGTGAGGGACGCCGTGCGGAAGTATGACACTTTCTCCGAGATGATGGCTGAACGCGGGCGTCTGGGAGGGGAGTACTTTATGTACAGTTTCGATGACATCAGACTGACTCCGCCACCCAAGGGCTACAAACCTGTCTATATCAGCCATATCGGACGGCATGGAGCGAGATACGCGACCGATGAGAGGATTTATGAGAATCTCCGGGATGCGTTCGTGAAGGCTCACATTGAGTGCAAACTGACAGAGGAGGGCGAAAGGCTCTTTAATAGATATGAGGCATTCTACCCGTCTGTGGCTCTCCGTGGAGGTGAACTGACCCGTAAGGGGCAGGAACAGCTCCGGAAAATTGCCTCCGGGATGTACAATAATTTCCCCGGATTGTTCAAAGGAAAGACAAGGGCGGAGGCGCAGAGTACGACCACTCCGCGCGTGATTATGAGCATGCTGTCGTTCGCGGATGAGCTCAAGGGGCTGGACAATGACTTGAGTTTCAGTTTTGAGTGCAGCAGGAGACTTTTTCCCGACATTCATCCCAACGGTGCCTCCAACCCGGGCAGGGTGAAGCTCAAGATCCCCGCGTCGGCCCGTGCCAAGGCAGACAGTCTTCTTTCGTCAAGACTTGAACTTAAGGCATTCTGTTCCAGATTCTTCAACGATGTTGATTATCTGGAGGACTCCTATGGACTCTGGAAGTTCGCCTTGGATCTGCGCAGTGTCATAATAGATTTCCAGTGTATGGACGAGGAGCCTTCGGACAAGTTTACGGATATATTCACCCCGGAGCAGCTTTTCGGAATATGGGAGTCGTGGAATTACAACGGCTACCTGTTAATGGGGCGTTCTCCCGAGACCGGAGGCAAGGGCTGCCTTAGCTCGGCGGCGATTCTCCGCAACATTATAGACCTTGCCGACCGCGACCTCTCTTCGGGTGAAGTTCAGTTGAGTCTTCGTTTCTCCCACGACACTGCCATCCTTCCGCTGCTGTCCTATATGCGGCTGGACAACTTCGGAGCGCTTGTCTCCGACCCCGGTGACGTGAAGAACTGGTGGAGATGCGATTTCGTCCCTATGGCATCCAATCTCCAGCTTATCTTCTACCGCTCCAAACGCAATCCGGAGATACTCGTCAAAGTTCTTTACAACGGTCGTGAGGCATCCCTTCCTGTCCCTCAGTCCGCCCCGTCATTCTACTCCTGGAGCGCCTTCAAGGACTATTACAAAAACTGATAGATTTTTTTGCAATATGATGTGCACCCCAAAATTTGGACAAAAAACTTTCGAGGTGCATGCCATACTTGCTTTTATTGCTCAAACTTTTGCCCGGCAAAAGGGCGAAAAACGGGAAAAGAGCTCCAAAAAGCCCATTGCAGCGATAAGGCAATGGAAACGGAGCTGTTTTATTTTTGTTACATAATGACTACCTTTGGGGAGATTAAACCACATGATGTATGCGCAAAAACTTTTTAACTTACTTTTCAGCGATAGGTATATCGCTCGCAGTCCTTTATTCCTGCGGCAACAAGGACGACCTGACACCCACCAATCCTGGGGAGGTCAAACCCACGGCAGATGTCAGATATGATGCGTCTACGGAAAAAATCGCACTTAATCACGAATTCCGCGCGGCATGGCTGACCACTGTGATGGGGCTTGACTGGCCGAACGCAAAAGACAATGCGGAAACGCAGAAAAGCGCTTTGGTAAGTATGATTCGCAATCTGCACTCTTTGGGATGCAACGCCATAGTGTTTCAGATCAACTCTAATCAAGATGCAATGTATAAGTCCGATATACTGCCATGGAGTTATTTTATAACTGGCGAAGAAGACAAAGATCCGGGATATGACCCGCTTGCTCTTGCCATCAAGACGGCCCGCGAGCTGGATATGGAAATACACGGATGGCTCAATCCTCTGAGAGTCAGCAAAGTCGGTAAAAAGTACTCTGTGAAGAGCGTTGCAATCCAGCATCCGGATTGGATTCAGACCTATAGTACGACTGTTTATATGGATCCCGGCAGGCCTGAGGTGCGTGAACGGCTGTACGATGTGGCTTATGAAGTGATGTCAAAATATGACCTTGACGGTCTTCATATAGACGACTACTTCTATCCGAGCGGACTTAAATCCAAAAATGACAAGTGGGACGATTCCGCCCTTTACAAAAAGTACGGAGGAGGGAAGAGCCTCGCGGATTGGCGATATTCCAATATAAACGCGTGTGTGAAAGCTCTTTCCGATGCGACACACAAGGCGAAACCGGGAGCTGTTTTCGGTGTTTCTCCTGCCGGTCGTCTGGCGCTTACGGATGCTCTATATGCCGACCCTCGTCAATGGGTGAGTGCAGGGACAATAGACTATCTTGCCCCTCAGATTTATTGGACCATAGAAAGAGCGGATTTTGCCGCTTTCGATACAGTGCTCGAAAGCTGGAAACCTATTGTGAAGGATGTCCCTATGTTCATAGGTCTTGCTGCCTACAAACATGAGGCTGCGGTGGGCAAAGATTCTCATTTTGCGGATCTCTCGGAATTCTCAAGACAGCTGGCACTGTGCCGCGATTCAAAAGAGGTATTGGGGCATATATGGTTCCGCCCTAAATTTATGCTCAAGAGCGACTTTGTCACGTATTTTCCAAAATACTATCCTTATCCTTCCCTTCCGCCAAAACTTGGCAAGACCCCGGGGACAGTGCCTGCGGCTCCTGCAGTCGGTGCGGAGGGCAGGACTTTGACATGGAACGCGGTTGAAGGCGCAGAAGGCTATGCCGTATATGTGCTCCACGGGCATAAAAACAAACTATGGCAGGCAGGTCTTGTCTATAAAGGAAAGGAACTGACTTTCCGTGCGGATCCAAATAAAAACTATTTTGTTATCGCCTACAAGGGTAAAGAAAAATCGGAAAATTCAAATGTTGTTTATACGGCAGTAGAGTAGTGGAATAATTTTCATACCTTTGCCGTTGATGAAAACTCTTGTAACAATAATTCTGCTCTTGGCTTCTCTGACTGCTTCGGCGGTGGAGTTGCCGAGAGTTTTCGATTTCAGGACTGACTCCATAGTCCTCAACCACGAATACAGGGCTGCCTGGATTGCGACTGTCGAGGGCATTGACTGGCCTGAAATCGGCGATGATGCGCAGACGCAGGAAGCGGAACTTGTCAAACTCATACGAGATTTGGCGAAAGTCGGATGCAATGCCGTATTTTTTCAGGTGATGTCCAACCAGGACGCTATGTACCGTTCCAATATTCTTCCGTGGAGTTGCTATCTCAACGGCACTGAAGGCTATAATCCCGGTTTCGACCCGCTGCAGGTGGCTGTCAGGACGGCGCGCGAGTGCGGAATGGAGATACACGCCTGGATAAACCCTCTGCGTGCGGGAGCTGCGGAAAAGTATCACGATGCAAGCAGTGTCGTGGTGCGCCATCCTGAATGGATACAGAGCTATAAAGGCAAGTTATATCTTGACCCGGGGCTTCCTGAGGTACGCGAATACCTCGCATCCGTTGCAAGCGAACTCATGTCTGGCTATGACATAGACGGCTTGCATATCGACGATTATTTCTACCCGTCGGGACTTCAGGACAAAGAAGCTGACACGTGGGACGATTCCGCCATTTACAAAGAGTACGGTGGCAGCAAAACCCTCGATCAGTGGCGATATTCCAATATAAACGAATGCGTGAGAGCTCTTCATAACGCAACCCACAAGCTGCGTCCCGATGCCCTTTTCGGCGTCTCCCCCGCAGGCCGCCTGCCCGTGACAAGCCGCCTTTACGCCGACCCCCTCCAGTGGGTGGAATTGGGCATTATAGACTATCTCGCTCCTCAGATTTATTGGACCATAGAAAGGGCTGACTTTGCCGCATTCGACACCGTCCTGCACGACTGGGAGCCGCTCATGAAAGATGTGCCCATGTTCATAGGCCTTGCCGCATACCGCTACGGGCCCAAGGCTAAAGGCATAGACCAAGCTTTCGTGAACATAAGCCAATTCAACAGACAACTCGAGTTGTGCCGCGGCTCCGAACAGACAAAAGGACATATATGGTTCGCAGCCCACCATATATTGGACAATGACTTTATCCGCTTTTTCAAAAAAGAATACAGCCATCCGAGCCTCCTGCCGAAGATTTTGAAAAGTCCGGGCATAATTCCTGCCGCACCCATGATAAAGGCCAAAGGAAACACAATCAGCTGGACAGAGGTCGCCGATGCCGATTCCTACGCTTTATATGCCTTGAAAAGGCGTCATAAGAGCAAGGTCTGGGACGCAAATCTTGTTTATGTCGGTACAAAAACCGAGTTCAAAGGTATTTGGGACACAAACTATTTTGTGATAGCTCTGAACGGCAAGGACAAATCCGAGCGTTCGGAGACAGTCTTTACAAAATAATTTTCGCTTAAAAGTGTTATATTTGCCGATATGAAAATACTTGTGATAGACGACGAGAGAGCGATAAGGAACTCTCTCAAAGAAATACTCGGAGACGAGGGCTATGATGTGGACGTGGCAGAGGACGGGCCGAGCGGGCTCGCCATGGTCGACAAGGAGAGATATAACATTATATTCTGCGATATCAAGATGCCCGGAATGGACGGCATCGAAGTCCTCGATAAACTTAATGAAGAGGGTATAGATTCCGCTATAGTCATGATTTCCGGTCACGGAGACATAGAAACTGCGGTGGATTGCATCAAAAAAGGGGCTTTCGACTTCATACAGAAGCCTCTCGACCTCAACCGCATTCTCATTACAATCAAGAATGCAGGCGAGAAAGTCTCTCTCGTCAAGGAGACAAGGCAGCTGAAGAAGAAAATCTACGGCAGGCAGATGATAGGCGAGTCTGTGCCCATGCTGCACATAAAGGATATGATTGACAAGGTTGCCGCCACCGATGCGCGTGTCCTGATTATGGGCGCCAATGGCACGGGCAAGGAACTCGTTGCGCGCAGTCTGCACGACCGCAGCAATAGAAGCGCAGCGCCCTACATAGAAGTGAACTGTGCTGCAATCCCGTCCGAACTCATAGAAAGCGAACTCTTCGGTCACGAAAAAGGTTCTTTCACCTCTGCAATAAAGCAGCATAAAGGGAAATTCGAGCAGGCTGACGGAGGTACGCTCTTCCTTGATGAAATAGGCGATATGAGCCTTTCCGCGCAGGCAAAGGTGTTGCGTGTGCTGCAGGAGCGCAAGCTCTCGCGTGTGGGCAGTGACAAGGATATTGAAGTTGACGTGCGTGTTATAGCCGCCACAAACAAGGATTTGCGCACGGAGATAGAAAAAGGCAACTTCCGTGAAGACCTCTATCATCGCCTGAGTGTCATAGTGATACAGGTTCCCGACCTGAAAGACCGTTCCGATGATATCCCCGTTCTAATAGAATATTTTGTGGAGCAGATCTGCACGGAGTCGGGTATGCACCGCAAGAACTTCTCCCAGGAGGCTATAGAACTGCTGAAAAAGCGTTCATGGACGGGGAACGTGCGCGAATTGCGTAATGTGGTCGAGCGTCTGCTTATCTTGGGCGACACCACGATCAGCGCGCAAAATGTAAAAGATTACGTTTAATATGCATATCCCCGATATTATTATAGCCATTGACGGCTACTCTTCGACAGGCAAGAGCAGTTTTGCAAAGCTCCTTGCGAACAGCTTCTCTTTCCTCTACCTCGATTCGGGGGCGCTATATCGCGGAGTGACGCTTTTTGCCCAGGAAAATAATTATATTTCCGCAAATTCGGACATCGATCTGGCAGGATTGAAAGATGCCCTCGAAGGGCTTGATCTGCATTTTGAATACACCGCTCTCGGTAGCAGTACCTTTATGGGGGAACGCTGCATAGAGAGTGAAATACGTAGCATGAAAGTCTCTAAGCAGGTGAGCCCTATTGCCACAGTCCCCTTCGTCCGTGAATATGTGGACCGCAGGCTGCGCGAGTTCGGCAGCAAGGGGCGTGTGGTCATGGACGGAAGAGATATAGGCACTACGGTGTTTCCCGATGCGCAGTTGAAAATCTTTATGACGGCTTCCGAGGAGGTGCGGGCGCGCCGCCGTTTCAACGAACTGCTGGCGAAAGGGGACAATCCCGATCTCGAACAGGTCAGGGAAAATCTTCGTGAACGCGACTATATAGATTCCCACCGCGAGCATTCGCCTCTCAAGCGCGCTGCGGATTCTTTTGAGCTTGACAATTCCAACATGACCATGGAGCAGGAAATCTCCTGGGTCCGGGGCTTGATTCAAGGTAAATTCGGCATATTGGACTGATGAAACTGAAGGGGGTGGACATAGATTCCGATTCCGGCTTTTGCGCAGGCGTGATAAAGGCTATAGGCGCTGCGGAGCATTTTCTTTCCGAGCATAATTCCCAGCCTCTGTACTCGCTCGGCGCGATAGTGCACAACGAGCAGGAGCTTGCACGTTTGCAATCCGGCGGACTTGTGACAGTCAAAGACCCTTCGGAAGTGCCCGCAGGCAGTGTTACCCTCATACGGGCGCACGGCGAGCCGCCCAAAACATACGCCACTGCCGCGCAAAGAGGGCTTAACGTGATAGACTGCACCTGCCCGGTAGTGCTGAATTTGCAGAAGGCAATAAAAAACTCCTATCTGAGGGTAAAGGAGCACGGAGGCACTGTGGTTATTTTCGGGAAAATAGGTCACGCGGAGGTTTTGGGGCTTGTGGGGCAGACTGACGGTAACGCAGTTGTAGTGCAAAGCGGGGAAATGCTCGCCGAGGCAATTGGGCAGGGATGTATCAATTCGCCCGTGGAAATATTTTCCCAGACCACTATGAGCCCTGACGTATACAAGGAAATATGCTCTGTATTACAGTCCCGTTTCCCGGAAGTGAGGGTGCATAACAGTATCTGCGCCCAAGTGGAGCGGCGCCACAGCAGACTTGCGGAATTTGCCCGCAAACACGATGTCGTGATATTTGTGGCAGGTCACGATTCCTCCAACGGCAAGGTGCTTTACGAGTTGTGCCGTAGCGTCAATCCGCGTTCCTACAAGATTGCTTCGGCAGAGGAACTTGACGCAAAATGGTTTGCCGCACAGGACCTTGTGGGTGTGTGCGGCGCAACTTCGACTCCGCAGTGGCTTCTTAAAAAGGTTGCGGAGAGTATCTCGAATATGCTAAATGATCAATAGGTCTGGCATACCCATTTTTCCAGAAATCTGTCTGCAAGTCTGTACACCTTGGTGCGACCCTGATTCTCATAAGTCAGTATCTGATTGTCGAGAAGGTAGGAGATGGCGTATTGCACTGAACTTGGAGATTTTAGCGAATGCTTTTTAATGAATGCAACTGATGTCACAGCCCTTGCATTGCCCTCTTGGGCAATCGCCACGAGCGTTTCTTTCTGCTGATAATTAAGTCTATTCATAACAGAAGAGAAGACATGGTCCCTTTCCTTGAGAATGCCATCTAAAATCAAATTTATATCATCAGTGGTCACTGTCCTGTCCGTGGGTATGTACGCAAATGTATTGTGTAGAAGATTATGAACATAGTAAGTATGCCCCTCAAAAAGATCGTATGCCAGACAGGCTGCCTCGAAAGACAAATCTCTGTCGTATGAGGAAAACTGCTTAATTGCGAAATCCACATATTTATCGCGCGGGATGCTACCCAGATACATTTGTTCTGCGCTGTTGTAAAAAGGCTTTGCAGTACTGTTGAACATGTTTTCCAGCGTATGACGGTCGCTGCCTGCATATATGAAACTACAATTGTTCATCTTCTGAATGTAAGAGCGTAAAAGCGCTTCCACATTTCTTTCGGGGTAATGTGCAATCTGTTGAAACTCGTCTATGGCAAAAATGCAAGGACGCTCGGATTTTTCCAGATAGCCGAAAATCTCGTCAAGTGTGAGTTCCGGAGACTTTATGTCTCCCATTTTTATGTCAAATGACGGGATGCCGCTAACAGGATTGTACGAGAAGCTGCCGTAAAGAGACTTGATGGCGGCAAGAAAACGGTCAAGTGCAGACTTGCCTTGTGGGACAAGTACATTGTATATTTCCTTGCTCAGGAACAGCACTAATTCGCTCAGACTTGTGGTTGGAAATATATCCACATAGAAAGTGTAGTACTTGTCGGCAATTTTCGGTCGGGCATAGGTATGCCTGATGAGTTGGGTCTTGCCCATTCTTCGTGGCGAAGTAAGAAGTACATTGGCATGGTTTTGCAATGTTCCGACCAGCCATTGCGTCTCGGCATCCCTGTCGCAAAAATACTCATTGGGGATAATGCCGCTTATGTAAAAGGGATTCTTCATGTTGTGAGTATATTTTTCGCAAATATATACAACAATATATAATTATACAAATTCTATAATAGAAAATCTATATTTAGGTTTCGCGGCACCGGGGAGTCCTTAAAAAAATTGAGGATAGTCTGTTTTTCTGACAATAATCAACAGCTATTTCTCGTGAGCCACTATCTTGTACGGATGTGTTCGGAAGATTACTGGGCTCTTTCTATCTTCAGTTGCTGGATTTTGAAAGTACTGTTGTTGCAGGCCTCTTCGGAAGAGTTTTTCTTTGGATTGCTGTGCTTGCAGCCCACGAAAATCGTAACATTGTAGACTTCTCCTCCCGCCTTGAGTATCCCGAGGGCATATTTCATATTTGGACGCCCCGCAGTATGGGTGATTTCAAATGACTGAGGCGTATTCTGGAGGAAAAACGAGCGCAGAATCTGGCGCGCCTGATTTCTGCTGGAGTCGTTGGTCCCTCCCGCGACACAGATTTCGAGATTGTCCGCAAACCATGCCGAGAGTTTGTCTGCATCCCCTTGTTCTATGTATTTCACTATTGGAACAAATACATCGTTGCCATTGTCTTTTGACAAGACGCTGTTGCCCGGACATAAAAGAGTCGCCGCCAATATTATGTTCAAAAGGATTTCCATACCTGCTCACAACTTGCAAATACCGAGCCACATTGCTATATTTGCGGTAATGAAACTGACTCTCTTGACAGTCGGAAGGACGGATGTGGCATGGGTGCGCGAAGGTTTGAGACTGTATGTCTCACGCCTCGAGCACTATGTTCCGTTCTCTATACTTGAAATTCCGGAGCTCAAAAACGTATCCGCTTTGTCAAAAGAGCAGATAAAAGCCCGTGAGGGCGCGCTTGTTCTTGAAAAAATACGCCCGTCGGACTCTGTGTTTCTGCTTGACGAGCACGGAAAGGAATACCGCTCGACGGAGTTCGCGGACTTTATCAGGGACAGGCTGAGCCGCTCGGGAAAAGACATTGTCTTTGTCATAGGAGGGGCATACGGATTCTCCGATGAAGTGTATTCGAGGGCCGACGGGAAGCTTTCCCTTTCTAAAATGACTTTTTCCCATCAAATGGTGAGAACGATTTTTGCTGAGCAACTCTACAGGGCATTCACAATCATAAAGGGAGAGCCTTATCATCACGAATAAAATGAAAGGAAGTGTAAGAATAAGATATGAGATTTCGGCTTTGATGTTCATCTTGAGCGTCATTGCATTTGTGCTTTCCTATACTTCGCTCTCCACTCCGGGCAATGCGGCCCTCGCTTCGCACAGGGCAGGGGCTTCTCTTGAAAAGCGTCTTGCAAAGCTTGATTCCTACATGGAAGAGGCTATGCTTACCCCGCGCGGCAGCTGGATGAGACTTAACAGAGTGCCTGAGGATATGGTCATATATCTTTATGACGAAGATGAAATGAGTTCATGGGTGCACAGTTTCCCCATCCTTAACGATGATATAAGCAATAAATATGTATTCAAGACCCTTGTGGATCCGTCCATCGCAATCAACTCGCCTTTGTCCGAAATCGGAGAGGATATTGAATTTGTAAATCTGGGTCCCAAGTGGTATTTGCTTAAAGCTATTTCCGACGGAGCCGGACGCAAGGTGATAGGAGGCATAGAAATACTCAATTCCAACGACCTTACTCACGGAAATGTAATCAATCCTCATCTTAAAATAGGTCAGATTTTCACAATACGGCCTCTGTCCTATACGGGGGGTGTAGCCGTGGATTTGAGAGGCTCTCCCGTATTCAAGATTGCTAACGAGTCCCTTTCCCAGACTTTCGCCCTGAACCCGCTTTATCTTTGGATAGCAGCATTCCTTATCATATTTTCCGGTATGGTGTTTCTCTCTGCCAAAAAGACTCTCGGGCGTTACTTCCTGGTGTCTTTCCTGCTGATGATACCCCTCGCCTGCATGTATATATGGGGGAAGAGCGCGAGCCTTGACACTCTCATGTTCTCGCCGACAGTATTTGCGGGAGGCTCCGTAATCTACTCCATAGGAGCGGTGATTCTGATAAATATAGGTATAGCTGTGCTCGTGACCGGCGCTTATATGGTGCGCTTTGATATTTATCGTCCCGTGCGCGAGCGGCGTTCCCTCAGGCGCGCCCCTATAGTTTTGGTGCTTGGGATAATATTGCTGGCTTTCATACTCTTCTACGGCTACCATTCGCTTAAAAGCATTATACTGAACTCCAATATCAATCTGGAGCTTTACAGGATTTCGGAGATTGATTATTTCTCTCTTGTGGTGTACATCGCTTACTTCGAGTTGGCATTGATGATACCGCTTGTGTTGAGAATCATACGACCGGCCTTCAAGGAACTTTTCGACATCAGGTACGATGTGTTCTCCAACAGGGCTCGTATGATTTTCTGCCTGCTTTTCGGACTTGCCATAGTCGCTGTTCCCGCATATTACGGAGTGAATAAGGAGAGGGACAAGCTCGATGCCCTTGCCGGCAGATTGTCGGTGACTCGGGACATCGCTCTCGAGTTGCAGTTGAGGTTCGTTGAAAATTCCATTGCCGCGGATATGCTTATATCGAAGCTGGTGATGCTCGACGGGACTGAAAGGTTTGTGCTGAACAGGCTTAGCCAGAACTATCTCTACCGTGTTTCTCAGGAGTATAGTGCCCAACTCTTCGTGCTCGGTGCAAATAATAATTCTCCCGACAATGTCGCCCTTTATAACCAGAGGCTGCGTGCCGGAAACGAAATAGCTCCCGGCTCCCATTTCCTCTATGAGGATCTCCGTGGAGGATATTCCCGCTACACCGGCATTTTCAATTATTTCGACGAACAGCACGGGCTCCGCCACATGATGCTCTGCCTCGAGCCTAAGGATTCCCGCGCCGACGGAGGGTATATGAGCCTTGCCGACCTTACGGCTTCCGCCGGCCGCGTGGTGATTCCGTCCCGTTATTCCTACGCAAAATATGTTAATCGCGAGCTTGTCTCTTATAAGGGCACCTACCCTTACCCGACGGAGCTGGTGGATGAGGTGTGGGATAAATTCAATTTGCGCGATGATATTCGCATGAATGGCTACGACCATTACATTACGCGTATCTCCGATGACGAGCAGGTGTTCCTCTCGCGCCCCGTTGAGCCTGTGGCAAATTACATCATTTCAGTGATGATATTCGCTCTGCTGATGTACTTTGCCTACAACATGATAAGCTTCTCGCGCAAGCCCCCGAAACTCTTTGCCAAATCATATTTCAGAAGACGCATTTCCCTGATTATAAGTCTTTCCCTGCTGCTTGCCTTGGTCACCATGGCGACAATCAGCATACTTTTCGTGTACAGGTACAACGACAACAACCTGAACACGATGATGGCCCAGAAAATCAATTCCGTCCAGGCTATGATTGAGGAGCGCTGTCTTTATGCGGCGAACCCGCAGGATTTGCTGGGACAGGAAACGAATGCCATGCTTGAAATGGTGCAGGACATCACAAAGACGGACATCACCCTTTACTCGCCTCGGGGACTGGTGATGAAGACTACCACGCCGGAGATTTACGACCGCCAGCTGATGCCTGTGCGTATGGATGAGAAAGCGTATTCCGACATAGTGAACGAGCATAAGAGGGTGCATATATCGAGGAACAACTTCGACACTAAATCCTATTTTGCACTTTATGCCCCGATATACAATGTCTCTGGCAATATGATTGCAATAGTCTGCGCCCCGTACACGGACGAGGGCTATGAATTTGAACTTGAGGGATTGAGGCATCTTGCGACTGTCGTTTCAGTTTTCCTCATACTTCTTATTCTTGCACGTATGCTCACTCTGGAGTTTATAGACAGAATGTTCCGTCCTCTGCTTCAGATGGGACGTAAGATGAACGGGGCGGATGTAAATAATCTTGAGTACATCAATTATGACCGCGATGACGAAATAGCCACACTTGTCCATGCCTACAACCGTATGGTCACGGACTTGGCGGAAAGTACGCGCAAGTTGGCGCAGGCGGAGCGTGACAAGGCGTGGAGCGGCATGGCGCGTCAGGTCGCGCACGAAATCAAGAATCCTCTGACCCCTATGAAGCTGCAGATCCAGCGAATCATAAGGCTGAAGGAAAAGAATGCCCCGAACTGGCAGGATAAATTCGATGAGGTTGCAAATGTGGTTCTCGACCATATCGATGTGCTTTCGGAAATTGCAAATGAGTTCCTCATTTTTGCAAAAGTCGATGTCGAGGAGAAAGTTGAAATCAATCTGGACAAGTTCATACGCGACGAAGTGATGATGTATGAGCACAGAGAGGGTATAGATATTTCATATTTAGGCTTTTCAAAAGCCGTTGTGAAGGCGCCGAAGCCTCAGCTTACCCGTGTTTTCGTTAATCTTCTGAACAATGCCACACAGGCAATAGAGGATGCGCAGATGGTAGCGCAGGAAAGGGGAGAAGCTCCTGTGGAGGGCAAAATCCATGTTATTCTGCGTAAGTCTTCGGACGGGAGGGCATACGAAATCCTGGTGGATGACAACGGCCCGGGGGTGAGCGAGGAAAACAGGCACAAGCTGTTCAGCCCCAACTTTACCACGAAGAGCGGAGGCACGGGAATAGGTCTCGCTATGTGCAGGAGTATACTTGAAAAGTGCGGGGCTTCGATTGCTTACGACCGCAGTTTCTCTCTCGGAGGAGCGTCTTTCCGCATAATTTACCCTGTGTATTAGCTTATTGCAAACGGGGGCTTCCCTTTTTGCCGAATTTTTTATAACTTTGTGCGGTTTTATAGCCAGAACATTCCCGTATGAAAATTTCCGAGGCAAAATTCGTATGCAGCAGCACGAGAGTTACGCAAAAGCCCAAGCAAAAACTGCCTGAGTTTGCCTTTATAGGCCGCTCGAACGTAGGCAAGTCCTCGCTTATAAATACTCTTTGCAACAATTCCTCCCTGGCTAAGACATCTTCCACCCCGGGCAAGACCAAGCTTGTCAATCATTTTATGATAAACGGCGAATGGTATCTTGTCGATCTTCCCGGCTACGGCTATGCCAAACTCGGGGCGAAGAGCAGGTCGGAACTCTCTGCCGTGATAAAGGATTATATATCAAATTCGGAGGAAATGGTAATGCTGTTTGTGCTCGTGGACTCACGTCACGACATAGGGGCTATAGACCTCGACTTTATCAATAATCTCGGCGAGCAGGGTATACCCTTCGCCATTATTTACACTAAATGCGACAAACAGGGCCCCAATGTGCTCAAAGAGCAGCTCGAGAGGAATGAAAAGGTACTCGGCGAGACCTGGGACGAACTGCCTGTGCAGTTTGTCAGCTCCTCGCAGGACAAACGCGGAAGAGAAGAAATACTCAACTATATAGAATCAATCCTACAAACTATTTAATCATGCAATTCGAACACAGAATGGAACTTTTTGCCTGCAGGGCGTCCCACGACTTTGCAGTAAAGGTTATTGACAAGCTGAATGAAATCAAGTCTCCGGAAGATCCTCCCATACATCTCGGAGCGCTTGAAGTATCCGCTTTCAGTGACGGCGAATTTCAGCCGAAATTCGTTGAGAGCGTGCGTGGTGCGACTGTCTACATTCTCCAGTCCACCATACCTCCTGCCGACAATCTTATGGAGCTCCTCCTATGCATAGACGCAGCCAAGAGAGCTTCCGCCGACACGGTAATCGCCGTAATGCCTTACTTCGGCTGGGCCCGTCAGGACCGCAAGGACCGTCCGAGAGTTGCAATAGGAGCGAAACTCGTCGCCAATCTTCTGCATTCGGCAGGTGCCGACAGAGTAATGACCTGCGACCTCCATGCGGATCAGATTCAAGGTTTCTTCGATATCCCTGTGGACCACGTGTATGCGAGCAAAGTGTTCCTGCCTTACATAAGGGAACGCCATTTCGAGGACCTCGCGATTGCCGCTCCCGATATGGGCGGAGCGAAGAGGGCAAACTCCTATGCCAAGGCTTTGAGCAAGGAGCAGGACTGCGGGGTCGTGATTTGCCACAAGGTGCGCGAGAAGGCGAATGTGGTCGGCTCAATCACCGCAATAGGCGATATAGAAGGAAAGAATATAATAATAGTGGACGATATGATAGACACGGCAGGCACACTTTGCAAGGCTGCCGCCGTGCTGATGGAAAAGGGTGCAAAGAGCGTACGTGCCTGTGCCACCCATGGTATACTTTCGGGGAATGCCATAGAGCGCATACACGACTCGGTGCTCACGGAAGTGTTCATTTCCGACACCATCCCTCATCCTGAATTGTCTGAAGACCCTAAGATAAAGGTGGTTACAATGACAGGAGTGTTTGCACAGATAATCAATAAAGTCTACAATTACGAGCCTATAAGTGTCGATTTCGTATATTAGAATTTAATGAAAATTTTTCTCGTTTCCCTGCTCATAATCTCCATAGGCGTAATCGGAATGTGCTTCAATATCATATTCCGCAAGTATGGCCGCTTCCCCGATTATGAAGTGGGACACAACGAGGAAATGAAGAAATTGGGTATACGCTGCTATAAAGACATTGATGCCGACTTGCATCGCAGCCCGCGGCATTCCGATTGTGAGGGAGATTATTCAGAAGCCTGTGAAGGCTGTGCATTATATAAAAAAGAAAATTTATGAGTTTAGTAGCAATTGTAGGCAGACCGAATGTAGGAAAGTCTACGCTTTTCAATCGTCTGGTGGGGATGCGCAAGGCTATAGTGGACGACACGGCAGGAGTGACAAGAGATCGCCACTACGGCAAATGTGACTGGTGCGGCAGGGAGTTCTCGATTGTGGACACCGGCGGATACACCAGCAACTCCGAAGATGTCTTTGAGGAAGCGATACGCAGGCAGGTACTTATAGCGATAGATGAAGCCGATCTCGTGCTCTTTATGGTGGAGGCAGGCACCGGAATCACGGACTATGACGCGGAGATTGCGGATGTGCTCAGACGCAGCAAAAAACCCGTAATCCTCTGTGTGAACAAGGTCGATTCGGGAGAAAAGATATTCGACACATATCAGTTTTATGCACTCGGTCTTGGGGAATTATACAGCATTTCCGCCGCTAACGGAAGCGGTACGGGCGATTTGCTCGATGCTGTCGTAAAAGCCCTGCCGGAAGAGGATGCGCCTGCTTTGGACGATCGTCCGGACCTGCCTCATATAGCCATTGTAGGTAAACCTAATGTGGGCAAGTCTTCAATGACCAATGCCCTTTTAGGAAATGAAAGAAATATAGTAACCCCTGTTGCAGGCACGACGCGGGACAGCATTTCCACTTATTATAACAAATTCGGTCACGAATTCATGCTGGTGGACACTGCCGGAATACGCAAGAAAGGAAAGGTGCACGAGGATCTTGAATTCTACTCCGTGATGCGCTCCATAAAAGCCATAGAACACTCCGACATCTGCGTACTCATGATAGATGCCGAAAGCGGAATGGAGGCACAGGACATGAATATATTCAACCTTATACGGAGAAATAGGAAGGGCTGCGTCATAGTGGTGAACAAGTGGGATCTTTTCATCAAGGACAGCAATACCATGCGTGACTATACACGGGCTTTGAAGAGCCGTCTCGAGCCTTTTGACGATGTCCCCGTCGTCTTTACTTCGGTGCTGAAAATGCAACGTGTCATGGACGTTCTCGATGCTGTCGCAAAGGTTGCCGAAAACTATTCCCGCAAGATTCCGACTGCGCGCCTGAACGAGACCCTGCTCCCTCTTGTCGAGGAGACGCCGCCTCCTGCGTGGAAGGGAAAATACGTGAAAATCAAATATGTCACCCAGCTACCGACCGCTTTCCCGGCTTTTGCGTTCTTCTGTAATCTTCCGCAATACATAAAAGAACCTTACAAACGTTTTCTCGAAAACAAACTGCGGGAAAACTTCGACCTGACAGGCTGCCCTGTACAGATTTATTGCAGACAAAAATAAAATATGATTAAGGACATCAGTAAAGACAAGCTCTGGAAAATCGTCAAGAGCGACTATATCTTCAAAAGACCTTGGCTTACTGTCCGTCAGGATTGTGTGGAGCTCCCTAACGGGCATCGCAATCCGGAATTCTATGTGCAGGAATTTCCGGATTGGGTGAATGTCATTGCCCTTACGGAAGAAGGCCTTTTCGTGTTTGAGAAGCAGTACCGCCACGGTCTGAGGATGACAGGATATGAATTGTGTGCAGGAGTGATTGAGGAGGGGGAAAGCCCGCTCGAAGCGGCTAAGCGCGAACTTCAGGAAGAGACAGGCTATGGTGAGGGGGAATGGGAGGAAATAATGCAGATATGCGCCAATCCCAGCATAACCAACAATATCACGCATTGCTTTCTCGCAAAGGGAGTGAAGAAAATCTCCGGACAGAATCTCGACTACACCGAGGACATTACCCCCATTCTTCTTAGCGAGGAGCAGGTTCGTGAAATACTCGACAAAGATATATGCAAGCAGGCTTTAATGGCAGCTCCCCTATGGAAATACTTTGCCGTCAAGGATAGCCGGCGGCCTTTTTGCCCAGAGACGGACACAGAGCGTTGAGCCTCCGGGGACTCAGTCTTTCAGCGAGCGCAGGTATTTCCTGCACTGCTCTATCAGTTTTGCGGACTCGGCTATCAGTTTGTCAATGTCCTCAAGCCCCGTTGCCGGGTCTTCCACTTTCTCTGCTATCGCTTCTAACTTTTTTAAAGCCCCTGTGTAATCGAATTTACCCATAGTCAGTTTCTATTTATTTTTTTTACTTCACACTCGGCGGTGCCGTCGTAAAACATTAGCGTAAGCATGTCGCCTTTGTCGAGCGACTTTGCCGATTTGAGAGAGCGTCCTTTGGAATCCAGGCTCAGCACATATCCTCGTGAGAGCACATTACGCGGGTCTGCGCCCTTTATCCTTGCCTCCAGGACATCAAGCGCGGATAGTATGGCGTTGATTCTGTTTGAGAAAGCAAGCCGCAGCCGGGTACTGTAGGCTTCTATTGCCGCGTCCTCGTCTATGTAGCGCGAAATGAACTCGTCTGCAAGGGCTGTGGGAGTTTTTACATGCTCGTGCGCCACCATATCGGCTATATGATAGTCCCTCTCATGACCTATGGCAGTGAAAACGGGTAGTGAACAATTTGCTATCGCCACAGCCAAAGAGTAATCGTCAAAGCAGTCGAGATCTATGTTGCTGCCTCCTCCGCGCATAATCAACACTGCATCGAAAGCGTGTTTACCGGCTTTTATAGCGCTTTTATTAGTTTCTTCTATTGCGTGAATAGCATCCGCTATCGACTGCGGCGCGTTTGCCCCCTGCATCGTCGCCTCGAAAAGTTCCGTACGGAAAACAAAACCATATTCATTGTTGTGCAGATGGTCGCAGAAATCTCCGTATCCCGCTGCCCCTGATGCCGATATGACGGCAAGCGCGTAGGGTAGTTCAGGCAGTCCGAGCTCTTTCTGCATATCAGTCAAGCCATCCCGTTCCAGTCTTTCTATTGTTTTGCGCTTCTGCAATTCCTTTTCTCCTATGCTGGTCCGGGCATCTATATCGTCAATCACGAGCAGCATTCCGTAGAGTTCGCTGAAACTTACCTGGCAACGGGCCAATATTGTAAGCCCCTGACGCAGAGGGGCTCCTGTGCTTTGTTCGAAATAGGCGGCGAGCATGACATATTTGGAACGCCATATAGCCGCCCTCGCCTTTGCAACCATAGTCCCGCCCTGATTTTGCGACAGGTCCAAATAGCAATTCCCTGCCTTTACGCTTATTGAAGACACTTCCGCACGTACCCAGATTTTTTCCGGCATTATCTCTTCTATACCCTCTTTCAGCACTCTTTGCAAGTCCAGAAGTTCTATGTAATCCTTTTCCGACATAGCTTTAATATTTACGACAAAGATAGCATTATGAAACGATAATGCTATCTTTGTCGTGTTTTTATGCTTTTTCGCCTGTAGGGCTATGAAAGTCTATTAAAGAGTAGTCTTCCAATATGTCTGCGCTCCCTTTCCGTCGAAAACCGGTAGCTTGATTGCGGATTTGTCCGCAATGGTCTTATCAGAAGTTTTCGCTATGGTGTAGTAGTAAAGCTGCGTCCCATCGCTCAGCGAGAAAACATATTTGTATAGGCTCGCTGCCACTTTCTCGCCCGAGATACGGCTATTGATCTCAAAGAAGAATTCTACCCCGTCCGGGTTACTTATTCCATATACATTATCATATCCTGTTCCGAATTCTATAGCGCCATTATTTTTGAGATAAGGATAACACCTGCGTACATAAGAATTTGATTGCATTCCTGAATTGTCCTCTGCATCCGTAACTATGCCATCGCAGGTAACGCTCAATGTGTAATTATCTCCCGAGCTTATACCGGGAACTACAACCTGAAATGCCTTTCTTACCCCTTTTTTAAGGGAGATTGTCCCAAGCTCTATCACCCCCTCTGTGCTTACATCGAAGTAGCTATCGGCTTCTTTATTCGCAAGAGATATTCCCGCACGGTAATTCATTATTTTTCTCCTGTCATCATCCTGACCATTGTAAATTATTGACCCGGGGTAATGAACGGAGTAATAACGACCTGCTCTTATTATTCCCGGCGTATAAGAAAGACCATTGGGTTTTTGTACAAGTTTCCAGACTGAACCGTTATAGCGCAGTTTGGCTTGTTGTCCTACTTCTACTTTACCTTCAAAGAAAATCATTATTTCATCACCTGCTGCCCAAGCGGTTTTCACTGCCTTGGTGTCCGGGCTTGCCACGGTGAAAGTGATGTCGGTGATTTCCTTGGCTTCTTCTGTTTTTTCTATCTTGTTGCA
>CAUUCY010000026.1:0-21716 GCA_963543835.1 uncultured Bacteroidales bacterium
CCCTCGACTTCAGCAGTCCAGAAATCGTAGATGTCACTGACTTTGAAACTCTTGCTGAAAGTATTTCTGACAAAGTCTGTGCCACAGTCCAGGTCAAAAGATCTGTCCCGTTTAGTGCCGAAAGGCTGTCTTTCCGGGTACAGTTCGTGTATCGCCTGCATCACATAGAATTGGGTAAGGGTGATAGTCGCCTTCTCATAATCCGTATAGTAATACTGCACGCCGTGCAATAGCTTGCCTGCCAAATCGCCGAAGAAAGGCTTGTAGTGTATTGTGCGGAACGCTGTCCCCGGGATGTTATAAGTTTCGAGTTTCGCCTTGAGAGCCTCCGCATCCACCCATTCGGCTGCAAAGGTGCAGAACGGAAGCGTATAACCTATACCAATATTGAGATAGCCGAAGAAATCTCCTACTATGCCTGACGAAGGGTATCCTATCGCGCTTTCGGGCGTCGGGACTTGCGGTGACGGCAATACCCAGGGCAAGTTCGTGTCGGAGTATTTCATCCAACGATGCCAGCCCTCCATCGGTATTACTGTAAGTTTGCAGTGTACAGGAGCATCCGTCCCCTTCTCTCCCCTTATATAGTATTCTTCATTTATCATTTTCGCCACTTCTCCCACCGTAAGCCCGTACACGTATGGTATAGGATACATACCTATGTACGAGAAATGCCCCGGACGCACGAGATTTCCCTCTACCTTGAGACCTCCGAGCGGATTGGGTCTGTCAAGCACCATGACTTCCACTCCCTGTTCCGCGCATGCCTGCATCATCATACCCATTGCGCTGATGAAAGTGTAGGTGCGCGAGCCTACGTCTTGAATGTCGTAAACCACGACATCCACTCCCTTGAGCATTTCAGGGGTAGGCTTGCGTGTCCTGCCGTAAAGCGCATACACGGGACAGCCCGTTGCGGGGTCGGTGAAATCGTCAATCGACGCGCCGGCGTAAACGTCCCCGCGCACTCCGTGTTCCGGGGCGAGCAGGGCGACGAGATTGACACCCGGTGCGTTATATAGAATATCAATTGTGCTGCGAAGCTGTCTGTCAACACCTGAAGGATTGGTGAGCAGGGCGACCCTTTTGCCGACCAGCCCCTCGAAAGCTCTTGATTCCAAGACCTCTATGCCTGTTTTCACAACAGCATCGCCCGCTTTTGCGGATAATACGGAAAGGCACAGAGCCACCGATAAAATAAATCTCAAGGTTTTCATAATATAATTATTTACGTCCATATTCGGGGTCGAGATTGCGTCGGGCAAAGAATGCTGCAGCGAAAGTGCCCAGACTGCATGCTACCACTATCCAAAAGAAAGTCACATAGCCCACAGCCTCCTGTATGAAGCCTGCGAACATTCCCGGAATCATCATGCTCAAAGCCATGAAGGCTGTGCATATTGCGTAATGTGCGGTCTTGAACTCTCCTTCGGAGAAATACATCATATACAGCATGTACGCTGTGAAACCATAACCATAACCGAATTGCTCCAAGGCAATGCTTGAGCATATAAGCGTGAAGTTGGATGTCTGGGTTACGGCAAGGTACACGAATACTATACATGGCAAAGACAGAGCTGCCGCCATTGACCATAGGGCTTTTTTCAGACCTATGCGCGATGCCGTGAGTCCTCCCACTATGCCTCCTACGAGCAGTGCGACTACCCCTATTGTTCCGTAGGCGATACCTACTTGTGCCGTTTCCATCCCCAGTCCGCCTTTCTCAACCGGAGCCACAAGGAACGGGGTGCAGAGTTTTAGAAGTATAGCTTCGGGAAGTCTGTACAGGAGCATGAACACTATTGCCACCAATATGCCGGGTTTGGTGAAGTAGGTGGCAAAGGTCCTTCCGAATTCGGAGAAAATGTCTTTCACCCCGCGTTTCTCGTCGGAAAGGTGCGGCGAGTCGGCTTCCGGCTTTGGTACAGAGAAAGTATGGTAGAGGGTAAGTACGGTCATCAGTATGGCAGAGCCCCCCAGAGTGAGCTGCCAGGAAAGGGGAATATCCCCAGTCTTGTTTTCAAGTATACCCGCAACTGCGACTATCACACCGTTGCCGAACACGTTTGCAAGCCTGTAGAAAGTGCTTCTTATGCCCACAAATGCCGCTTGACTCTTCCTGCTCTGTGCGAGCATATAGAAACCGTCTGCCGCAATGTCATGCGTCGCCGAGGCGAATGCCGCGAAAACGAAAAGTATAAGTGTGAAGGTGAAAAGGCTCATTGGCGTCTGCCCCGAAGCTATCGTTTCCGCGGAAGGTCTCGGCAAAGTCAGAGTCAGTACTATAAAGGCCGCCGACATCAGAAACTGCATGGAAAGTATCCACCACCTTTTTGTTTTTATAATGTCCACAAACGGACTCCACAGCGGTTTTATTGTCCATGGAAGGTATAGAAGACTGGTGAAAAGAGCCATTTGTCCGTTGGGTACGCCCATTTTGGCGAACATCAGAACGGAAATATTGTTTACAAGGAAGTAGGGGATACCTTCAAAAAAGTAGAGTGTCGGTATCCACCACCACGGTGTCATATTATTTTTCATATTGTTCTATTACGGATGTCGGATAGTAATGTTCAAGTATTTCACGGTAGCCGTAGCCTCTTGCCGCCATTACGGCAGCTCCTATCTGGCAAAGTCCCACGCCGTGTCCCCAGCCTCTTCCGTGCAGGATGAAGCCCTCTGCGGTTTTTTCCACCTCGAAAGCGGAACTCTTGAGATGCGACTCCGAAAGGCATCTTCTGATTGCAAGTTCTTTACCCACTGTCTGCTCTCCTTTTGTTCCTATGATTTTCAACTCATAAATACGACCGCTCGGACCGATTTTGATAGGAATAAGGTCAGTTATAGTACCAAGGTCGCGTCCGAGGCGCATTGCCACGAGTTCGGATATTTTCCGGCTCGTGTATTCCGCTGTCCAATAATAGAAGTCTTTGGTCTCGAGGTCGTAATCGTTAAGCACCTGTGAAAGCACCTCCATGTCTTCGGTATGACAGAAGACATCATCGCTGTCTTCGTGATTGGGGGTGTCTGGCAGGGACGGATTGAAAGGAAAATCTTCATCTTCCCAGCATGTGGACCATAGTTCGGTCTTCCCTCCGCAGCACTTGCTGTAGCGGGCGTCCACGATTTTTCCATTATAGCAGAGTATCTCCCCGCGCGTTGCTTCTATCGCCTTGGCGACATTCTCCCCTACCGCCATGGTAAGACCCTGGTAGCGTTGGCAGTGGTCGTCCGAGCAGACATCGTATGAGCCGTGTTTGCCGAGATTGGCGATTACCCAGCTGCGTGAGATTACAGCATGTGCTTTCAGAAGTTCGAGAGAAGATTTTGCGGACATCTCCGAGGAAATGACGCATTTGAGGTAGTCCTCGATAGGTATTATATTGACGGCGGTTTTCATACCTCCTTCCTCTATGATTTCGAGTTCTCCGGCAAAGCGCAGGTCGAGTTTGCGTTGCCAATGAAAATCTATACCGATAACAACGTCGCGTACTATAAATGTACCGTCGTTCTGTACATCATAATTGATGTCGGGGGCAGTAAGTATGCCGACTCTAAGTAATTTTGTCATAGTAGTGCTTCAAGACGCGGCATTATGCGCGAATATTCTGTTTGAAAGTTTGGGGTGAATATATCTTTATTAAAATTATTTGCTATTTCCTGTTTTGTCCAGTACCTTCCTTCCTCCACTTCCTCTCCGAATGCGTTGATTTTGAAATTGCCTACCGCGGCAAAAGTCGAGACAAGCTCTTTTTCGTTTTCGCACTCGTAAACATGGACACCGAGAAAGTATGGGTTGTATTGGATGAACTTCAGTTCCTCTTCGGACTCGCGGTAAAGCGCCTCTCTGATTGACTCCCCGAATGCGACATGCCCTCCGACGGAAGTGTCCCAGCGTCCGGGCCAGCTTTCCTTGCTCATTGCACGTTTCTGCATGAAGATGCGTCCGTTTCTGTCGAGAATATAAAGATGTACTACAGGATGCAGCAGACCGAGTCCTGCGTGGCAGTCGGCACGCGTAGCCCTTCCCTTGACAAGACCGCTCTCGTCAATCACGGGAAGCATTTCCGCATTCTTTATTTCAGACTTGTCCATCGGCGGGAACGGCAGTATAGGAGCCGTTGTCGAGGGGTATATCAAATCGAACATGTCAGTAGTTCAATATTTCCAATTCTTCTTTAGTGTAGAGAAGAGAATCAATGAGGTCCGGGGCAAAGTCGCTCAAAAGCATGAATGTCGCGAGCAAAAGTCCCGCCCCTGCGATTATCCAGAGAAGAATTTTTCCTGTCGATGCAAACAATTTGCCTTTGCTTGCCTTGGACTCTTTTATCTCCTTGCTCTTCTGCTTTTCAGCTTGTTTGAAAAGGTTTTCTGCTTTTATTCCGGCTTCTCTTTCCGGCCCGGCAGGCTCTTCTTTCTGATTCGCAGGCTCTTCTTTCTGCTTTTCAAGTTCTTCTCTCGGCTTTTCGGACTCTTTGACCGCCGCCTTCTCTTCCTCTTCCGGACGCTTGGCTATAGGATATATTTCTATGGTTTCTGCTGCTATGTGCGATTTGAGTGAAACCGCTTCAAGTCCGAATCCGTCGGGGAAAATGTCTATATCCTCATCTGCGATGAAAAAGAAATTGTTTTCTTTAGTCGCCCTCAAACGTCCGAGTTCCGGCAGGTATATGGATTTTCTTGTTTCAAGTTCCGCTTTCAGTCCCTCCATGAACTCCCTCATCACGGCGGAAGATTCTTCTATACCGACCATATTCTCTTTGGAATATGCTTCCGCAAGGAGATTATTCATCTCTATTCTCTCCCTGAAAAGAAGCTTTCTGTAAGGAGGGTTTATCGTAAAGCCCTTATCGGAGAATGTCGCAGGGGCGTCCTCGGTCACGAAAGTTCCGATTCCGGGGAGCGACACCTCGCTGTTTGCAAGTATCAGCCTCTTTATTATTCCTGACAGAATGTCTATATTCATAATTCTCTGATTAAAGCTGTCTGTATGTGCGCAGAAGCGATTCTATAGGTCCGGAAGACATCAATTCTATATTCGGCGCTTTGCAGGTTTTCTCGAACGGGATTTTTTCTTCCTCGATGACTTCTGCAACCCGTCTTGCAACTGCTGGTGCAGGGTCTATAACTTTTATTCCCTTACCTGCGAGTTTTTCTATCGTTTCTCTCAGGAAGGGATAGTGGGTGCAGCCGAGGACTATGGTGTCCGCCCCGCTTTCAAGAAGAGGTTTAAGGCTCTTTTCCACGATTCTCTCGGCATCTTCCCCTATGGTCTCGCCCTTTTCCACAAGCTCCACAAAACCGTCACCTACTCTTTCTTCTATACGCACGTCTTCTTCGTAAATCTCCTTTGACTGGAGATATTTGAAGCCTTTGAGAGTCCCTGCAGTCGCAAGGACTCCTATTACTCCGCTTTTGGTCCCGAGCGCCGCCGGCTTCAACGCAGGTTCCATACCTACGAACTTATTGGAATAATGCTTTCGGAGATATGAGATTGCGGCAGATGTAGCTGTGTTGCATGCTATTACAATTATATCCGCGCCCTTGCTTAGAAGGAGTTCTGTAATACGGCACGCCCGCTCGCGTATCTGCTCAGCGCTCTTTTCTCCGTAAGGGCACCAGGCGGTATCGGCAAAGTATATGTACTTCTCGCAGGGAAGAAGTTTGAGTATCTCCCTGTACACCGACAGCCCGCCTGAGCCTGAGTCAAATATTCCTAAAACAGCCATCTTTACAGACCTATGGTCTTGAAGAAATCATTGCCCTTGTCGTCCACGAGTATAAATGCGGGGAAGTCCTCCACACGAATCTTCCACACCGCTTCCATGCCGAGTTCGGGGAACTCTACGCATTCAATGCTCTTTATGTTGTTCTGCGCAAGGATTGCGGCAGGCCCTCCTATCGAGCCGAGGTAGAAGCCTCCGTGCTTTTTGCAGGCATCCGTGACAGCCTGGGTGCGGTTGCCCTTTGCAAGCATAATCATCGAGCCGCCGTGCGACTGAAATTCGTCAACATAAGGGTCCATACGATTGGCTGTCGTCGGACCGAGAGAGCCGCAAGGCATTCCTTCAGGTGTTTTTGCCGGCCCTGCATAGTATATTGGGTGATCTTTGAAGTATTGCGGCAGATCTTCGCCTGCGTCAAGGCGCGCCTTGAGCTTTGCATGGGCAATGTCGCGGGCAACTATGATTGTGCCGTTGAGGCTCAGACGTGTACTTACGGGATATTGTGTGAGAACCTTGCAGATTTCCGACATAGGCATGTCAAGGTTTACCCTTACCGCCTCGCCTTCTCCTGCCCGGCGAAGTTCTTCAGGAATCCACTGTGCGGGATTGTCGTCGAGTTTTTCGATCCAAATGCCGTCTGCATTGATTTTTGCCTTTATGTTGCGGTCTGCCGAGCAGCTTACTCCGAGACCTATCGGGCAGGATGCCCCGTGGCGCGGAAGACGTATGACGCGTACATCGTGCGCCATATATTTTCCTCCGAACTGGGCTCCGAGCCCTATTTTGTGTGTTTCCTCAAGCAGTTGTTTTTCCAGTTCCAAATCGCGGAAAGCACGCCCTGTTTCATCTCCCGTGCTTGGAAGATCGTCATAGTAATGTGTGCTTGCAAGCTTTACCGTGAGAAGATTTTTCTCCGCAGAAGTGCCGCCTATCACGAAAGCTATATGGTAAGGAGGACAGGCTGCCGTTCCTAAGGATTTCATTTTCTCCACGAGGAAGGGAATGAGGGTCCCGGGATTCTGTATACGCGCCTTTGTCTCCTGATAGAGATAGGTCTTGTTGGCGGAGCCGCCACCCTTTGTGACGCACAGGAAATGATATTCGTCACCCTCCGTCGCCTCGATATCTATTTGGGCGGGAAGATTGCATTTTGTGTTCACTTCCTTATACATATCCAAGGCTGCGTTCTGGCTGTAACGCAAATTCTCCTCTGTGTAGGTCTTGTAGACTCCGAGGCTGATTGCCTCCTCGTCGCAGAACCCCGTCCATACCTGCTGTCCCTTTTCTCCGTGCACTATGGCAGTCCCCGTGTCCTGACAGAGGGGGAGTTTCCCCTTGCTGGCAACTTCTGCGTTGCGCAGGAATGTGAGTGCCACGTATTTGTCGTTCTCGCTTGCCTGAGGGTCGCCGAGAATTTTTGCAACCTGCGCGTTGTGAGCCGGACGCAGCATGAAACTGACATCGCGAAAGGCGGTATTTGCCATCAGGGTGAGAGCCTCTTTGCGGATTTTAAGAATTCTGTGACCTTCGAAATCGGCAGTGCTTACATACTGTTCCGACCCCGGGATTTTGTAGTATTCAGTCTTGTCCGGACCAAGCTGAAACATAGGTGCATATTTGAAATCTGCCATATAGTTGATATTTATTAGTTGTTCATTAAATATTCTTTCATAAAATCATTGAGATCTCCGTCGAGCACTCCCTGAGTGTCCGCTGTTTCCAGACCTGTGCGGAGATCCTTCACCATTTTATAAGGATGAAGCACGTAAGAGCGTATCTGGCTGCCCCATTCTATCTTTTTCTTCTGCCCCTCGAGCTCCGCCTGTTTTTCCTGACGTTTTTTCAGTTCTATGTCATAAAGCCTTGACTTGAGTATGCGCAGGGCGTTCTGGCGATTGTCCTGCTGGCTGCGGGTCTCAGTGTTTTCTACTGTGATTCCTGTAGGAACATGCTTTACACGCACTCCGGTCTCGACTTTATTTACATTCTGCCCTCCGTGTCCTCCGCTTCTGAAAGTGTCCCATTCGAGGTCTGAAGGATTGATCTCGATATTTATTGTGTCATCCACAAGAGGGTACACAAAAACGCTGCTGAATGTGGTCTGACGCTTTCCCTGTGCGTTGAAAGGGGATAGCCGCACCAGACGGTGAACCCCGGATTCCGCCTTGAGATAGCCGTAGGCATAATCTCCCTCATACTCTATCGTGCAGGATTTAATGCCCGCTTCATCGCCTTCCTGCTCTTCCGAAACCGTCATTTTGTAGCCGTTACGCTCTCCCCATCGCAGATACATTCTCATGAGCATTTCGCTCCAGTCGTTGGCTTCCGTGCCTCCTGCACCGGAATTTATTGTGAGCACTGCTCCGAGACTGTCGCCCTCCGCGCCGAGCATGTTTTTCAACTCCAGTTCGCTCAGCAACTTTCCTGCGTAAGCATAAGCTTTGTCTGTATCTTCTCCTTCCGGGTCCAATTCCATTAGAACTTCGACATCCTCTGCTGCCTGTTTTAGTTTGTCGTATGCCGACACCCAATTTTTCTCACCGTTCATCTCTCTCAGAAAGATTTCGGCGGCCTTGGGATTCTCCCAGAAATCGGCTGCCTGACTTTGCAAGAGTTTCTCCTCCACCGTTCTGCGCTTGTCTTCTATTTCAAGGCATGCGTGCAACTTGGCTATGCTTTCGTTCAGTTCTTTTAATTGTTCCGTCGTTATCATATAACTATATAAATCTCACAAATTTAATCATAATCTTGCTGATTTTCACCCCTGATTAGTACTTTTCGTCACATTTTGCAAATATTGGCTTTTTTAGAGGGCTTTACGCAACGTTTGTGATAAAAATGTCATCTATTTAATTACTTTTGCGACCGAAAATTTGAAAAACATAAAAATGAAGAATATGAAGAATTATCTGGAAGCCGTCGGTGACGTGATTGTAAGAAAGTGGGACCAAGTCGGTTTAAGTGATTTCCACGGAGAAGACTTCACATACGCGCAGATTGCGGGACATTTTGCAAAAGCACACGCGATGTTCAGCGAACTCGGAATAGAGCAGGGAGACAGGATTTCCATTTGCGGTCACAACTCGGTGCGCTGGGCACTTGCTTTTCTCTCGTCGGCAACTGCGCATTGCGTTTCTGTCCCTATACTTTATGATTTTACGCCGGAAAATATAATGGGTCTGGTAAATCATTCCGAGAGTTCCATAATTTTTACCGACAAGACCAAGGCTGCCGGTTTTGACACAAGTAAACTCGCCGGAGTGAAGGCTGTTATCGACATTGATGATTTCACCTGCCTTTACGCGGCCAAGCCTGAATACGAGAATATCATAAACGAATATTCAAAGAAAGAATTTGAAGTAAGGAAAGAGGATGTACAATACGGAGGAGCCATGGAAGACCTTACGGTTATCAACTATACTTCCGGGACCACGGGAATCCCCAAGGGTATTATGCTCGATTGCCTTAGTATGTCCGCAAACGTGGATTTTGCAAGAAAGGAGATTCCTGTAAGGGAAAACGAAAATTCCCTTTCAATGCTCCCCATGGCGCATATGTATGGTCTTACCTTTGAATTCCTGTATCCGTTCTGCTGCGGCAGTCATGTGTTCTTCCTCGGAATGGCGCCGACCCCTACAATTCTCAAAAGCGCTTTGCAAGAGGTCAAACCTTATGTTTTCATTACAGTCCCTCTTGTGGTCGAAAAACTCATAAAAGGCGGAGTCCTTCCTGTTCTCAACAAGCCTTTAATGAAGATACTCACATATATTCCGGGTATTAACAGGGTGATCTACAATGCTATAGGCAAGAAGATGAAAGCCTTTTTCGGAGGCAATGTCCGTCAGATGCCTGTAGGAGGCGCTCCTCTCAACGGGGAAATCGAGAAAGTCCTCTGTAAAATAGGCATTCCTTATGCAATAGGCTATGGAATGACGGAGTGCGGTCCGCTGATTTCTTATGTTCCGTGGTTCAAGGATTACAAGAGAGGCTCTTGCGGAAGGGAACTTGACGGATATAATAAAGTCAGAATCGACCCTGCCGTCTCGCCCGGCGAGATCGGGGAAATACAGGTGTCAGGTATGGTACTTATGAAAGGTTACTACAAGAATCCGGAGGCTACCGCCGAGGCATTCACCCCGGACGGTTGGCTTCGTACCGGCGATCTCGGCATAATAGATTCCAAGGGGAATATCTTCATCAAAGGCCGCAGCAAGTGCATGCTTCTCGGCTCAAACGGACAGAACATCTACCCTGAAGAAATAGAGGCAGTCATAAACAATATGCCATACGTGTCGGAATCTGTTTTGTTGCAGCGCGGCTCTTCTCTTGTCGCTCTCGTGACCGTGCTGGACACCACCCTGCCGGAAGGACATACTTTCGAGCAGCTTATGAATGCAAATCTCCCGGCTCTCAATGCGAAACTCCCCGCATACTGCAAAATTTCCAAAATAGAGATATTGGAGAAATTCGAACATACCCCAAAAGGTTCAATCAAACGTTTCTTGTATAGCTAAAAAATCTTATCTTTACGGTTTGAAATTCTTTGCTTGCATGAAGAGACTTGTAAAACCGTTCAAGATATTCTTTATGACCATAATCGGACTCACAGTCTTGATTATGGTCGTTCTGCAATTGGTTTTGAGCGAGAAATACTTGAGCGGAGTCATCGACAGGCTTAGTTCTGCCATGGTGGACGGAAAAGTCTCTTTCGTGCATGTCAATGCTTCTGTGGTAAGGAGTTTTCCGGGGCTTAATCTGAGTTTGGATAAGTTTAGTGTTACCTATCCTAAAGGAAAATTCCCTGGATATGAAGAACATTCGCGGCTGCTCGATGCGGGCTCGGGAGAGGAAAATGATACTCTTTTTACCGTGGACAGACTTTCCCTCAGCTTGAATTATATGTCCTACCTGCTGAAGAGAAGTATTGATATTCGCAATATGCGCGTTGAAAGTCCGCGCATATATGCCCACAAATACAATGATACCACAGCGAACTGGAATGTATTCGTCAAACAATTTGCAGATACTGTAAGCGCGGATGATACCCAAGCCCCTTTTCTTCTTCCCGATATTTCAATCGGGAAAATCGTTCTTGAAAAGAGCCCTGTAGTTGTCTATACAGCCCCATGCGATGAAATTTCCGCCCTGCTTGCCTTTCGCCGTCTGAGCCTGAAAGGCAGGGTAAGTGGTACGGGACTTCCTCAAATCATAGCTTCCTCGAATGTTTCAATGCAACTCGACAGCCTTTTTGCGTCGGGACGTCTTAGCTCAGACACTCTGTCTTTGGGCGTCGATAAGTTTTCTGTCGAGCTTCGCAAAAGTCATCTGGATGCCTTTCTTTCGGCAAACGCATATTCCCGTTCAAAGGCTTTCGGACTCCTTAAAGTACCTTTGTCCTTGGATTCTTCCTTAGATTTCCCCGAAGAGGGGATAGACGACGAATTGCATGTGAATATTAAAAAATGTGCATTGGGGATTGCCAGGATTCCATTGGAAGTAACAGGCTCTGCCTGCTACCTTACCGACAGTACCCTGTTCGATATAGGGCTGAATATAAGGGACTTCAAACTGCACGAGCTATATAATGAGTACGCTGCAAACTTCGTCTCTTTTGCCGATAAAATAAATCCTGAATCAAATTTGACATTCAACGCCACCATAAAGGGCTGGATGGTGCCTGCATGCCATAAAATGCCTGTTGTGGACGCGACGCTCAAGCATTTGGATCTTAATGTCTATGGTCTTGGAGCTAAAATGAAAGCCGCATGTCCGGATCTGCTTGCACGGGATCCGCGCTTTGATTTCGATGCCGACGTGGATTTGGAAATAGCCAAGGTTCTGGGATATATCAACGGACTTGACAGCCTTCGGGCTTCCGGCAGAGTATGCCTGCGCGCCAAAGGAAACAAGGTCAGGCTCTCCCAAGCCAATCTTTATAGTTTTTCACAAGCCGATATGGAAGCGGAATGCGATATAGACAGCCTGCGTTTCGCGATCCCTGCCGATACCATTGCCGCAGAGGCCTCACACATAAATCTCAGACTCAGCTCCTCCTATGGGAAGAAAGGAGTAGGAGCATATATCTTTGCGGATAGTCTGAAGGTGAATGCGGATAACCTGCATCTGGACATAAGGGGGCTTGAAATGAATGCGCGCAATTCGGAAAAGAGCATGTCGCTGGACCTGCATCCGCTTGAAGCAAGCGCGCATTTGCAGGCGGCAGAGCTTGTTTCCGGCAGCGAGCGTCTTTACGCGGAAAATGCGAAGATGAGCGTCAGTCTTGAAAGGCAGGATTTGAGCGGGCCGAGCAGCAGTTTTTCAAGCGATTTTTCCGATAGCCCAAAGGATGAGCTCGCTTCAGGAGATATAGACATAAGTCTTGACAAAGGCATAAGCAAATACATAAAGGATTGGAAAACCAATGGAAGTTTTTCACTTGAACGTGCAGAGCTGCAGACGACCAAATTCCCCCTCTCCGGCACTGTTTCTGCCGTGGATTGTGCTTTTACGGAAAATGATTTGAAGATAAACAATTTCGACGCAAATGCGGGCGAATCCAATCTCAATATACGCGGGCATGTTTCAGGATTGCGCAGAGCCTTGATTGACAGAGGTCTAATACGTGTCAGGCTGGACGCCTCCTCAAATCGGCTGAATGCCAACGAGCTGCTTGGGGCTCTGAATAATGACGCTCCCAAGATGTATTCTGCGGACACTTTAGCTGTAAAGCCTGTCGTCAAGTCCGCGCTTATAGTCATTCCTGCCAATCTGATAGTGGATGCGGACCTGAATGCCTCAAATGTGAAGTATTCAGACCTGGATGTAAAGAATCTGCGGGCAAAGATAAGCGGACGCGGGCGCTGCGTGAGGATTTCAGACGCAAAGGCGGAAACGAATATGGGAAACATCGATTTGGATGCTTTCTATTATACAAAGAGCAAAAAGAATATCTCCGCCGGCTTTGATTTGTTGCTAAGCGATATATATGCAGACCAGGCGATTCACCTTTTCCCGGACGTAGACTCTCTTCTGCCTATGCTTAAGACGTTTAAGGGCAAGATGAATCTTGAACTTGCCGCCACTTCCCGGCTCGACACCATGATGCGCATCAAGTACCCGAGCCTTAGCGGGGTTTTCAAAATTTCCGGTAGGGAACTGACGCTCGGGGATTTGGGAAGCTTGAAGAAAGTGACGAGGCTGCTTCTTTTCCGCGACAACAGCCGCGGCTACATAGAAGAACTCGACGTATGCGGAATCGTTGCCGACAATGAATTGGAAGTCTTCCCGTTCATGCTTAATGTGGACAGGTACAAGATTGCCTTGAGGGGCTTGCAGAGTTTCACCCAAGGTTTCAACTACCATGCTTCAATACAGAAATCGCCTATCCCTTTCAAATTCGGGATAGACCTGTACGGGGACTTTGACGACTTCAAGTACAAGTTCAGAAATGCGCGCTACAAATCCGATATTTTGCCCGATTACAGCGCCAAGGTTAACGAACTCAGGACAAATTTGATAAATTCCATACGTAATGTGTTTGATACGGGGGCGGAGAAAGCGATTAAAGAAAATATAAAGGGGAAGGAGATGATAGAATCAGCGCGAGCCTCCATAGAGGCGGGCTTGTCTGAAAGCGGAGAACTTTCCACTAAGGAAATACAGGAAATTGAAAAGAATGAAAAAGATTGAAATTATACAGATAAATATTTCCGGGGCGGACAAGCCCGGACTTACTACGGCTCTCACGGATATTCTGGCTGCCCACGATGCGACTATACTTGACATAGGCCAGGCAAATATACACCAGTCGCTGACCTTGGGCTTTCTCATACGCACGGACTACGACGCTTCCGGGCTGATAATGAAAGAACTGCTTTTCAAGGCTTCGGAATTGGGCGTGCAGATACGTTTTACTCCGGTTTCCGAAGAAGATTATAACCGCTGGGTGTCCCGCCAGGGGGAGAATCGTTTCATAATAACGATGCTCGGTCGCCGCGTGACTGCGAGGAACATCGCCGACACCACGAAGATAGTGTCGGCTTATGGTCTCAACATAGATGCCATAAAGCGCCTTTCGGGACGGGTTCCGATTGAGGATGAGGGACACGAGGGAGCAAAAGCGAGCATAGAATTGTCTGTCAGAGGCTCTCTCGGAGAAAAAGAGCGCCTTGACATGCAAGCTGCCTTTCTCGCACTCTCAAGCAGCGGAATCGACATCTCTTTCCAGCAGGACGATATTTTCCGCCGCAGCCGCCGCCTTATATGTTTTGATATGGACAGCACCCTTGTTGCGACTGAATGTATAGACGAGCTGGCTGCGTGTGCAGGTGTCGGGGATCAGGTAAAGGCTATAACCGAGTCCGCAATGCGCGGAGAAATGGATTTTGTGGAAAGTTTCACACGCCGTGTGGCTCTGCTCAAGGGACTTGACGCATCGGTAATGGAAGAAATAGCCGAGCGGCTTCCTTATAACGAGGGACTTGAAAGAATGATGAAGATACTCAAGAGAGTGGGTTACAAGACTGCGATCCTTTCCGGAGGATTTACTTTCTTCTGCAAAAAACTTCAGCAGAAATTCGGTTTCGATTATGTCTATGCGAATGAGCTGGAAATAGGCGGGGACGGCAAGCTCACAGGGCGCTATATAGGCGATGTTGTGGACGGCAGGCGCAAGGCGGAGCTGCTTAAACTTCTCTGCCAATTTGAGAATATAGACCTTCGCCAGGCTGTTGCCGTGGGGGATGGAGCAAATGATTTGCCTATGTTGGGGCTTGCTGGCTTGGGAATTGCATATCATGCAAAGCCGAAGGTTGCAGCGACTGCCCAGCAGTCAATCTCCACGATTGGTCTGGACGGCATTCTCTATTTTCTTGGCTTGCATGAAACCCGGTTCGGTAATATTGATTAGTTTATGAATAAGTTGATTTTCAGTTTTTTTGCGGCTCTGTCCGCTTTGTTTTCTACAACGCTTTTTGCTCAGGAAGAGCATGCGATAGCTGTGGTAGCCCACCGCGGTTTCTGGAATTGCGAGGAGGCGGGTTTTGCCAGAAATTCCATAGCCGCACTCAGGTGCGCGCAGGAAGCGGGATTTTGGGGCAGCGAATTTGATGTCAATATGACAGCGGACGAAGTCGTATTGGTCTTTCATGACGCCACTATAGGGGGGAAGCGCATAAATGAATATCCTGCCGAGGAGTTCAAGGATTTCCGTCTTGAGAACGGTGAGCCGATACCTACTCTCGACCAGTACCTCGAGCAGGCGGAAAAACATCCCGAGACTGTGCTGGTTTTTGAAATCAAGAAACATATGACTCCGGAAATGGAATGTAGGGCCGTGGATATTTGCATAGACAAACTGAAAGCCCATAATCTTTTCGACCCGTCGAAGGTCATATTCATTTCTTTCAGCATAAATATCTGCAAATATCTGACGAAATTTGCTTCGGATTTTAATATTCAGTATCTTGACACGGATTTTCGCCCGGCGGAGCTTGTGAAGATGGGGATAAATGCGATAGACACTTATCAGGGGAAGTTCCATTCCGACCCGAGCTGGATCAGGGAAGCCCGCAGCAACAATATGCTTGTGAATATCTGGACAGTGGACCGCGAAAAAGACATACGCAAGGCTATAGGATATAAAGTCGATTATATTACAACAAACTACCCCGTCCTTACACGCAATATTCTGTCGGAGTTGGGTGTAGGTGAGAGACCGGGCTCTATTATGGGATTATAAATTTAAAAGAACACAATTATGGCTGAAGAAGTTGCAAAGTACATTCTCGTAGATGACGAAGCTGCCATCGCAAGAGTACGTAAAGGAATTGAAATGAAAAAAAAGCGTTTCGGAGCGGGATATTGCCCATGTCTGACTCCTCTCGCACATTCGGAGGATACTATTTGCCCATGCAAGGAATATCGCACTACAGGATATTGCCGCTGCGGTCTTTATAAAGAATAATAATGAAAAGGAAGATAGTAGCAATTACGATTGCCGCAGTTGTTCTGTTCGCTGCGGCATTCTACCTTATTCGATACGAATATGTGTTCGGAGAGGGCGTAAAGGCGGGCGAACTCAATCAATTCGCCCTTAAAGGTTATGTTTTCAAGACATACGAAGGCAGGCTTATCCTCGCAGGTTTCAAAGGGGGAAATATCCTTGCCGCTGCTTCCGAAGATGCTTATGGCTCTTATGTTTTCAATTTTTCCGTAACGGACAAGGATGTTGCGATGCAGTTGATGCGTTGCAGCGGGAAGACTGTGGAACTCCACTATAAGGAGTATCTCGGGACTCTTCCTTGGCGCGGTATGGACGAGCACATAGTAGATAAAATTCTGTCGGTGAACGGTATCCCTGCAGAAAAGTATTTTGAAAGTCCCGATTTAAGCGAAGACTCTGAAAACAATTAGTTTGCAGAATAAAAAAATAGTCGTATATTTGCACCCTCAAAAGAAAAAGGGGGTGATTTAGGGAATGATTATCGTACCGGTAAAAGAAGGTGAGAACATCGAAAGGGCTCTTAAGAAATTCAAGAGAAAATTCGAGAAGACAGGAGCGATACGCGAACTTCGTGCTCGCAAGAACTTCGAAAAGCCTTCAGTAATCAATAGAATGGCTCGTCAAAAGGCTATTTACGTACAGAAGTTGAAGCTTCAGGACGAACAGTAATTATCTCGTCCATCGTAAGATATGTGGCCGCGATGGAAATCGCGGCTTTTTCTTAACCCCCTTTCGGGGGGTGCAAGATTGCGGGCGTGTTGAAATTGGTAGACAAGCAAGACTTAGGATCTTGTGCCTTTGTGTGTGAGGGTTCGAGTCCCTCCGCCCGCACTTTATTTATCATATATTGTTGAATGTAAACAATATACGATTTTTTATTCTATCTTTTTGACGTGCTTTCTAAGGATAATTTAGAGATAATGCTTCGCTCACCCCTAATAGTTTCTTATATTGTAATCATTGCAATGCGGTTTTAGTCATCATTCGTATTTTATGATTGGATTGTATCGTGGATGTACAGAAGTAACAAGTGTAACATTATTTGTTTTTGAGGGAACTATTTGCGATATTGTTTTTAGTTTATCGATGTTATTATGTTTTGATAAAAAGAAAAAGACGAACTGTCAAGGGACAGTAATAGGATAATATCGCTGGATGGCATTCATTCTGAATTCTTTTACAACCGAAAATCATTAAAATAGAGAAAAATATGGCACGGGCAACAACAAAAATTGATTTACTTGAATCCGCCAATGGGCAATTCGAAAAGATGTGGGAAATTATTGATAGTATGAGCGATGAACAACAGGTGACAACATTTACTCAAGAAATGGCATCGGCGGGTAAAGAGGCGCATTGGAATAGAGATAAAAACTTGAGAGATGTCCTTGTGCATCTATATGAATGGCATCAGTTATTGTTGAATTGGGTAAAAGCCAACAACAATGATGAACGTAAGCCATTTTTACCTGAACCATATAATTGGAAAACATATCCTATGATGAATGTTGAGTTTTGGAAGAAGCACCAAAATACATCATTGGCGGAAGCGAAGGCAAAGTTAAGAGAGAGCCACAAAGCTGTAATTGCCATGATAGAGCAGTTCTCCAATGATGAACTCTTTGCCAAAGAGGCACTCGTTTGGACTGGAACTTCTCCACTCGGGGCTTATTGTGTTTCGGCGACAGCAAGCCATTATGATTGGGCAATGAAGAAAATAAAACTTCATATCAAAACATCTAAAAAATAATGCGCCATAGATTAGAAGCAATATAAATTTCAAACTTCATATAATCATTGATATTATAGAGGGTATTCCTTAAATCGGCTTTTTGTCAGATGAGTTCCTTTTTCTGCTCGGGAGGAAGTTTGCCTTGCTTTCTGTACTGTAAGGGGGATATTCCGGTCATTCTCTTGAAAAACTTGCCGAAGTCCGATTGGGACGGGAACTCCATTTCATTGCTTATTTCCTTGATACTTTTGTCGCCGAATGAAAGTTTGGCAACGATGCTGAGCGCAATACTGATTTTTTGGTTTAAAACTATTTATTATTAACTTGCGAACGTATATACTTAATGTGAATACTTCATTTTCAGGCAATAAACAGTTGATCTATGATATCCGCCCTGTTGAGTAAAACAAAGAGACTTGTATCTGCGCTTCTTATATTCATCTCACTGCCGTCCTGTGTAGAAGAGTTTGATTTCTCTTATGCTTTTCAGAGGCAGTTGGTGCTGAATTGTCTGCTTGAGAATTCCCCCAAGCAGAGCCTGTCCCTCTCTTACAATATGCGGCTTGGAAGTAATAAAGAAAAAGAAATACCAGAGTCTGTTGCCGTGAAACTTTATAAGGACTCCGAGTTTGTCGGTGAGTTTTTGCATGAGCAGGAAGATGTTTGGACGCTGGATTATACTCCGGTATCAGGGGCGGAATATCGTATAGAAGTGTGTGACTTGTCCAATAAAATATTACTTTCTGCAACTACGGAAATGCCTGTTGAGAAACCTCTTGTATTTGGTGATTATTGGAATCCTCGCGAACCGGTCGTGTATGGGCGCCAGACGCATCCTGCGGGTCCTGTGTGGATATATGTTTTGTGTTCGGACAATGGGAAACTCTTAGTCAATCCTGAAATCGGCACGACCCACCCTTACGTGGATGATTTCAACTCTAATGGTGAGATTGAGTATCAAAAATGGCAGTTTGGGACAAGTGACCACCATTCTATAGTATCGGTAGCCGGAACATGCAGCCTGCATTATTCATACATTAGAATAAGGCAAACACGTGATGACGCCTACACAAGTGGTGATAATGAAGCATTCTTTCTCTATGCGAAAGAAACAGGTGATTGGATTGTGGAGTTGTCCGTATCGGAATCCTATGACCGATATCTGCAGTCGTCTTTTCAAAAAATGAAGGATGTCTCCAAGGACGATATCGTAAGCCGTCTCCAGGAGGATATAGTCTATTCGAACATCAGTGGAGGTCTCGGCATCTTCGGTGCAGTCGCCAAAACTGTTTTTGAGGTTTTAAAAATGTGTGGTTGATGCCTTTATGTTGCGCCATTATACAAAACTGTTATTGACAATCTTCCTGTTGCAGATAGTCACTCCTCTTTATTCGCAGGAAGAGAATGCCCCGCAGGTATTGGACAGCTCTTTCGTGGTGGCTGATTTTTTGAATTTGTCGAAAGGGAATAGATGGAGGGCGACAGCTGAAGTCGCGTCCGGATTTACGTCAGTGTCAGGCGTGCCTGACCCGATAAGACCCCTGGCTGCTCTCCCCGGCGTCTCCCAGGGAATGGAAGGGACTCATTCCTTCTTCGTCAGAGGCTCAAATCTTTCCGGCAACCGTATCGAACTGTCAAGTGTGCCGATCTATTGTCCGACACATCTGCTTGGGCTGCTTTCCTCTTTTGATATGGATATGGTCTCATCCACTACCTTTACATCAGGAGCTTTTCCTTCTTCTTCCGGAAACGCTACGGCTTCCCTTACATCCGTAGAATTGATAAGAGGCAATCTGCCCTCCAAGACTGACAACTTTTCAATATCTCCATATATTTCGGGAGTACATCTTGCAATACCAGGGAGAACTTCAAAACTCAACTGCCACGTTTCCGCGAGGATTTCACCTTTCCCGGAACTCGCTAATCTTGCATTGAGCCAAATCTCCCAAAGGGGAAGACATGATCTGCTTTCGACGAGTGGTTTTTCCTACGACCTGCTATCCGCAATTGACTGGACGGGCAAATCCATTTCAGCCGATGTGATGTTTTTCTCCACAATGGACAAACTGAAATACCTTACAAATAGAAGACAGTCCAAGATGAATTCTTCGGAACATGTCATAAAGGCTTCAATTTCGCACAAACTCGGCAATACGGGAAATATCCGGGCACAGTCCTATATAAATTCATTTTCCTCAGAAGACATACAGTCATACGGTATTCTCTCCGATTCGGGAGGGCAGCTCGCTCCGTATATTGAAAACAAACTGCAGAACGGAGGGTATAATTTTGAAACTTCGACTAAAGTCATAGTTGACGGCTTGCTCTGTCCGGGCATTAAATACGAAAGCGGTACTGAAATCCTGTACCGTAAATATGAGCTTGTGACAAAGTATTTAAGTGTCTCCAAGGAAAAGGAGCCTGTTGATAAATCAAGTTGTACGAGCGCAACTGATGTGTCTGCCTTTGGAGATATTTCAGGGGCTTTTGCCGATAGGGTGAATTTTACACTGGGCGTCAGGCCTACAGCTCATCTTTCGGACGGGAAGCAAAATTTTAATTGCGATGTTCATGCGATGACAAATGTCAATATGGGGAGAAGTATAGGCATTGAAGTTTGTTATGACAGAGCCGTACAGTATCATCATCTTCTGGAAGGACTCCCTGTCGGGTGGGGGCAGGATTTGTATATTGCATCAAACGCAGCTTTCCCAGAGGAAGTTATGAATCAGATATATGCAGGAGTATTCTTTTCAAAAGTAAATAAAAGCCGCTCATTTTTCATTGACGCCTCACTCGGCGCCTATTATAAAACCATGCACAATCTTGTGTCCTACAAAAGCGCAGAGAATCTGTTTGGGACCTCAAGTATCTCTTGGGAAAATGATGTTACCGTGGGAGAAGGAACTTCCAAAGGCATTGAAGTCTCTATGACAGTCAAGTTCGGTAGAATTGATTTGCGCACAGCATATACACTTTCTAAAACAGATAGGACCTATCCTGATTTGAACTATGGAAAACCATTTCCTTTCCGTTTTGACAGGAGACATATTGCCAATGTCATGCTCGATTTTCTTACTGCCAGCAAGGGGGATGCAAACACACAGCACTTGATTATTTCAGGCAATTATTCGAGCGGAAATTATATGACAGTGCCTTTGAGCGAATACTCCGGACTCGATTTCCCTATGTGGAAGGCGTTATATCAGAGGTGGAAAGAATATCCGTCAGTAGATGACAACTACTTTTTGACCAGACTTGAGATGAATAGTATCAACAATTTAAGAGTCCCAAGTTACTTCAGGATAGATGTCGCCTACTCTTTCAAGTTTGATAAAAACGAGTTGTCCTTGTCTGTTTACAACCTTCTCAACCGCCACAATCCGTATCAAATATTTTGGGAGAACGGGAAATGGAAAAAACTGAGCCTGTTCTCTATAATGCCGTCTATAAGATGGAAATACATCTTTTAACGGAACAGACCTGACTCGAAGTGCTGCGCGCAAACTCGCATTAGGGTGAGACACATTATGGCATATCCGGCGACTCCTTTGCCCGCTCGGGAGGAAGTTTGCCTTGCTTTCTGTACTGCAAGGGAGACATCCCGGTCATCCTTTTGAAGAATTTGCCGAAATCTGACTGGGACGGGAACTCCAGCTCGTTGCTTATTTCCTTTATGCTCTTGTCGCTGAACGATAGTTTCGCGACAATTGTCAGCGTGGCGTATTGGTCTATTATTTCCTGTCCGGTATGACCGGTACGGCGCTTTATGAGAGTGGAAAGATATTTGGGATGATAGTCCAATTTTGTGGCATAGAAAGACAGAGCCCTGTTTGTCCTCGAATATTTCTCCACAAGATTTATGAATCTTCTTATCACGCTGTCCTCATCGAAGGCTTTCAGCCTTATCGCGACATCCTGCAGTTCCCTTTCCTTGTAGCTGAATCCGAGTGCCTTGTAGATATAATGACCCGTACTATAGAAAAAGGCTCTCATTATGCTCAAAAGGCATTCTGTCTGGTAAGGATTGTCACGGAATCCCACGACCTTTGAGAGCGCCTCATAGAAAAGTTCGGCACTTCGGGAATATTCATAAGTCACCTTGAGCACCGGGGTCTCGTCCAGAATAAATAAGGTAAGGAAGGCATCGCTTATGCTGAGGGATTTGTCAAGACTGCCTCCGATAAGCAGAGTCCTTGCCCTGAAGTCTTTGGACATTAAAAGGCATTCTATATTCTGTCCTGCCCTGAAAACC
>CAUUCY010000027.1:0-21146 GCA_963543835.1 uncultured Bacteroidales bacterium
CAGAGTTTATACAGACCGCCCATATCTTTATAGTATAGACCATCGTCCGGCAATCCCATATAATAAAAGATACCCTTATCCGTTTTTTCGTTGCATATATTATCGGAAACGTAGGCATCCTCAAATAACAATTTTCCAAAGTGCTCGCGCTTGCTCCATACCTCCTTTCCTGCTTTGCCAAAAGCAATTGCGACTTTCTTCTCGGCCGGATATTTCTTTTCCCACTCTGCAAGCCATGATTCGAGGGAAGCTTTGCCAAGATCGCACGGCAGTATTACATAAGGTCTTGCCGAGACTCCGCGCTGCATGATTGCAATGCTTTTATCGAGCAGCTTCCTGCCGATACCCTCGTGGAACATGTAGATTGCGCTCTTTCCCTCTTTCTCCCAGTATGCGGCGGAAACGAAAGAACCGTCGTTTTCGATAACGCAATCCGGAATATCAATGGCAATATCGGTATAGGTCCAGGACGAGCTGCCGCCCATGTGTGATGCGAAGTAAGGAAGGACTTCATCAAGTGCATTGCGCCAATATGAACCCGTATGTCCTCCGTTCTTCACTCTGTACTCATGTTCATATCCGTTGTCTCGCATCTGAACATGCAGCTCGTCATTTGCAATGAGCAACTGCTCTTCATCGTCTCCGCAGGTCAGAAACCAGTTTACCTTGGACAAAATGCTGCGGTTCTCCGGGACAAACTGATAGAAGGGGCAGAAAGACTTATAGTAATCTGTCAGCCTGGCTTCTCCGGAACTGCCTTTCCCTCCGAATATCCACCCCCACTGATTGTCCCATACTTCCTGAGCTTCTGTCATATACTGCTGATCAGTGCGGAATGACATGCTTAAAGGTGCGCAGCAAAGGAACATGTCCGGATTCTTTTCGGCAAGTGCCAAAGCTCCGAAACCTCCCATAGAATAGCCGGTGACGGACCGGTGCCGCTTATCCGCAATGGTCCTGTATGTCCTGTCAATGTGCGGAATGAATTCCCGGATAAACATGTCCATATACCGGAATGTTCCGTCTACGCGGTTTACATAGTAAGTCTTGAACCCGTTTGGGAAAACATATATCATATCATCAAGTCCCCGGGCTTCCAGTTCGGTGACCTTCTCCTCAATCCTCAGCCATTTATCATTCCACGAATTGTTGTTGTCGCCTAAGCCGTGGCACATATACACGACCGGGTAACGTTTTTCGGGCTTGGAGACATAATCCTTGGGAAGGAGAATGGAGAAATTGACATTCATCCCGAGTATAGCGCTGCTGAAAGAAAGATCTCCGGCATATCGGACAATATCCTTGTTTTCGATATGCTGGGGCAGGGTTCTCTGCTTTGCACAGCCACATGCGCTTACCACGGCAATTGCAACGGAAGCAATTATATATCTTAAATTATTCCTTATCATATATCACCATTTCCTGTGCGTTCATAACATAGTCCGGATGAGGGTTGGTAAGTACAAGTCTGAGAGTATGATTTCCGCTGCCGAAGCAGTATTTGGAGAACAACTCGTATCTTCTCTTGAGGTAGTTGTGCGGCATGTCGAAAGTCTCGATTTTCTTCCCGTCAAGATATGCTTCAAGATGAGCCACGTAGTCCGATTCGTCATGTCCTGTCTTGATGACACTTCCCTCGACTACTATCGAATTGCCATTGAAATCAAGGGAAAGTTCATCTGAAAATCTTTTTTTAAGAACGAGCTTGCTCACAGGCTTGAGACCTTCGAAGCTCTGTTCATATTTTACGGGCTCCGGCTTTCGTATAGTGATGCTAAGTTTGTCCGCGGAGAAATCACCTCCTGCTGCCTTGACAGCGTCGCGCATAAGTTTGAGATTCTGTTCGCAAGCTGAGTTAAGGCTTAGTTTAGTGTAAGGGAAAGGCTTGTCCGCAATTATTTCGGCCGCTTTCTTGTATTCGTCAGGGATGGCATTGTAGCCGTAGAGCACACCGAGAATACCTGCTGCCGATGCCGGATTGCAATCTGAATCCTGACCGCAACGTGTGGATATCTCCATAGTCTTGGTGAAGTCTCCTCCGCCATAGAGAAGCCCTATCACAACATAAGCGGAATTGATGACAGCATCAATGTTGAATCCGTTCCATACACCCTCGGGGCAGCCGATGTCATAATTGTGAAGCTTGTCTATCTCGAACCAACACTTTTTCCAGTCATCGGGATACTTTGCGTGAAGACGGATCACGTCTTCGATGCAGGCGCGGAACTTCGTGCCCTCGGGGATGGTCTTGAGCGCTTCGGAAACGATAGTCGGGATGTCCCGGCAGACGTATGCGAGGGAATACATGGCGGCGATGAACACACCTCCGTACCAACCGTCACCGTAATTCATGATATGTCCGATGATATCCGAATATTTGGCAGCCTCGTCAGGCATGCCCGGAGTGAGCATGCCGATGAAATCCGACTCGATCTGAAAATCTATATCATCTGCGTGCGGGTTGTACATCCAATGACCCGATTCGGGAGCCGGACGCCCGTTGAGGATATTGTAACGAGCGGCCTGATTGGCGTGCCAGAGCTTGTATGGCGCGTTGGCGAATTTGTCGGCATAGAGGGACTGAGGCGCTCCGATGCCGTTTTCCGCCATCACTTCGAGAAATGTGAGGTCCATATAGACATCGTCGTAAAGCCCCGGATCTTCAATAAATGTATCCGCAATATAGTTCTCGTACCAGACAATCGGCTCTCTGTCCTGCATGAGTCCGCCCTTGAACTTGAATTCCGTAGGACCTCCGTAGGTGCAGCCTATAGTCTGGGCGAACCACCCTCCGCGAATCTTGTCCATAACTACATCCCGGCTGAGAGTAAGCTCGGATCCGTATTTTATGCCACTCTGGCTGCATGCGCAGAGGATAAATGCGAGTGCTGATAAAAAGTAATTCTTCATAAATTTAATTGTGATAATAAACATTTGTCATAGGATGCTCAGAGTAATACTGTATGGCATTGATGCGAAGAAGGTAGTTTTTGGAGTCAGGGTTTTTCCAGACCATCTTCACATGGTGACGGCCCTCCGGCATGCAATACTTCCACGCCGGCTCAAGCTTGCGCTCGGTACTCTTCATGGGAAGGACAGAGACCTGATCGAGCTGCCCGTCAATCCACACTTCAATCTCGGCGATGTAAGGGTCGGACGGCTCTGCGAGACCGAAGACCTCCGAGCCCAAGTGCTTCTTTGCGACACGCGCTGCATAATCGGCACTGATGCCGCGCAGGCACACGAGGTTGCCCCAGATTACGAAGCCGTTGCCCTGGAAGTCGAATTCATAGACGGAATCCATCCATTCGTCCTTCTGGTCGCGGTAAACAGGGTATGTATTTATGAAATTCTGCTCGAGCGGCAGGGCTTCTATAGGCTTTTGAGGAATGATTACCTCCGTTTCACCAAGCTTCCCGCCGTTCTTTTCTATTAAGCGAAGCGCCTGGTTGTAAGAGTACATAGAGCCTTTCTCAAGCGAAACATCAGTGCCCTCGAAGTCGAGAGTCCAGATTTCTTCAAGAGGCTTTTTCCAAAAATCCGGAATTCCGCTTTTGCCGAGGACAACTCCGAGCACGCCGCCGACGGTGGCTGGGTTGCAGTCCGAGTCTTGACCGCAGCGGGTCGCGATTTCTATTGACTTTCCGAAGTCTCCGTTACCATAGAGAAGCCCCATTGCAACGTATGCTGAATTTAGCTTGGCATCTATGTCAAAACTGAGAAAAACACCCTTCGGGCAACCCGTATCCGCACCCCATTTCTTCAGAAGCTCGAACCAGGACTGTTTCCAGTCGTCCGGATACTTCTTGTGAAGCCTGCGGACATCGTCAAGACACCGATAGAATGTGCTTTCAGGGGGAATGCCGGCAAGTGCAAGGTCGATAATCTTTGCAGGCTCGCTCTCACGGAAGGCGGCGGAGTAGAGACCGGCAACGAATGCGCCCCCGTAGAAGCCGTCACCGCTGTTCATGATATGTCCGACTCTGTCCGCTATTTCCAGTGACTGGGGGATCATTGCCGGTGCCATGAGCCCTATGAAGTCCGCTTCGATCTGGAAGTCCAGATCATCTGCATGGGGATTATTCATCCAATTCCCCGATTCGGGAGGCATGATGCCCCGGCGCACGTTGTAACGTCCCGCCTGATTGGCGTGGGCAAGGTGATACTCGGCGAATGCGAAACGCTTTGCGAGCTCCTCGGAAGTGCAGTCGAGCCCTAATTGTTCAAATGCTTCCGCGAATGTGAGGTCGTTGTAGATGTCATCGAAAAGCCCGGGCTTTTTATCCCACCAGTACTTCACATAATCAGCTCCCCATGAGATTGGCTGGCTGTCGGGAATGAGTGTGCCGCAGTGCTTGAATTCGGTCGGAGCGCCATAGACAACGCCTATGGTCTGACCAGCCCACCCGCCCATGATCTTATCGAGCATGCGGTCCTTGCCGAGAGTGATTTCCGAAGGACTCTTGGGAGCGGAACAGGATGCGAGTGCAAGTGCCGCCGCGATATGCATAAATATTCTTTTCATTGTTCTGCTTCGTAGACCTCCACCTCAGACACGGAAATGAATGAGGAAACGTTCTTGGTGTATTTATTCCAGTGTATGAGCACGGCATCGTCGCCTATTACCCTGATTCCCTTGGTTGTGACCGGACTGAAGGAGAAGAGATACTCGGCGAAATGAGGCTGGATGAACACAGCATCGGATTCGGGAAGTGCAGGAGAGACAGTGGCCTGAACAGGCTTCCACCCGCCGTCCTTGTCGAGGTATTCAATCCCGATATTTGAATACCATCCCCCGAACTCCTCAAGACAGCCGTAATGGAATGAGAGTTTGTCGATAGTGACAGCTTCGTTCCAGAGATATCCGAAATAGTCGCGTTTAGGAGCGGCGGATTTTTCGGCAAGCGAGTAGAAAGATGCTCCTGGACCTTCCAGAATGCCGTCATTGATGACTCTCACATCCTTGGCATAGAATGAATGCGAAACTGTTGTCCAGCACGAGTCAAGCACATCGAAGTTTGTTTCCCCTACAAGTGAAATTATCCCTGCAGCTTCCGGTGCGAGATTCCTGCCTCTTACCGTAAGCCCGAAATCCTTGGAAATTGTATTCTTGCCATCGCTCAGTGCCAGACTTATCCTGTAGTCGCCGGTTTTGTCGGTACTGCCTACGAGTCGGCTGCCCTCGAAGCGCAGACCTTCGGGAAGTCTGCCTCCGGTCATTGTCCATTTATAGTTGCGATTAGTTGTACATGCGAAATCGTAATCTACGCTCTCGCCTCTGACTATTCGCGGGGCAGGACCGACGCAGAACTCGAGAGCCGGCTTGAATTTAGCCTTGCGCCTGATCCTGAACCAACGCTCTCCGTTCTTGCTGAACTCCTCTCCGCCATTGGCAATTATGACTTTCACGGCGAGTTCGACCGTCCTGTCGATTATGTCCTCGATGGACGCGTCGGGCATATCGTAGCGCGTGACGTTTATGTAACGGTCATTGAAAGGCTTTGTCCAATGCTCGAAAGGCATGGACCGGTCCGTAGGCACAGCCTCCGCACCTTTGATTACTCCGAGAAGCCCGCAGATGGTCGCCGTCTGGTTGTCGGCATCGAAGCCGAGGGCACATCCGACAAGCAGGGTCTTGTCAATATCCCCGTCACCGTAGAGAAGTGCAAGAATGCCCATCGCACCGTTCAGGTCTGCGTTCCAGATGGTCTTGGTCTCGTCTGGCTCGTTTACATAATATTTCTCTGCAATGTACTTGCGCGACGCTTTCCAGTCATCCGGATGGCTGTGGTAGAGCATGAGACACTCGTCGATAATCCTGCGGAAGCGGTCATCCTTGGGGAGATACTCCTTCGCGTGCTTTACGAGTGTCTCGATGTCAGATTCGAAGAATGCTTCGGAGTACATTGCTCCATACACTACTGTAGGGGAAACAGCCCATGAATCGCTGGTGATGCGTGCAGCCCAGTCGGAAATGCCTGCGGCGTATGAGGGCATGCCGGGGGCTGTGTATGACCATATCTCGTTGATGAGCTGCGGGTCAATCTGAAACCAGTGCGGGTTATAGCGTTTGTCTCCTGAGAAAGGAGGGGTGAAACCGTAGTGCATAAGTCCGAGCGCCGCTCTGTTTGCAAGCCATACGCGGTCGCGGATATGGTACATCCAGCCTTCGCGTATCTGCTCGTATGTAGGTCTTACGCCGTACTTTTCCATCATGAGAAGGTAGAGGTACTCGACATCCGTATCGTCATCGGAGAATGCGCCGTCGACAGCTGCCATCTTTTTCATTGCCTTGTTGAATACGAAAGGCGCTTCTCCGGGTTCTTCAATGAACTTGTTTTCGTATTCAAGACCGTATATGTTGCCGACAAGCTGACCGAGCCATGCTCCGGCAATCTTCGAATGAAGAGTATCGTAGGAAATCTCCTCCGTATTGCTGCAACAGGATGATGCAGCAAAGCCAAGTGCCAAAGCAAGTAATACTAATGAAATTCTTTTCATATTTAACTTATTTATATCCTTCATTCTGTTTGAGATTAGGGTTTGCCGCAAGCCTCTCTCTCGGTATAGGCAGGAGAAGGGCATGATCGGCTGTCTTGTCCGGCTTTGCCCACCATGTGTTCCGGAAGGTGTCGAAACGGATTTGGTCATTTCTTCTCCAGCCTTCAAGCGCAAGTTCGTGTCCTCTTTCATTATAGAGAGTCTCAAGATTGAGATTCTCTGCGGTAAACGGAACCAGCCCAGCTCTCGTGCGTATATCCCTGAATTCCGGGACGGCAGAGGCCTCCGCAATTTTCCCCTGACGGACAAGAGCCTCTACATACATGAGCACTACATCGGCATATCTCATCACGAAAAAGTCGTTCTCCATACTGGTCTGATCGTTTGTGAGCAGACCATCGCTCTGGTATTCCCATTTCCCGATACGGGCGCCCTGCAGTTCGGCTCTGCCATTGCTGTATGCCGCTTCGTCGCAGTCAGGATTTATGATGTATCCGTCAATATCCTTTCCGTCAGAACCTTTCTGCTGTCCATAGAGAAAAGTCCCGCTTCTTCTGATGTCGGCATCTTCGTATGTCGCGAAGAAATCCGGCTGCGCGATGAATCCGTCCCATCCGGCGGCAGGGATATTGTAGCCCTTGCACATTGTCGGAGTCAGGGTCATGATGAATATTACAAAATCATTATGATCCGATTTTGTATATATCGTGCTGTACGGGATTGCAAATATTTGTTCCTTTGAAGTTTCATTATGAACCGCAAAATTATTCCTGTAATCGGGCTCGAGGGAATAGTACCCCGTATCCATTATTTCCTTGCATACTTTTTCCGCATCATCCCAACGCGCTTTGCCTGTCCACACTTCGGAGTTCAGGTAGAGCTTTGCCAATAGAGTTTTCGCAACCCCGCACGTCATACGGCCATAATATTCGGGAGTCGGCTTGTCTGCCAGCTTATCGAGATTTTCGAGTAATTCTTTCTCGAGAAATTCGCACATGAAAACCCTTCCTTTCTGTTCCGGATACCCGGATTCCTCCTTGCTGACGGAAAACGGGACATTTCCCCAGCAATCCACCGCGAGGAAATAAAAGAAAGCTCTGAGAACTTTCATTTCCGCAATGATTCTGTCCTTTCCGTCGAACTCCATGCCTGAATGTTCGGTTTCATACAGAACATCATTACATGCCGCGATTCCATCGAAACAATAATCCCATCCCATGCGTACGAGTTTGTTTGAGTTGGAAATATTATGAGTCTGAAGTTCCTTGTATCGGGGATCCGCCCAGTCGTTCACGCTATTCTTGGGAACGGCGATCTCGTCCCCCAACTGTATATTCAAGGTCCATATGCTTTGTTCCGAACCCCATGCCTGCAATTTGTTGTGGGCGCGTGCCGAATAGACTACAAGCTGCTCTTTAGAACGGAAAAACTCCTCTTTAGGTATATTGGAATATATCTTCTCGTCCAGATTCGTACATGCGGCGAGGACGTATGCGATTATTGAAAGGTATAGTAATTTTTTCATTGCCATGTTTTTTAGAAATTCAAAGTCGCTCCGAGAGTGAATATTCTTGTCCTGGGGTAATAAGCTGTCCTCTCGATCCCCGGAGTAAGACCGGAAAGGCTTACCTCAGGATCTACGCCCTTATATTTCGTGAGGCAGAAGACATTCTGTGCGGAAGCGTATAGAGTCGCTTTCCTGAGTATCTTGCCATCGACGGGAAGCGTGTATGTGAGGGAGAGGTTGTCAAGCTTCAGATAGGATGCGTCCTCGAGGTACTTGGAAGAATATGTGACCGGACCCGTAAAGCGAGTGTCATCGAGCCACGATGCCATTATATTCTTGAGACCTATGCCGTTTATGTTTTCAAACTCCGCTCTGTAATTATTGAATACTTTTCCTCCCAAAGAGCCCCTGAACGATGCGCCGAGACTCCAGTTTTTGTATTTGAGATTATTGCTCCAGCCTATGGTCATTAAAGGATAGGCGCTCCCGATATTTGTCCAGTCGGATTCGGCAACAGAGCCGGCTATTGCATTAGCAAGTTTGTCTTTGCCGGTATCGGGATCGACCATGAGCCATGTAGGACCGTAAAAAGAGCCGAGACTTTCGCCTTCGACCAATTTCTGACAATACGCTCCCACCGGAGTGGCAATCCAGCCTATCTTGTACTCACCATCCTTGAATTTGTCGTTGGTGAACTTGATGAGCTTGTTTGCATTGCTCGCGAGGGTGAGTGAGCTGTTCCAGCTGAAGTCGTGTGACTGTACGGCTACGGCATTTAGTGTAAACTCAATACCCGAGTTGGATATGGAGCCTACATTAGTGAATATAGTGTCATAGTCGTACGGAGGGACAGGTACGTTGTAGTTATAGAGCAGATCACTTGTCTTCCTGTAATAATAGTCAATGGTGCCGTACAAGCGGCTATTGAGAATGGCGAAATCAATACCTACGTTGTATTCCGCCTTCTTCTCCCAGGCAAGTTCGGGGTTTGCATTGCTTGCGGGAGCATAGCTGCTGAGCCATTTCCCGTTTGAATAGAAGAAACCTTTTGCCTGCATGATAAGCATAGATTTGTAGTTTGCGAAATCCTGGTTGCCGGTCACTCCGAAACCTGCGCGAAGTTTGAGCTCGTTGAGCCATGACAGGTCTTTGAGCCATTCTTCTTCGTTGATGCGCCACCCGAGGCTGGCTGCCGGAAACCAGCCCCACTTGTTGTTTACACCAAAACGGCTGGACCCGTCCCTGCGAACGGACACCGAGGCAAGGTATTTCTCGTCGAAGTTGTATATGACACGAGCGAAAAAGGCAATGTACTTGCTGGATTCCCTGAATGAATCCATGCCCGCCATACCTGTCTTGATGGCCGAGCCTTTCCCTATGTTGTTCGTCATATAGAAATCGTTGTCAAAACCATAGTTCTCCATGGATGAAGAACGAAAGTCTGACTCCTGATAAGTATAGCCTGCAAGGGCTTGAATCGAGTGGGCATCGATGTTCTTCTTGTATTGGAGAGTACTTTCCCATTGGATATCTGCCGATGTGCTGTTTTCAATCTCAGCCTTCCCGTCCTTTCCTATGAGACTTGGATAATACTTGGTCCTGTAGTATCGGGATTCAAATTTTTCTCTTTTGTAACTGAGGAAATTATCCCATTTCAAGCCTTCTACGGGAAAAATATTCAAAGTCGCACGCACACTTGCCCGGATATTGTCCGTTTCATTCTCAATATCACGTTCATTGACCATTGCAAGCGGATTGTAATAGTCCATTCCGACAATGCGTTTGTACCCTCCGGATTCAGTATTTGAAGGATCGTAAACCGGCTCCGTAGGATTATGCAGGAAAGCCTGGCGGAAAGCATCGTAGTCGGCAGGCGAATATTTGCGCATCACATAGCTTAGGTTGTAATCGAGATTGAGCAGAGCTTCGATTGCACTTTGACGTACATTGGTCTTGAATAAATACTTTTCGGAGTCATTCTTCTTCTGCAGTCCCTCGTTATGTTCGATATTTATTACAGTCCTATGGGAGAAATCCGATGAGCCTCCGGAAACCGATAAAGTATGTTTGTGACTGAGAGGTGTTCTCGTGATTTCTTTGAACCAGTCCGTATCGCTTCCATACAACGAAGCCACGGATGCCGGCATGAAGTTCCTGATCGCATACTCGAACTGCTGTGCATTCATAGGCATCGCCCTTGACAGCACAGTCTGGACAGAGGCCTGCCCGTCGTATTCGACAGAGGTCCTGCCGGCTTTTGCCCTTTTGGTTGTGATGATGAGGACGCCGTTTGAGCCTCTTGTACCGTAGATTGCCGCTGCAGAACCGTCCTTGAGAATATCAACCGATTCCACGTCCTTGAAATTGATGTTCCCTATGTCTGCATCCGCCACACCGTCAATAATGACAAGAGGCCCCTGCCCGGCACTGAGCGTGTTGGTCCCACGCAGCAATATTTCAAATTTGGCATTAGGGTCACCGCCGTTTGGGTTTGTCACGGAAAGGCCTGCGACTTTTCCCTGCAGCATGCCGGCGGCACTGGTGAATGCTCCGTTGTCAAAGTCATCACTCTTGAGGCTTGCTACGGACCCCGTCACCTCTTTTTTGCTTGTCGAGCCGTATCCTATCATCACTGCTTCGTTGAGCATCACTGCCGCAGCCGGGCTGAGACTGATCCTATAGACCTCTCTCGAATCGAGGACCAGACTCAGATCTTCAAATCCGAGGTATGAGACTACGATTTCCTGACCGGTCTTCGCTTTCACCGAGAATTTTCCTTCTATATCCGTTATAGAATAGGCTTTGGTGGCTGTTACGACAACGGTGGCTCCGGTCAGAGGCTCTCCATTGTTGTCAATGACGGTGCCGCTGATGCTCCTGTCCTGCGCATACGCAGCGAAAGATGCAATCATAATAAAGAGGAATAGTGAAAAGTATTTTTTCATCTGATATTTTTTTACGATTATTAACATGCTAACCAATGCTTTTCCCGTTTCCCGGCGGGAGCCCCGTTCTTATGAAATTCGCGCAACTGACTATGATAAGCGTTTTTCAACCATTACTGCCCGCTAAAAACCCTTATGCTTACAATAAGACAAAAATACTCAAATCTGTCTTTATCGATTTAAAAGAATAGGGAAACAAGCTGATTTTTATTGTAGGATTTGCGCAAAAACGTTTAATTTTGCGCAAAATTTAGCTACCTTTGCGCTGATAATGTTATAGTGATGAAAGTGACTTTAAAAGAGATTGCCGGCAAAACAGGCTATTCCATTTCTACCGTATCGCGTGTTTTGAGCGGGAAAACCGCCATTGGACGCATTTCATCGCGTACGGCAGAAGAAATAATAAAAACAGCCCGGGACTATAACTATTTTCCTAATCTTGTTGCACAAAACAACAGATTGAATAAAACGGGAACAATAGGGCTCGTGCTCCCATCCATCACCAATCCGTATTTTTCCGATATAGCAAATTCTGTCATCGCGGAAGTGACAAAAAACAGTTGTACTACGATTGTCCTTGTCTCCGGAGAAAGCCAGGAAAACGAAAAATCGGTCTTGTCTACTCTGATGTCCGGAAAAGTCGATGGCATTATTGCCGTCCCCGTAGGCCGGGACTCCTCCCTTTATGAGGAAATAAACGCGGATTACGTTCCGGTTGTCCTTGTAGACAGATACTTTCCTGAATCAAAACTCCCGTATGTCACTACAAACAACTATGCCGGCGGATATGCAGCGGCAGAATACCTGATAATGAACGGCCATAAGAGAATTGCCTGCATTCAAGGGGTTGAATCCTCCCTCCCGAATGTCCGGCGGGTCAAGGGCTTCAGGGATGCTTTGACAAAAGCGGGTATTGCGGAACATATAGTTGTAGGGAATGAATTTTCGATACAGAACGGTTATCTTGAGACAAAACTCCTCCTCAGCAGGGGAGAGAACCCGACTGCTATCTTTGCTCTCAGCAATACAATCATGTTGGGTGTGGTCAAGGCAGTCAAGGAATCTGCGCTGGGAATCCCGGAGGACATATCCATAGTAGCGTTTGACAATAATATGTACATGGATTATCTCAGCCCGGTAATAACAAGAGTGAGCCAGTCCACTGACGAGATGGGTACGCTTGCGGCAAGACTGCTGTTCGAGGGTATGAATTCCAAAACCCGCAAGACCAATAAAATAGAACTTACTCCGAATCTTCTCATCGGAGGGTCCGTGAAGAATATTATGGGAAATACGCTAGAGCAATTATTTTTTTGTGATAAATCCGCCTGTCGCAGTGTCCCGGGAAAAGAGTGTTCACAATTGAAAAAGTCGCGCTGTGTGCGACTTTTTATTCAAAATTTTGCTAAGTCGATATATATATATATTTACACGCAAAACCGTAACTAACACTTTCAAATTTATATTTTATGGAGAAAATCATGCAGGAAAAAACTTATCTCGAGCCCCGTTGCGAGCTCACCCTAATCAACAGCTGCGGCCCCCTCTGTCAGAGCCTCAATCAGGGCGGAACGATAGACAACCCTTTCACGGGCTCGACGGAAACAATGTGGTAAAACAATTAAATGCTTAGGAAATGAAAAATATAAACTCCATTCTTATTGCATCCTTTGCAGCGATGCTCGTTCTCTTCTCATGCCAGAAGAGCCCTGTGAAAGAAAGCCCCGAGGGCATCAAGCTCAACATAGAAGTAGCCGGCAAGGACGGCTCTGCCGGTACCCGCGCAGCCAAAACGGGCTGGGTAGCAGGCGACAAACTGAATCTTTGGTTTGACGACTGGAATTATACGGCACAAGTGGAGAATTATACTCCCGACCTTGTGCTTAGCTACGACGGAAGCTCCTGGAAGTGCGGCACTCTTGCCTCTAAGCGCTCTCTTAAGGCAGGCGGGAAATTTCTTGTCGTGTACGAAGGGTATAATGATTTGTCTAAATATACATGTCAATGGTATTTAGGCAGAGAGTGGTTTTATCCTTCAAAGATTTATGATCCTTATGATCCAAGCAAATCCGTCTATTCAAGTCCTTTAAGATTATTCAAAGAAGGAGTGCCATATAGTTTCATTGACAACACCTTGACCGCCTCCGTCACAGATTGGACTTTCGGTACCGCTTTCAAGGTGTTGATAAAGAATAATGACGGGAATATGGCAGGCACGGCAAATGAATATATACTCCAGATTCACAACACCACCAAAAACTCTTATGCCGATCCTATGGGGGCATTGATAATAGAACCCGGTGAGCATTGTCCCCATTTTGGCGGAGGCGCATCAAACTATAGAGGGAAGGCAGGGGGTGTTCAGGAAACTGACGGAATAGCTTTTTATTATTTTGCTTTCGCTTGCGAAGCTTCCGATAATATAAAATTCACCTTGCAGAAAGGCAGTGCAAAACGCTCGTACACCGTGAGCGGGAAGGCAGTCAATACCGGAGCCGCAACAACGATAATAAACGTTGCGCTGAATTATTCGAGCTTCACCGCCGAATAAGCCCGCACACATATTTTCACAATAAAGAGTCTGACATCAAAAATGAGTCGGACTCTTTTTTAGAGGGTGTCCCAACACTTCCGGTCGGTTTTTATTATTGCTTGATGCTATCCGCAAGCGCTTCCAAAGCGGGAAGGTCGCTCGCTTTCATCCTGCTGCGTATGGTGACCAAGGGCTCCGCTATATCTATACCTTTCATTCCTGCGAACATTTCACGCATCACCCGCCCTGCCGACGGTGCCCATGAGCCGTTTTCGATCAAGCCCACGCGGCGCTTTTGCCAGGCTTTGTCTTGCAGGTGGTGTATGAATTCAAAGGCGGGAGGGAAAAGCCCGGAATCATAAGAAGCTGCTGCAAGGACTAATTTTTCATGGCGGAAAGCCTCTGACACCGCCTCCGACTGACTGCCTCGTGCAAGGTCGTATAGCGAGACTTCCGAAACTCCCTTTGACTTGAGTATTTCCGCAAAGTGTTCTGCCACTGCCTTTGTGCCGTCGTGTATGGACGCGTATGCCACGAGTACTCCCTGACTCTCGGCTTCGTAAAGGCTCCAAGTGTTGTAAAAATCCCTGTATTTTGAGATTTCTTTACGCAATATAGGTCCGTGGAGGGGGCATATCATCCCGACATCAAGGGCACAGCACTTTTTCAGCATCGCCTGCACCTGCGCTCCGTATTTCCCGCAGATATTGAAATAGTAGCGGCGAGCTTCTTTCTCCCAATCGGGGACCTCGTCACCGTAAAAGCCTGAACTTTCGAGCGTTCCGAATGTGCCGAAGGCATCTGCGGAAAATATTATTTTATCCTCTACAAGATATGATATTGCCACCTCGGGCCAATGCACCATAGGAGCGAGGAAAAACTGCAGCCGGAGCCCGCCAAGATCTATACTGTCACCGTCTTTTACTGCAATAGTGCGCCCCTCGAATGTCTCTTCGTCGAAAAACTGCGGCAGCATCGAAATGGCTTTTGCGCTGGCAACGATTTTCATTTCCTTATATTTTCCCGCAAGTTCCGCTATGAGGGCGGAATGGTCCGGCTCGAGATGATGAACCACAAGGTAGTCGGGCTCGCGTCCCCCAAGCGCCTCATTCAGCTTCGCTTTCCACTCCTCTCCCTTGCGTGCGTCGACTGTGTCCATCACCGCAATTTTGTCCGCTCTGATTAAATATGAATTGTACGCCATCCCTTCCGGCAGGGGGTATTGACTTTCAAAAAGGTCGAGTTCTGCGTCATCGGCACCGATATACAGCAGGTGAGAGTTTATTTCCTTCATTTTGCCCGGGAATTGAATTTGTGCAAAGATACTCAAATCTTTTGTATCTTAAATGAGTTGGCGCTATAAATGAGGTAAGTGCCAGTTGTTGCGGCAGCCGGGCTCAAAGCTGACGTTTACCAGAGGCAGTTAATTTTGTTCGTTCTCGGCAAGGTTCGCAGGCTTGTGGGAGCGGGGAAAGTTGCGTAACTTCGCGACGACCGTCGGACACTCTATTTGCCCGATAGCAAAACAAGTCTTTACTACTGCAGATAATGAAATATAATCTTGTGATATTCGACCTTGACGGCACCCTCATAGATACCATAGAGGATCTGGGGATAGCAGCCGATTTTGCGATGAAAGAGAATGGCTACCCTCAACACAGCATTGCCGAATACAGGAAAATGGTCGGGCACGGCATCAGAAATCTTATCATCAATGCCCTGCCTGAAGCTTTGAGACAGGATGAGCAGGCGGTGGAAAGCTGTCTTAAATCTTTTGTGGAATATTATTCCGGACATATTGACGTTCACACAAGACCATACGAGGGCATTCACGATTTGCTCCGCTCTTTGCAGGAAGAGGGAACGGCTCTTGCCGTAGCATCAAATAAATTTCAGTACGGAACGGAAACACTCGTGGCGGAGTTTTTTCCCGACATACGTTTTGCAGCCATACTCGGTAATGCCCCCGGCCGTCCGCTAAAACCCGATGCCGAAATCGTGCATAGTGCAATAAAAGCTGCATTTGCAGAGCCCGAGAAGACTCTGCGCATTGCAATGGTGGGCGACTCTGCAACGGACATACGCACTGCCATTAATGCGGGGGTGGATGCTATTGGGGTCACCTGGGGTTTCCGCACCCGCACCGAACTCGAAAAAGCAGGCGCAGGCAGATTAATCGATTCCGTGCCTGCCCTACGCTCCGCTCTCCTCGTGCCCTGACTGGCGTACAAAGGAATCTAAGAAAACACCGCCTCTATTTACGGACAAGAGGAGCTTGAAGAGCGCGGGCGAGTAGTAGGCTTTTATTTCAATGTCCAGAAATGATTGACAGGACCGTGTCCGTTGCCTATCTTATATTCCGCGCCTGATTCTATCGCCTTTGAGATGTAGTCTTTAGCAGCACGGGCTGCATCGTCAAGCGACAAGCCCTGCGCCAGATATGAGGCTAAAGCGGAAGAAAGAGTGCACCCCGTGCCGTGAGTATTCGGCGTATCTACCCTTTCGGACACCAATTCTATGCAATGATCCTCCTCTGCATTGTAGAAAATATCCACCAGCTGCGGGTCGTCCAGATGTCCGGCTTTCATAAACACGGAAACCTTGCCTTCGCAGGAAAGTCTGCGTGCCGCTTCAGGCAACTGGGCCTGCGAGTGAATTTTCATGCCTGCGAGTATTTCAGCCTCCGGGACGTTCGGTGTTATTACCCGTGCCCGGGGAATCAAGACCGAGCGCAGCACATTTATCGCTTCTTCCTCGATAAGCCTATGACCGGAAGTGGAGACCATTACAGGGTCGAGTACAATATTCCTCAGCCTGAATTTATCCAATTCCTCAAATACGGTGCGTATAAGTTCGCCCGAATGCAGCATTCCTATTTTGACGGCATCGGCTCCTATATCGCTCAAAACAGCCTCGATCTGCCCTCGAAGGATGTCCGTAGGTATTGAGTGCACCGCCTCCACTCCGAGGGTGTTCTGCACTGTAACCGCCGTAATTGCACTTGCCGCATAACTGCCGGTTGCGGATATTGCCTTGATATCTGCCTGTATTCCAGCTCCTCCGCAGGAATCGCTGCCGGCTATCGTAAGAACTCTTGGGTATGTTTTCATATTAAAAATGTCTGAATCCCATATAATCTTTATCCGAACCTTTCCATTTGATTTCCGAGCCTTCAACTATGCTTCCTATTACGGTGTGCGGCACTTCGATGCGGCTTTCTTTTTCGGGGGCGACGGTGAAAAGCAATTCGTAATCTTCGCCTCCGCTCACAGCCAGCTTATTGGCGTCCCAGCCCCTTCGGGCGCATATATCGCGCAGCTCTTTTGAAAGTGGAAGTCGCGAAAGGTCGATTTCCGCACCCACTCCCGATTCATGCAGAATGTGTCTTAGGTCTGAGGCTATGCCGTCGGATATGTCCATCATTGCATGTACTCCCTCCGTTTCGAGCAAATACATTCCCTCTTGTACACGCGGAGTAGGGAGATAATGGCGTTTCAGGAGATATTCATTGCGCTCCTCGCCCTTAAGTATGAGCTGAAGCCCTGCAGCGGAGTCTCCGAGTGTGCCGGTGACGCATATTTTATCTCCGATCTTCGCCGTGCTGCGCAGTTTCGCCTTTCCGTGAGGAGCGTTTCCGAGCACAGTTACGTTTATGCAAAGTCTGTCAGGGCTTGAGGTGGTGTCTCCTCCGAGCAGGGGACAGTCGCAACGCCTGGAAATTTCCCCGAAACCGTCCATAAATTCACGGATCCAGGACGTTTCAAGCTCTTTCGGAAGCGCGAAACTCAGGAAAGAGCCCACGGGTTTTGCTCCCATTGCGGCAAGGTCGCTGAGATTCACCGCCGCAGACTTCCAGCCGAGTTCAAAGGCTTTTGCATCCTCTATCAGGAAATGCGAGCCCTCCATCAGCATATCAGTGCTTACGAGCGTGTCAAGCCCCGTTTTCTGAGGTATGACAGCGCAGTCGTCGCCTATTCCGTATATGCCTTCGGGCACTGTCTTTGAAAAGACGGAGCGTATTTCTTCAATCAGCCCGAATTCCCCGAGTTCGCCTATTCCCATTTTGTCGTGTCATTCATATATGAATAATCCTTTTCTTCTCCGTTGTAGCCGTAATCCCAGAATGCGTATTCGTACAAGGTGGCTTCAATGTACTCGCGCGTCATTCTCTCCCGCGTCGCCTCATCCGCCTGCGCCGCATATTCGTCTGCCAACTTGAGAACTGCGTTTACTCCTTCGGTGAATGCCTCATTACCATATTCCTCTATCCACTCTTTGTAAGGATTCTTGTCACTCTGCGCAATTGTGAGTATGTGCATACCTACCTCGTTGTAAACCCACATACAAGGCAGCAGAGCTGCGAGCGCCACGGCCTTGTCGCCTGTGTCTATAGCCTCCTGCGTGTGGTCGTTATATGTTTTAGTGACGATGGAAGGCTTAACCTGAATGTTTATTCCGAAGCGCTCTATAAGCAGTTCGTGCATGGCTTTTTCTCCTTCTATTCCGCTCTTTGCGAACTCGTGGAACATGGCGTGCTGCTCCGGGTCTTTGATGAGGTCGTTGAACGCGAACATCTGACGGCCGTAATTGCCTATGTAGATTTCGTCTTGTGCGAGGTAGCGTTTGAATTTTTCTATGTCAAGCGTTCCTGCTGCAAGTTCCTTGATAAAAGGCTGTTCGAGTATTTTTTCGTATATCTTTGAGGCTTTGCCCCAAGCTTCTTTTGTCCAATTCATGTTTTTAACTGATTTTAATAAAATATTGTTTGATGCCATGGCAGGGTCCTGTGCACAGACTATTGCGGACACCACGGCAATTCCGTCCACACCTGTTTCATATATTTCTTTTGCGGTCTTTTCATTCATTCCGCCTATCCCCACCACGGGATGTACGGAGCGTTTTACAAATTCGCGCAAACCCTCCAGACCCCATGGACGTGCCGTGTCGGTCTTGGTGGGAGTTGCATAAACGGGGGATGCCGCAACATAATCCACGTCGAGCGAGTTTGCCTGCTCAAGTTCTTCAAAGGATTCAATGGAAAGTCCTATGATTTTGTCCGGACCGAGCAATTTTCGGGCAATATTGTAGGGCATGTCGGATTGCCCTATATGCACTCCGTCGGCATCCACGGCAAGCGCGACATCTACGCGGTCGTTGATGATAAGGGGCACTCCATAGGCTTGCAATGCCTTTTTAAGGCGTATCCCAAGTTCTATAAATTCGCGTGTGTCTAAGTCTTTCTCGCGCAGCTGCACCATGGTGACACCTCCCTTGACAGCTTGAGTTACTATCCATTCCAAGTCGCGTCCTGCAGCAAGCGGGCGGTCTGTCACTAAATAGAGTTTGAGTTGTTCCGCTTTCATTCCTTTACTCTTTCTGCGGCTTTTTCGGGATTGAAAGTGCTCAGGGCATCGAGGAATTTGATTGCGAAAGTCCCCGTGCCTCTCCCGCAGGCGCTTTCCGCCGCAATCTCTCCCGCGACTCCCATGAGCGCCATTGCATTCCAGGCTGCGAGGAAATGATTGTCCCCTGCGGCAGCAAAGGCAGCGGTGATAGCCGTTGCGGTGCATCCCAATGCCGATACGAGCGGCATAAGCGGACTGCCGTTACTGATTGTCCCGATATGTTCTCCGTCTGTGATGAAATCCACCGCTCCGCTGACAGAAACCACTGCTCCGCTGTGCTTTGCAAGCATTATTGCGCTTTGCTCGGCCGCGCTCGTGGCAACGGAAGAGTCTACTCCCCGCGAACTGATATTTTCCGAGTTGAATCCCAGGGCTTTTGCGAGGAACATTATTTCCGAGGCATTGCCTCTTATGACTGCGGGCCTGTATCTTGTGATTAAATCAAGGGCTGTCTGAGTGCGAAGCCGGGAAGCGCCCGCGCCCACAGGGTCGAGCACCCAGGGCTTGCCTTTTTCATTTGCCGCCGCAGCGGCTTTGTGCATCGCTTTGATCTGCTGGCTGTCAAGACAGCCTATATTGATTGCCAGAGCGTTGCTTATTCCCACGATTTCGTCCATTTCCTCAGGGCAGAAAGACATGAGAGGGGAGGCTCCGATTGCGAGAAGCCCGTTCGCTGCGATGTTCATCGCTACATAATTGGTGATGTTGTGTACCAAGGGAGATTGCCTGCGCACTGCGTTGCAATCGACTACGAATTTTTGTTTGTCAAACATTTCCTTACGGCGGTATTAACCGCATCAAGTTCTTCGGGTGTTTCTCAACCGACCTGTTTTCCGGACAGGTCCGGTACCCCGTATGTAGTCGCGAAGATAGTAAATTCTTCGCTATTTTGCCAATTCGCACAGTAGTGTCGCGGAAGTGCAGTCAACGACTCTGACTCTGACGTATTCTCCGATTTTGTGTTCCGAATCTTTCCAGACGCACATTTTATTGTTGGATGCGCGTCCGCAAAGCTCTTCCGGATCTTTTTTCGACGGTCCCTCCACGAGCACCTCGAATATTTTTCCCAAATCGGCTTTGTAGCTTTTCAGACTCATCCTGTTCTGCAGTTCTATTATTTCATTCAGGCGGCGCGTCTTCACCTCCAAGCTCACATCGTCAGGATATTTTTTCGCTGCGAGAGTGCCCGGACGCTCCGAATAATAGAACATGAAAGCCGTGTCGAATACAACTTCCTCGAAAAGGCTCAAGGTCTCTTTGTGGTCCTCCTCCGTTTCGGAACAGAAGCCTGCGATCACATCGGTGGTCAGACCGCAATCGGGCAGCATTTCCCTTATTTTTCCGACTCTGTTCAGATACCACTCCCGGGTGTATCTGCGCCTCATTTTCTCCAGTATCCTGTTCGACCCGGACTGCACGGGCAGGTGTATGTGCTTGCAGATATTGTCATATTTTGCCATAGTCTCTATGACCTCGTCGGATATGTCCTGGGGGTTGGAGGTGCTGAAACGCACGCGCAGCAGCGGGCTGACCTGGGCAACCATTGCCAGAAGCTGCGCAAAATTTACTTTTTCGCCTGTCGGGCTTTCCCAATTATATGAGTCCACATTCTGTCCGAGCAGGGTCACTTCTTTGTAGCCTTTTGCGAAACAGTCGCAGGCTTCGCGCACTATTGTGTGGGCGTCCCGGCTTCTTTCCGCTCCGCGGGTGTATGGCACCACGCAGAAAGAGCATACATTGTTGCAGCCTCTCATTATGGAAATGAAAGCGCTCACTCCGTTCTTGTCTATGCGGACAGGGGCGATGTCGGCATAGGTTTCCTCACGGGAAAGTATTACATCGATTTGTGGGTGACCGGGCGATGCCGCTTCGAGCAGTTCCGGGAGTCTGCGATAGGAGTCGGGACCTGCCACTATATCCACTTTGCCCGAATCCAGAAGCTCGTTTTTCAGGCGCTCCGCCATACAGCCGAGTATGCCTATCAGCACGTCCTTGCGTGCTTTTTTCTGTATGCAGAATTGATCTATACGACCTTTTATGCGCTGTTCTGCATTGTCTCTTACAGAACAGGTGTTCGCCATTATCACATCGGCCTGTGAAATGTCCTCCGTGCGCCCGTATCCTCTCTTGCCGAGAATTGAAAACACGACCTCGGTGTCATTCACGTTCATCTGACAACCGTATGTTTCTATATAGACTTTCTTCTGCATATTGATTCTCACTTGGCGGCAAAGATAGGTAAAATCTTGGTATTT
>CAUUCY010000028.1:0-20988 GCA_963543835.1 uncultured Bacteroidales bacterium
GATTGCCGGACGATGGTCTATACTATAAAGATATGGGCGGTCTGTATAAACTCTGTAAAGCACAAGGGGCAAAGTTCGAGTACCGGGTAAGAAATTCCGCAGAAGATACTGAGAAATCCTTCCTGCAGGGCATTGAATCGATGAAAGAATTTATTTTTTATTAACCATTTATACTAATAGCAATGAGAAAAATTTTCGCAATTATGCTTGCCGCATCATTTGTAGCAACATTTACCTTTAGCTCCTGCAACAAGGAGAAGAAAACTAATGAGGAGAAAACCGTCACTTACAGAATCACCAAATTCTCCGTGGTGGATCCGGGAGGGACATGGGCAGACAATTATGTCTACACTTACGCACAAGACGGTAAAATCGTAAATGTCGACAGAGGCGACAAGAAATGGGATTTCGCGTACAATGGAAATACGATAAAAATTACCGGTACTGCCAAATTGACGCTTACTCTCAACGACAAGGGTTTATGCACCAAGATGGTAGACGAGTGGAATGACGAGCGTACCTATACATACAATAGTGAAGGACGCATAACATCAATCTCAGAGAACGGAAAACTAATGTCAACCATCACCATCGAAGACGGGTGCATTATTTCTTGGACAAGGGACAGCGATGACGCTACCCAGACCAAGAACCACAAGTATTCTTCTCAGAAGAATGTGTACGACATTCACAATATCTACAGCGAGGCCACCGAACCTGCACATTGGCTTTATGAGACCGGTCTTTTCGGACACGGAACGGCATACCTCGCAGGCGAAAGCCAGTGGGCTCACTCCACCGACAAGGCCACATACAAATATACTTTCGATGAGAAAGAAACGAAACTCATAGAGAATAAGGATTATCCGGGATATCCGGAGAAATTCGAGTATGTTTTCGAAGTAATAAAATAATTTACAAGCGAAAATTGCACTATGGAGGCTGGCTCAAATTTTGAGTCGGCCTCTTTATTTAGAGGGAGTTGTATGGGATGCCCGGGGGGGGCAATATTTGATATGTTTTAACGCAATACAAGTATAATCATAACATTTGGCAAAGGCGGTAGTCATTTCTTTGGTAATCAAAAGAATGGCTATGTTTTTACACTGGGTTTAAGCCGTAGTAAGGAGGGATACCCTCCCGGGGGACTCCACTTCGCTTCGCTGCGTTCCGGCCCCTCCCATTGTCTCCTGCGTCCACGCTACCGCGTGAACTTGTATCCAACGGGCCCCTCCCCCTGCCCTTGTGCGGGGGTGCACAAGCCCCCTGGAGAATATTCCTTACTCCGGCTCCGACAGGAACAAAAACGAGCCCAACTGTTCACGAAAACTCATTTCCGGCCCGACGGGGAACAAAAACGACCGAGACTGTTCCCAGTGGGCTATTTACCTAAGGTAAAGAATCAACAAAGCAAACAAAAAGACGAACATTGAGCCCCGAAAACGGGGCCTTGTGGAAATTTTTGTAAAAAATTGTAATAAAGTGGAAAACGAATCGAAATAATACTTATCTTTGTCGCATCGCGTGTTTCAATTATAAGAAAAGATGGTCACATTCATCGGCACATACAATGCAAAATTAGACGACAAAGGGCGATTGGTGTTCCCTGCCGCGTTCAAGGCATTGCTGGAGCCTGAAGGAGACCTGAAATTCGTCGTAAAAAAAGACATCTATGCCGACTGCCTCGAGATGTTCACTTTCGATGAGTGGACGAAGCAATCGGGGGAAGTCAAGTCAAGGCTGAATTTCTTCAATCAAGATCACGCGAAGTTCTGGAGAGAGTACATGCGCAACAGCGATGTTGTGGAGCCCGACACCAAGTTCGGGCGCATAAGCATTTCCAAGAACTTGTTGGAACTCATAGGTATAACCAAAGATGTAGTGTTCTACGGCAATGATTTCAAGATTGAGATTTGGTCAAAGGAGAAATTCGAGCAGACTGCCCTATCCAACGACGAATTCAAATCACTTGCTGCGAACCTGCCTGAAAAAAGGTAAAGGAGGCGGCGTGAATGTCTGAATATCATATACCTGTTCTGCTCCAAGAGAGCATCGACGCGCTCATAACAGACCCTGACGGGATATATGCCGATGCAACGTTCGGAGGAGGAGGACATTCCGCCGAAATACTCAGGCGACTGGGCGAGGATGGGCGTCTTATCGCATTCGACAGGGATGCAGATGCAATTGCAAACAACCCTCTGAAAGACGACCCGAGGCTGATACTCGAACACGCAGATTTCCGTTTCATTCACAATTTCGTCAAACTGGAACTGCACAAAATGGGAAGAGGAGGCGGTCTGAGCGGCATAATCGCAGATCTCGGGGTGAGTTCCCACCAATTCGACACTGCAGAACGCGGATTCTCTTTCCGCTATGACGCCCCTCTGGATATGCGTATGAACACCCGGGCAGAATTGAGCGCAAGGCAGGTCGTGAACAATTATGATGAAAAAAGCCTTGAAAGGATGTTCCGCTTGTATGGAGAAGTGGACAATGCCCGCAGACTTGCCCAACTGATAGTCAGCTCGCGTTCCCTCGCTCCGATAGAGACGACAGGGCAGCTCGATGAGGCAATAAAAGCTGCAACGCCGGCTTTCGCCGGGCACAAGTACCTTGCAAAAGTCTATCAAGCCCTCAGAATAGAAGTGAACAAAGAGATGAAATCTCTTGAAAAGTTCCTTTACGCAGCAGCGGAGAGTCTCGAAGAGGGCGGACGTCTGGTAGTGATAACCTACCACTCGCTCGAAGACAGAATGGTTAAGAATTTTATACGTTCGGGCAATGTGGACGGAAATGAGGACAAAGACATTTTCGGAAACAGAAAAGCCCCTCTGCGTGCAGTAAACCGCAAGCCCATACTGCCGCAGGAGACAGAAATAGGCGAAAACACCCGCGCCCGCAGCGCAAAATTACGCATAGCCGAGCTTGCGCGCACACCGGAAAAATAGTAGGGAATGGGAGGCAGAAAAGAGGCGGGGTATATGGTAGAGGAGAAATATTGAAGACAGAAAAGAGGCGGGTAAATTCATAATATGACGGAGAGCAAAGGGAATTGAAGGAAAGAGAGGCAGAGTAAGTTTAAAATGGGAAGCATAGGCGAAATATTGAAGACAGGTGCGAAAGGCACTGTCGGAGTGTTCAAGGCTATCATCAGAGGCAAGCTGCTGATGAAGCTCAACTTCGACCGTTACTATCTGCACATCATAATGGTCTTCATTATGTTTGCAATAATGATACTCTTCGGCATAGTCGTGGATTCAACCCTTACGGAAGTGGAGCAGAACAAGGAAATACTAAAAGAACTCGAGATTCAAAAGGCAGACAGAGCCTACGAGATATACTCGCTGGAGCGTCGTGAAGCGCTCGAGAAAAGACTTGAAGAGCAGTGTTCGTCCCTGCGCAAGCCTTCACGTCCTATACATATAATAAAGAAGTAGATGGCAGCAGACAAGGGCAATAAGAAGAAAGGCGATAGGATAAGTAAACTCCTTTACTTAATCTATCTGCTGGGCTTGTTGCTCGGCGTTGCAATCATATTCAACATAGTTAAGATACAAGTAGGCTTCAATCCCCCCCAACGCATACTCAGCGAGATAAAGACAAGGAACAAAAGGGTGCCGATAGAGCCGAGGCGAGGTCAGATACTCGCCTCGGACGGGCGTGTGCTCGCAATGTCATACACCCTCTACACAATCGCCATGGATTGCACCGTGATGCGCGACATTTACAAGTCCGACAAGAAAAAGGGCGCGGGGAGAGAGGAGGAGTGGAGAGGCAAGGCGCGTAAATTCTCCGAGGGGCTTGCAAAATATCTGCCTAAAAAGGATGCGGCGAGCTACTACAGGACCATAATCAACAATCGCAACCGCAATATACGCTATTGGAAGATTGCCGACGACGTGGATAACCGCACTCTCGAAGCCCTGCGCAAACTCCCCCTTTTCAACGAGGGGAAATACAAGGGAGGAGTATTCTTTGAAAAGTACCATGTGCGCAAATATCCTTACGGAAGTCTCGGACGCAGGGCAATAGGGCTTGTGAACAATAATGCCGAAAATGAGAACAAGAGCCATTACGGGCTCGAGGGTCGCTTTGAATACATACTCCACGGCACTCCCGGCTACGAATGGATGCGGGAGGCTGACGGAGCCTATCTCGTGCACAATTTCGACAGCAGCTCGCTCGCTCCGAAAAACGGTCAGGACGTGCGTTCCACCCTCGATGTGGATATTCAGGACATGCTCGACAAATCCTTGCGCAAGCGTCTTTCGGAGACAGATAATGTGGAGGGAGGCTGCGGAATGGTGATAGATGTCAGGACGGGGGCGATAAGGGCTATGGTCAATCTGCGAAAAGACAAGAACGGTAAGCTCGGCGAGACTTACAACTATTGCATAGGGCGTCTGGGAGAGCCCGGCTCGGTATTCAAAACCGTGGGACTGATGAGCCTCATAGAGGACGGATATGTGAAAAGCGTGGACGAAAGCATACCCACCAACAAGGGCAAGTACGGGGATTTCCCTCAAGACGAATACATACCGCGCTGGGAAGCGAAACACAAAACAAAAAGCATTTCCATAAGAGACGGCCTGCGCATATCCTCCAACTATGTGTTCCGCTATCTTATCAACAACGCATACAGGGACAATCCTCAACGCTATCTCGACAAGGTGTATGCCTGCAAACTCGGAGAGGCTTTTGAATTCGATGCCATAGGCCTGCAAACTCCTCAAGTACCCAAGTATTACGATGCCAAAGGCAAGCGTTCGCCCTATTGGAGCGGCACAACCCTCGGCTCCGTGGCAATAGGCTATAGCATAAACGAGACGCCTCTTCATATCCTGACTTTCTACAATGCCATAGCGAACAAGGGCAAAATGATGAAACCCTATCTGGTGGAGAATTTCGAGATAAACGGCAAAGTGACGGAGAAGCGCGGTCCAAGCATACTCAACGCATCTATATGTTCACGCGCGACAGCAGACACGCTCACAAGGGCGCTTTGCGCAGTCACGGAAGAGGAAGGAACTGCCTATTGGGCTTTCCATGGGTGCAAAATCAAAGTTGCAGGCAAGACTGGAACTTCCAGGGCGATAATACTGCCGGAGGAGGACAAAGCCTCGGCGGGAAGATATAAATCGAGAGACGGGAGGCTCAAGCATCAGGGCACTTTCGTCGGCTTCTTCCCCGCCGATGAGCCGCAATATACGGCTATAGTCACGGTATATTCCAAACTGTCTCACCAATTCTTCTACGGAAGCAATATCCCTGCGCACACGGTGCGCGACGTAGTGGACGGCATATATACGACAGATGATTTCTGGAGAGAAGTCGTGAAAGGCAAGGGCACACTGCCCAAAGCTAATGACGGAAAGCCAGAAATAGCATTCAGTGACGGGATAGTGCCCGATGTCGGGGGCATGGGACTGAAAGATGCCCTTTGGGCTCTTGAAAACGCAGGATATAAATGTAAATTTTCCGGTACGGGGCATGTTGCAAGCCAAAATCCCAAGGGAGGAGCAAGAAGTTCTGCCGGAGAAACCATAACGATAGAATTGAAATGACAAACTGGAAAGAAATCGTAAAAGGTGTAAAGGGAGTCACGGGCGACTCCAGAGCGGTGCGCGAGGGTTTTCTTTTCGTAGCTGTAAAAGGCTTTGAAAACGACGGACACTCGTATATAGGCAAGGCTGCCGCAGCGGGGGCAGGCACTATCGTTTACGAAGACGAGGATGCGCTGAACGCCGTTCTCCCGAATCCCGGCAAAGGACTGCGCCTGATCAAAGTGGAAGACTCGCGCTTTGCCGCCGCGATGATTGCCGATGCCTATTACGGACACCCTTCGGGCAAATTGAAACTCGTCGGCATCACGGGCACAAATGGCAAAACCACCACGGTGACACTGCTTTACCGCCTTTTCATGAGTTTAGGATATAATTGCGGACTGCTTTCCACAATAGCAAATTACGTGGGCGCAAAACGCAGCGAGACAGAGAACACCACCGCCGACCCTTTCACCATAAATTCCCTTATGGCGGAAATGGTGGAAGAAGGGTGCGAATATTGTTTTATGGAAGTCAGTTCCATAGGCATGCAGCAGAACAGAACGGCAGGGCTTGAATTTGCCGTAGGCATTTTCTCCAATCTCACCCACGACCACCTCGACTATCACAAGACTTTTGCTGAATATCTGCGCTGCAAAAAACTTTTCTTCGACAGGCTGCCTCAAAATGCAGTCGCAATCACCAATATAGATGACAAGAACGGCGAGGTGATGGTGCAGAACTGCCCCGCAAAGATAGTGCGCACTTCCTGCCGCAGCATTGCAGACCACAACTGCCGGATAATGGAAGAGAGTTTCGAGGGCATGCTGCTCAAAATAGACGGGACTGAGGTATGGACACGCCTGATAGGAGTGCATAACGCATACAATATACTTGCAATATACAGCGCGGCTTTGGCTGTAGGTGCGCAAAAAGAAGAGACGCTTCTTGCAATAAGCAGGCTCGAATCGGCTCCGGGGCGTCTTGAAAACATAAAAGGACCTAAAAACATAGCAGTGATAATAGATTATGCGCACACTCCCGACGCGTTGGAAAATGTGCTGCAGACACTGCGCGACATAGCCCCCAAACGTCCTCTCCTATGCCTTTTCGGCTGCGGAGGAGACAGGGACAAGACAAAACGCCCCGAAATGGCTGCAATCGCAGAAAGATATTCGGACAGGATTTTTGTCACTTCGGACAACTGCCGCACAGAAGACCCTGTGGCAATCATGGAGGACATAAAGAAAGGATTCAGCACAGAGGGGCTCGCAAAGGCCCTGTTCATTGCGGACCGCAGGGAAGCAGTGCGCACGGCGATAATGCTCGCACCTGAAAGCGCGACCATACTTCTTGCCGGCAAGGGGCATGAGAATTATCAGGTCGTGGGTCACGAAAAACAATATTTCAACGAGAGAGAAATAGTCTCGGAAGTGTTCAAGCTAATGAAATAAAGACAAGTTATGTTATATCACCTGTTCCAAGCGTTACAAAATTTAAATTTCCCCGGGCATAATCTTCTGAATTACCTGTCCGTAAGGGCTCTGGTAGCCTTTGTGCTGAGCCTTGTAATATCTTTCATTGCAGGAGACAAAATAATAGACCTGCTGCGCAAAAAGCAGATAGGGGAAACAATACGCGAGCTCGGTCTGGAGGGACAAATGCAGAAAAAAGGCACTCCGACCATGGGCGGGGTAATAATAATCTTCTCGCTTCTTCTGACGGCCCTGCTTATATGCGACCTTAGCAACATCTATGCGATTCTACTGATTTTAACGACTATATGGTGCGGAGGGATAGGCTTCATAGACGATTACATCAAGGTTTTCAAACATAGAAAGGAGGGGATGAGCGAGAAAGGCAAACTGGCCCTGCAACTTATATTCGGTCTGATAATAGCCCTTATCGTCTGCGTCTCCCCGTCCATCAACGCCGACAAACTCATTACCACGATACCTTTTGTAAAGGCAAATGAATTTGACTACTCCTGGCTCTCCCCTTTCCGCGGACAATTCGGAGTATATTGCACCTGGGGCATATATGTCCTGATGATTATAGTCGTCATTATGGCGTGCTCCAACGGGGCAAATCTTACCGACGGCATGGACGGACTCTCGGCGGGAACTTCCGCTATAGTGGGAGTAGTGCTCGGAGTGCTCGCATGGGTGGGAGGCAATGTGATAAATGCAAACTATTTGAATATAATGTACCTGCCCGGTTCGGGAGAAGTCGCGGTATTCATGTCGGCATTCGTGGGGGCGCTGATGGGCTTCCTCTGGTATAATTCATACCCTGCGCAGGTGTTTATGGGAGATACCGGCAGTCTCGCGATAGGAGGGATAATAGGTGTGGGCGCAATACTCATCAGAAAGGAACTGCTCCTGCCCATACTGTGCGGAATATTTTTCGTGGAGAGCCTTTCGGTACTCGTGCAAAGGGCGTACTTCAGGTACACAAAGAAAAAATACGGGGAGGGCCGGCGCATACTCAAGATGTCCCCTCTTCATCATCATTTCCAGAAGGAAGGGATACCCGCGCTTATCACAAAACCGGTACACGCGCATCCCGAGGCGAAAATCGTCTCAAGATTCTGGATTGTGGGACTGCTCCTTGCAGTCGCAAGTTTGGCATTGCTTAAAGTCAGATAACATTATGTCAAGACTGGTTGTTCTCGGCGGGGCGGAAAGCGGCGTAGGCGCCGCAGTCCTCGCAAAAGTCAAAGGTTTCGATGTTTTCCTTTCGGACAAGGGAAGCATACGGGAGGAGTATGTGGAAATGCTCGAAAAATGGGAAATACCCTATGAGCAGGGTGCGCATTCGGAAGAGCTGATACTCAATGCCGATGAAATAGTGAAAAGTCCGGGCATCCCGGGCACGGCTCCCATGGTTGCAAAGTGCAGGGAAAAAGGCATAAGCATAATATCCGAAATAGAATTTGCCTGTCGCTACGACAAGGCAAAGAAAATCTGCATCACGGGAAGCAACGGAAAGACCACCACCACTTCCCTCATCTACTATATGCTGAAGCAGGCTGGTCTGAACGTGGGGCTCGGAGGTAATATAGGCAATAGTTACGCCTATCAGGTCGCAACTGAAAATTTCGATTACTATGTACTCGAAATCAGTTCGTTCCAGCTCGATGACGCCTACGAATTCCGTCCAGACATAGCTATAATAACGAATATAACTCCAGATCATCTCGACAGATACGGCTATAATTTTGAAAATTACATACTCTCCAAATTCCGCATAACGCGCAATCTGCGTCCCGAAGACATCTTCATCTTCGATTCCGACGATCAGATAACGATAGAGCATCTGAACAAAATCATAATCAAGGCTAAGATGCTGCCTTTCTCGCAGGAGAAAGTGCTGGAGCAGGGTGCCTGGCTCGAAGGAGAGAAGATACGCATAAGCTACGAAGAGTCGGAAAGCGAGATTTATCTTCGCGAACTCGCGCTCGGAGGCAGACACAATATATACAATTCCATGGCAGCCGCCCTTGCGGCAAAGGCCGCCGGAATAGAGGACAGAGTGATACGCGAGAGCCTGGCAAGTTTCGAGCCTATAGAACACAGGCTCGAGCCTGTGGCAACGGTCGCAGGAGTGCTCTACATAAACGACTCCAAAGCGACCAATGTGGATGCCGCATGGTACGCCCTCGAATGTCAGAAAAAGCCTGTGGTGTGGATAGCCGGAGGCACAGACAAGGGCAACGACTACTCCGTGCTCACGGAGCTCGTGAAAGAAAAGGTAAAGGCGATAGTGTGCCTCGGGCTTGATAACAGGAAGCTGCACGAAGCTTTTGAAAGCATTGTTGGAAGAGACAACATGAAGGACTGCTTGTCAGCGGAGGATGCGGTGAAAACGGCAAGCGGGTTTGCTGAAGACGGCGATGTCGTGCTCTTGAGCCCTTGCTGCGCAAGTTTCGACCTTTTCACCTGCTACGAAGACAGAGGAGAAAAATTCAAAGAAGCAGTGCATAAATTATAAAATCATGTCGGAAAAGAAGAGCACGGGGAATCTTTTGGACTGGGTGAACAGAGTAAAGGGCGACAAACTCGTCCTGATGATAGTTATTATGCTTATGCTTTTCTCTATCGTCTGCATCTTTTCCTCCACCTCCCAAATGGCGGTAAAAGGGCGCACCCGCATAGACATACTCTCAAGCCAGCTCATATTCACTGCTCTGGGCACACTGGTAATATTCATCTGCTACAAAGTGAACGACCTGAAAGTATTCAGGAAAGTGGCAAGAATGGGATTCTGGATAAGTTTTTTCCTGGTCACCCTTCTGCTTACCCACAACGAAAACATTCCCATACTCAAACCCGGACAAATCAACCATGCCTGGCGCGTCCTGAAAATTCATGGGTTCACCCTACATGTCTTTGAGGTGGCGAAAGTAATGATGGTAATGTATATAGCCTGGGCAGTGGACACTTTCAAAAAGCACGACTTCCGGCTTATAAACAAACTCGGGGAACACGAAAAGTTCCGCTGGCTCAAAAACGAGTTTGTGCAGAAACTGATATACATATACCTGCCCATGGGCATAATCACTCTCGAAATCATGCCGGGCAGCAACTCCAGCGCAGTGTTCATAGCCGTGATAATGGTTGTAACGGTAATTGTCGGGGGAGGCATGAAAATCAGGGAATTTTTCCTTTTGGGAGGGCTCGCGTTGATTATGCTTTTAGGTATAATCACAGTCTATAAAGTCAGCGACGGCAATAAATTCGAGCGTATAGCGACGGGAATCTCACGCACGGAAGGCTATGAAGAGCATATAAACACGTTCATGCAGAGCAAGTTCGCAAGTGAAGAATATTACAAATCCCTCAAATACTTCCAACAGCCTTATGCGGCAAGACAGGCGATAAAAGAAGGCGGTCTGATGGGCAAAGGTGCGGGAGGGAGCACACAGAAATATGCCACGACAATGATGTTCGAGGATTTCATGTACAGTTTTGTGATAGAAGAATACGGGCTGATGGGAGGCTTGATAGTGCTTGTGCTTTTCCTAAGTCTGCTTGCAAGGGGGGAGATAATAGCGCGCAACTGCGATGACAATTTCGGGAAAATGGCAGTGGCGGGTCTGGTAATACTCATATCTTTTCAGGCATTGATGCACATGTGCGTGAATGTGGGAATGATACCTATGACAGGTCAGACTCTGCCCATGATAAGTCACGGACGTTCGGCTTTCATAATGTTCTGCGGGGCTTTCGGAGTGATACTTTCGATAAGCAAAATTACCGCGAAGAAAGTCGAGAAGGAGAGAAAGAGCGAGGGTACGATAATAGAGAGCAAGGACGAGGTCCAGAACAGGCTGTACGATCTCGACAACATGGAAAATAAATTATAAAACTATGGAATACACACCATTAAGGGTCATTATCAGCGGAGGAGGCACGGGCGGACACATTTTCCCTGCCATTTCCATTGCGGGCAAGCTAAAAGAGTTGAATCCTGAGACGGAAATACTCTTTGTAGGGGCGGAGGGCAAGATGGAAATGGAGAAAGTGCCTGCGGCAGGCTACAGAATAGTGGGGCTTCCCGTTGTGGGTCTTCAAAGACAAGTCAATTGGCAGAATATAAAAAACGACCTTAGTATACCTTTCAAAGTACTGAAAAGTCTTAGACTGGCAGGAAAGATAATCAAGGATTTCAGACCTGACATAGTGATAGGTGTAGGGGGATATGCCAGCGCTCCTCTCCTATGGAAAGCAACTTCCATGCACTGCCCCACCCTGATTCAGGAGCAGAACGGTTTTGCAGGGCTTACAAATAAAATTCTCGGGAAAAGAGTCGGGCGTATATGTGTTGCATACGAGGGCATGGAAAAATTCTTCCCTGCCGGCAAGATAGTCCTTACAGGCAATCCTATCCGTCCTGAAATATCCCCACGTACCGACAAACTTTTTGCCGAAGGCATAAAATATTATGGTCTGCGCAGCGATTGCAGGCATCTGCTCGTGGTAGGCGGGTCCCTCGGCAGCGGCACCCTCAACAACGCTATGAGGCATTGGATTGAGGGGGGCTTGCAAGGAGGAGAGGATGTGGAGGTGCTGTGGCAGTGCGGGAAATACTACAAGTCCGGAATAGACAGGTTCATGCGCGAGGCACGCGAAATAGGGCTGCCCGTCGAGAAGGTGCACCACAGCGAGTTTATAGGAAGAATGGATTTGGCATACGCGGTGGCGGATGTGGTAATTTCACGCTCGGGCGCGAGTTCGGTATCGGAAATTTGCGCAGCGCACAAGGCTGCCATCTTCGTCCCGTCGCCTAATGTGGCGGAGGATCACCAGACACACAATGCCATGGCGCTCGTGAACAGGGACGCTGCGGTGTTGGTGCACGATGCACAGGCACGCGAAAGACTGTTGCCGGAAGCTATAGCGCTCTTGCACGATGAGGCGCGCATCAGAAGAATAGAGGAGGAGGCAGCCAAACTTGCACGCACCGGGGCTGCCCTGGATATTGCAAACGAAGTTTATAAATTACTCGGGAAATGATGTATAAAAATGTATATTTTATAGGTATAGGCGGTATAGGCATGAGCGCCATCGCAAGGTACTTCAAGTTCAAGGGCTGTCAGGTTTCAGGCTATGACAGGACTCCGTCCGAACTCACGCGACAACTTGAGAAGGAGGGAATCTACGTGCACTACACCGACGATGTGACAAGAGTCCCCAAAGGCACTAAAGAAACTCTCGTGGTATATACGCCTGCCATACCGAAGGAACTAAACGAATTCCAATATGTGCAGGACAACGGATACCGCGTGATAAAGCGTTCGATGATTCTGGGAGAGCTGACGCACGGACAGCATTGTCTTGCGGTTGCCGGCACTCACGGAAAGACCACTACGAGCACGCTCGTGGCACATATAATCACGGAATCAGGCAAGGGTTGCTCGGCTTTCCTCGGCGGTATTTCAAAGAATTACGGCACTAACATGCTGATGAGCCACGAGCCCACGGTAGTTGTGGAGGCTGACGAATTCGACCGCTCTTTCCATAGTCTGCACCCTCAGATCAGCGTAATCACTTCCATAGACGCTGACCATCTCGACATTTACGGAGACCTTGAACACGTGCGTGAGGCGTTCGGAATCTATGCTTCGCAGGTTTCCCAATACATAATTCTGAAATACGGTCTTCCTGTCACGTCCGATGACACGGAAGCGAAAATATACACTTATTCCTACGACAACCCTGCAGCCGACTTCCATGCCCGCAATATGGGTATAGACGAGTTGGGGCATTGCAGCTATGATTTAGTGTATCCGGGAGGTGTTCTGGAGCAAATCAAAGTGGGCACGTTGGGATGGGTGAACGCTGAAAATAGTGTGGCGGCTGCTGCGGAGTGTCTGCTCTACGGAATCGACCCCGAAGCAATAAAACACGCGATACTCACGTTTCAGGGTGTGAAGAGACGTCTTGATGTTCATTACAACACCAAAACGCTCACTTACATAGATGACTATGCGCACCACCCGCAGGAGCTTGCCACAACTATTTCTTCTCTCAGAGGGATATTCCCTCACAGGCGGCTCACGGCAATTTTCCAGCCTCATTTGTACACGAGGACACGCGATATGGCAGAAGAGTTCGCCGAAGCCTTGAGCGGAGTGGACAGGCTCTTGCTCCTGGACATATATCCCGCGCGCGAAGAGCCTATACCGGGAGTGAGTTCGAAGCTGATCTTCGACAAGGTCTCAGGACCGGAGAAAGTCATGGTAAAAAAATCCGAACTTATGGAAGCGCTCACCGAGGAGACTCTCGACGTGCTCGTCACTTTCGGCGCAGGGGATATAGACAGACTGGTGGAACCGATAACGGAACTTGTAAAACAGATAGATGAAAATTAGACCCGTCAGAATAATAGGCTTTGCAGTGCTGGCAGCCCTGCTTTTCTGCTACGCGGTAATCTACCGCGCAGCGGTGCAGGCACGCCATCTGCGCACTTGCGAGAGGCTGAATGTGGAGCTTGCCGATGAGGGAAAGTTCCTGACGGAGGAGGATATAAAGGAGTATATAATCAAGTACTACGGCACTTATATGGGCAGGCGTCTTGACAGTCTGAATCTTTTCAGGATAGAAAAAGCGCTGCGTACACGACACGCCGTGCGCGAATGTCAGGCATGGCTGTGCGATGACGGAACGCTCTCGGTGCGAATTTACCAACGCCGGCCTGTGGTGCGCTTCCAGAAAGGCAGCGACGGCTTCTATTCCGACGATTCAGGCTTTTTGTTCCCTCTCCAGCGCAGACACACAGTCAATGTACCCGTAATCGAGGGGAATATACCTTTGGAGGATAAAGACTGGATAAGGGGGGCTTTGGAGATGGTAAATTACATTGAGGGAAGCCGGATATGGCGCGGCAACATAGTGCAGGCAAACGTGGACAGAGGAGGAGAAATCTGTCTTGTACCGCGGGAAGGTCCGGAGAAATTCCTGATAGGCAGACCAAAGGGCATTAAGGAGAAGTTCGCCCGTATGGAGGAGTATTACAGAAGCGTAAAACCTTTGGATAAGAATTATAAGATAATAAATGTCAAATATACGGATCAGATAATCTGCAAGTAGTATGGAGGAAAGAATCATAACAGCGACCGATCTTGGCTCGTCGAAAATCTCCGTCACCGTGGCAAAAGTCATGGGACGCGACGTCCAGGTCATCTACCACAAAAAACGCCCGTCAAGGGGAATACGTTACAGCACGGTATTCAACCCTCAACAGGCCTCCGAGGAGGTCTCGGCAGCAATAAAAGATGCAGAAAAAGCCCTTAACATCAAAATCAACTCCACTCTCGTGGGGCTGCCGCGCTACGGCATAGTGCAGAAAATGGGAGAAGCTGGAATACAGAGGACAGACCCACGCTCCTCGATTACCAAAGAGGAACTCGATGCTCTCCAGACCGATGCCATAGAAACTTATCCTGTGGACGAAAAGGCTGACGAAATGGTGTTCGGCGCAGTCACGCAGTCATTTTCCGTGGGGGATAAAATCAGCTATCCGGAGCAGGACATAATAGGGATGACGGGAGAGACGCTTTCCGGAATGTTCAAGCTTTTCATAGGGAAAAAGAAGAATTTCGACGATCTCAACTCCGTGTTCAGCCGTGCGGGGCTTGCCGTTTCCCGCCGTTATTTCACTCCTGACATCACTGCAAAGGCGGCTTTGACCGAGTCCGAAATGGAAAACGGAGTCGCAGTCATAGACCTCGGCGCAGGAGCGAGTTCGCTCACCATATATGAAGGCAAGATTATACGTTATTATGCCTGCATTCCTTTCGGAGGCAACACGATAACCAACGACATAAAATTAGAGAGCAGCATTTCCTCCGTGCTCGCGGAGAATATAAAGCTCGCATTCGGGGTATGCAAGCCTGATTCATTGCAGAACTTGAGCGAAAAGGTAATACAACTCACCAGCGATGAAATCAGCAAGCCCAAGCACCTCCCAATACGTTTCCTTTCGGAGATTATCGAAGCGCGCATCACGGAGATTTTCGAGGCTTTGTTGTATGAAATACAGAGAAGCGGCTACGCAGATTCGCTCCGAAGCGGTATAGTCCTCACGGGAGGAGGAGCGAACCTTGCCGGCTGCAAGTCCCTGCTCAATGAGCTTTCGGGCTATACCGTGCGCATAGGCTGGCCGCGTCGCAACTTCTTCATTGCGGAAGGCTGCCCCGAAGCCCTCGACCCGAGCGCTACCACCTCCCTCGGTATGATACTTGCGGCTCGCGACAATGAGCATATAATAAGCACGAACGACACTCCGACCCTCTACTCCGAAGAAGACACGGAAGAGGAGATACCTGCCGTTGAACCAATCGTAAATGAAAATGCGGAAGAGGGAATGCTCTTCGATCCTTCGGAGGGAAAGATAAGCAAGGAGGAGCTGGCCCGGAGAAAGGAGGAAAAGCGTAGAGAGAAAGCAAACAGACCTCGTCCTGCATGGGGTACTATAAGTAAAATAGCAGACGGATTTAACGCCATCGGAACCCTCTTCAACAATCTCTATGAGGGTGTACACGAGGATGAAGAAGAAGAAGAAGAAAACAAATAAACGGAATTGCAATGGAAGATTTCAAACTCAGCACAGAACAGTTCGGCACGGGCATAATAGCCCCTCCGCAGAGTTGGATACGCAGCGAAGAAATAATCAAGGTCATAGGCGTGGGAGGAGGCGGCTGCAATGCCGTATCATATATGTATTCACAGGGAGTGGAGGGTTGCAGTTTTGTAGTGTGCAACACAGACCGTTCTTCTCTTGAGGGCAGTCACGTCCCCGTCAAGATACAGCTCGGAGAAGGTCTGGGAGCAGGCACCAACCCGGTAAAAGGGCGCAACGCCGCGATAGATGCGAAAGACAAAATAGAGGAATATGTCCTCTCGGACAAGACTAAAATGCTCTTCATCACTGCCGGCATGGGCGGCGGAACGGGTACGGGAGCCTCTCCTGTCATTGCAAAAATGGCAAAGGACAAGGGCATACTTACGGTGGCCGTAGTCACCCTGCCTTTCGAGAGCGAGGGCAGCAATGCCCTAACAAAGGCAGTGGACGGCATACACGAACTTGAAAAGAACGTGGACAGCCTTATACTCATCAATAATGAGAAACTGTATGACTGCTACGGCGACCTTCTCATACATGAGGCATATCCCAAAGCGGATGAGGTGCTCGCGACCGCTGTCAAGGGTATAGTGGAGATTATCCAGAAGCCAGGGTTCGTAAATGTAGATTTCGCAGACGTGACGGCTGTGATGCGCGGAGGCGGAATGGCACTTATGGGACACGGCATAGGCAGAGGGGAAAAGCGTATAGAGACTGCTGTACGCGAGGCCTTGAGCTCGCCTCTGCTCAATGATGCCGAACTTCACACGGCAAAGAATCTGTTGATAAATATCACCTGCTCCAAGAACGAACACGGTCTCAAGATGGCAGACCTGAAAGAAGTGGACAAGGAGATAGCAAAATACACAGACGGAAAGGTGAACAACTTCAAGCGCGGACTCGTGTATGGAGAGGACAATGACGATACCGTGCACATAACCGTAATAGCCACCGGTTTCAAGGTGGCGGATATAAGCCGCACGCAGGTGGAGAGCGGGAATCTCATAAATATAGGACCGGGATTCACCTACGAGAAATATCTAAACGATGCCAATGAGTCGGAGGAGGGTATTTCGCTCGGAACGGTCGAGGGAGAGCCTTATATCACTCTCGGCTACAACACCGATGACAACAAGAGGCATTTCAATTTCGACATGGACGACAAGCCTTGTCTGTGCATAGAAGAGGGGGAAAGCATCGCAGCTCTCGAAAATGTAACTGCCCTGCACCGCAATCATAAGCTGTCTAAATAATTTCAGGATATGTATTTACAGGCACGGAAAGGGATGATTTTAACACGGGATATTGAACAATATCCTGAGGGAATCGTGCTTGTGATTGACAAACCCTATCGATGGACCTCGGCAGATGTGATACGCAAGGTAAAATTCCTTTCCTGCAAGTTTTTCGGGAAGAAGAATCTGAAAGTGGGGCACGCCGGGACTCTTGACCCTCTTGCCACCGGAGTTCTGATAGTCTGTATAGGCAAGGCGACCAAACTTGCAGAAGATTTCCACAGACACGACAAGGAGTACATAGCAGGAGTGAGTTTCGGGGCAACGACACCCTCATATGACAGGGAAAAGGAAATAGATGCCGTTTATTCTTTAGAAAGAGTGTCGCGTAAGGCGCTGGATGCCGTCCTTCCGTCATTTATGGGGGAGCAGGAACAGGTCGCGCCGCTTTTCAGTGCAAAGTCGGTGGACGGGGTGCGCGCCTACGAGACTGCCCGCAGACTCTACCGCGCAGGAAAGTTCGATGCCATAGCGGATTCGGAAATACTTAATGCTTCACGTATAAGAATAGCAAGGCTTGAAATTATGGATTTTTATGAGGGTCCTGCGAGTTCTTTCGGAGTTATTTCTTCAGATAATGTTCGAGAGCCTGACGCGGTATCTGTTCAGGATTGTTGTGCCACCACCGACGCTGCAATTGATACTCAAGTCAGGCAGGGATTTAGCGATAAAGCTGAAAAAACGGAAGAAGATTCCGGAAGTTTTCAAGAGTTACAGACTGTCACCGATGCTGCAATTTTGGGGCGTGAGCCCCGAATCCGCGTCGCCCCCGTCGACGGCTTCCGGCTTCGCACTGCGGACGTGCTCGTAGGCTGCTCGAAAGGCACTTATATACGCGCGCTCGCACGGGATTTCGGGGAAGCGCTCGGCTCCGGAGCTTTCCTCACAAGCCTGCGCCGCACCGCATCGGGACCTTTCCGCATCAGCGATGCCCTGACCCTCGCGGATGTTGCAGAACTTTTCCCGCGCCGATAGATTAGTCGTCCCTCTGACTCTCGCTGGTGTTGTAGAACTTTTTCCACTCCGACAGATTACTTTCCTACCCCACGCTTACGTTGCCGCACTTTTTCCACGCCCCCCTTCAGAACTGCAAAAACAACCCAGAGAATAAGCTTTTCATCGTTGCATTTTATGAAGTGATCAAGCTTGATAGCCCCCCGTAGCAGCTTACTTACTACAGAGCAAATCAGCCTTGATAATCCACTCTGCCTTCGGAAGGTACTATAAGCGCTATCAGCAGGTAAGCGATGAATGCGCCGAAAAATGCGCTGCAAAAGCCTGCAATCACCCAAAGTATGCGGAATGCCACCGGATCTATATCAAAATATTCTCCGAGCCCGGTGCATACACCGGCGATCATACGACCTCTTCTGACTCTGTAAAGACGTTTCATGATTTTTCTTTATATGGTGAATAATATTATTCCGGAATGCTGTTTCAATAAAGATTCCGCCTCCAAAAAGCTTCTTCTCCAATCTCTTGGCACGTTTCGGGTTCGGCATCTAAAAGCCGTTCATCCTATGCTCAATCCTTAGAAAGACATCTTAAGGGATAATCCTGCAGTCGGCTGCATGCGGCTTGGGCTTGAAGGGGTGAATGCGAAATAAGGCTCAAATTTCAAGCCTACCGAAGCCATTTGTCCATAAAGATCCTGATAATACATATTTTTCACTTTTGCCACGTGTATGGCATCGAAAATACTGTATATGTTAAGCGCCACATTTGCGGCAAGCGAATACCAAAAAAGATTGGGATAAGTAACCGAGCGATTCTGGGCGTCGTAAGAAATACTGCCACGCATAATTGAGCCCAAAGTGATATTTCCCAAGAAAAATGCCGCTCCGCGACCCCACTCGCCGACAATTGCCTGCCCGAGACCAGGGATTACGAAAGACGCAAATCCGGACCAGCCTGGACTGTATCTGTCGTTTGGTTGAGGAATGTAGTTTTTGGGATCATAGAATCTTTTATACACTCCGTATCTCATTCCCCTTACTACCGTCTCATTTGTATTAGGTACATAATTCGGCATATATCCGGACAAATATTTTCCGCTCTTGAAAATTTCTTTTTCCCCATTCTCATAACGGACTATTAAAATATCAGACTTTGCCATAGTAAACACAGGACCATCCAAATTGTTGAATTTCTTGTATTTAACCTCCGTTTTATTAACTTCAAGTATTTTTGCCTCAATATCATTCCCATCTTTTGTGGTTATAATATCCTGTGCCAACGCGGTCAGCACACAAGCGAGAGCAAGTAAAACCGATAGAAAAAGCTTCTTCATATTCATTTAGTTATTTAGTCGCAAATATACTAAATTTTATTTCAATTCGTTACATAACAGCCCAAACTTTGTTCTCGAAAACTTAATATTTCTACGCGGACTCGATATTTGTCATCACTTCATCAGTCTCCTAAACTTCCCTGCCCTCGAATCTACCATTATTCACTTCTTGCCCTTCTATCGCTCATAATTGCGTCCCTATTCTCCAAAGCCCAGGCAATCAAGGCATTGATGTGCGGGAGTAACGATTTCGTCCTTTCTGTCAAGGCATATTCCACCCGGGGCGGCACTTCCGGATATATCGTGCGTGTCACATAGCCGTCTTCTTCAAGCGTGCGTAAGGTCACTGTCAGCATTTTTTGCGAAATATCCGGAATTTCACGCTGCAGTTCCTTAAAGCGCACAGCCCGATTCTGCTTGTCAAGTGTGTATATCGCCAATAGCGACCATTTATCGCCAAGTCTCGACAGGATGTTCCGTATAGGACAATCCGGGAATATGGTATCTTCTATTGTTGCTCTATTCATAATATAATGTATGTCAATTTGCTCTACAAAGGTAATCAAATATCTTTTAAGCACCAACAGAAAATTATTTCAAAAAAATATTCAAGGCTAAATACCTCATTATCAACAATAGTTACTTCGAGGTAACTAATTGATTTTTAAGTACCTACTTGCATAAGTAAAAATAATGTCGCACCTTTGCAATACAAAAGATACCAAGGAACTTTAATTTACTAACAATTAAAAAATAAACGACATGAAACAGATTGAGCAGATTGCAGAAGCAACTAATTTCAGAGCCATCAATGTGGGCAAAATGAGTAATTTGAACGAGTATGTATTGGAACTCGGTCCCGAAGTGAAGATTCCGGGAAAGGTTTTTGGCGGAGCGGCTCTCGGTGCCACAGGCAGCGAATTCTCCTTGCAGCTGTTCCAGCCCGGCACGGAAAGCGGTTTTCTGCATACACACAAGAAGCACGAAGAACTTTACTTCTTCCTCGGAGGCAAGGGCGAGTTTCAGGTGGATGGCTTGGCCTTCCCAGTGGAAGAAGGTAGCGTGGTGCGCGTGGCTCCCGATGGGAAAAGAAGCGTGCGTAACAACGGAACAGAAGCCCTCTTGATGCTCTGCGTACAGTATCTTGGCAATACTTTCACCCAGGAAGATGCGTCCGACGGGGTGATTCTTAACGAGCCTGTAAAGTGGTAAATATAGTTTAAAAGCACACTGTATGGAAAAAGCATTGGAATTTTTGAAAACGAATAAAGACGTGGCATTCGCCACTGTGGAAGATGGCAAACCGAAAATCCGTATCTTCCAGATTATGAAGCAAGATGCCCATACTCTCTATTTCGTTACCTCTCCGAGAAAAGAGGTTTACAGACAGCTGCAAAAGAATCCGAACATCGAGATACTTGCCATGAAAGACAATGTCTCCGTGCGTATAGCAGGGCAAGCCGTATTCGATGTCGATGACAAAACGGCACAGGAGATATATGCCGCCAACCCCGTGCTGCCACGGGTGTAAAGAAGCGACAAGCTATACAAAAGGCAAGGAAAAGGAGCCCTATGATATTTCTCTTTCGTTTAAACAAACCAGCGGAATTTATCATAAAACCCCAATTCGGTTTAAGAAACGCTCTTTCATGAGTTTGTTAAACCGAATTGGGGTTGATAAAAGAGATCCTTAAATTGAACACGGAAGAGAACGATAACATTTTTGTAC